>NZ_JAKRMY010000006.1 GCF_022346005.1 Corynebacterium sp. ACRPS
CCACAGCCCGCCGCCGCGCCCCGAGCCCGCGCCGCAGCCCGCTCCCACACCCGACCTGCTGGAATTGACGCCCGGCCTGCCCGATACCGCCGGCATCATCACCCCCGAATGGCGCGCCGCCTGGCGCGATGCCGCCGCCCAGCCGCTTTCCGATGCCCCTCCACTCCCCCACCACATAGCCAACCACCTGCGCCACATGCGCGGGCTGCGGGTGGATCCGCGCCGCATCGTCGTTACCGCCGGTGCCCGCGATGGCCTAGCCTTAGTGCTGCGCACGCTCGGTACCGCGCTGCGCGTCGGTGTCGAATCGCCCGGCTACCCCAGCCTGCGCCGCATCCCGCAGGCGCTTGGCCATGAGTTGGTGAACGTGCCCACCGATGCCGATGGCGTTACCGTTCCCGATACCGACCTCGACGCGCTCATTGTCACCCCAAGCCACCAGTACCCGTATGGCGCCTCGCTGCCGGCCGAACGCCGCGCCGAACTCGTCGCCTGGGCCCGCCAGCATGGCGCTTTACTCATCGAGGATGACTTCGATTCCGAGCTGCGCTACGTGGGTCAACCGCTGCCCGCGCTCGCCGCGCTCGCCCCAGAGCGCACCGTGTTGCTAGGTACGTTTTCCACCGTCATTTCGCCGTCCATCGCCTGCGGCTATGTGGTGGTCCCGGATGGGCTGCGCGGGGGCATCGACAAGCAGCGCGAAATCTTTGGCCAGCCGGTCGGCACCATCCCACAGGCCGCGCTCGCCCATTACCTGGCAAGCGGGGCGCTGCGGCGCCACACCGGCCGCATGCGCCGGACCTATAAGCGCCGCCGCGACCTCGTGGCCGATGCCCTGGGCACTCTCCCCGGCGCGCGCCTGCTGCCCATCAACGGCGGCCTGCACGCGGTTTTGCTCTGCGATCCGGCCATCGTCCCGCGCGCCGCCGCCCGCGGCATCAAGCTGACCCCGCTGCGCGAATACTGGGGCGGAGTGGACGCCGAAGACGGCGTCGTTTTAGGCTTTGGCCACCTAAGCGATGACGACCTGCGCCACAGCCTGAGCGCAGTCGCCGCAGCCCTGCGCGAGTGTTAGCCTGAAATTAAATACCCCGCACAGAAAGGCGTAAGAATGACGCTTGGCCCGCTCGAACTTCTGCTCATGCTCATCCCGCTAGCTATCTACATCGGACTTATAGCCGGTGTCATTTATTTAATCGTGCAGGTCGCGCGTAATTCCAATGATATTAAGCAAAATTCGCAGGCCATCGCGCAGCTTCGCGAGGCACAGAAAAACGGCCCCTCCGCTGGGCAGGGGCCGCATTCTTAAATGCCTAGTCCGCAGGCTTTTCCGTATTTACCACCTGCGAGAAGTTCTCGCTGAATTCCTTGAACCCCTTATTAAAGGTGCCCAGGTTTTCCATGAAGCCACCCATGATGTCTATGGGCAGCGGAAAAACGATGGTGGAGTTTTGGTCCGCGCCGAGCTCCAGCACCGTTTGTAGGTAGCGCAGCTGCAGCGCCGCCGGAGCCTTGCCCAGCTCCTCGGCGGCCTCGCGCAGCTCGCGGGAGGACTGCAGCTCACCGTGGGCCGAAATAACCTTGGCGCGGCGCTCGCGCTCCGCCTCCGCCTCGCGCGCCAGGGCGCGCTGCATCATCTCTGGGATCTCAACGTCCTTAATCTCTACGATGCGGGTCAGCACGCCCCACCGTTCAGTTTGGCCGTTGATGATCGCCGCCAGGTCCTCGTTGAGCTCCTCGCGGTGGGCCAACAGGTCATCGAGGCTCGCCCGCCCCAAGAGCGAACGCAGGGTGGTCTGGGCAATCTGCGAGGTGGCCACGGCGTAGTTTTCGACCTCGAGGACCGCCTTGCTCGAATCGGTGACCTCGAACATGACCACCGCATTCACGCGCACGGACACGTTATCCTTAGTGATGATTTCCTGCGGCGGAATCGTCAGCGTCACCACACGCAAATCCACGCGCTCCAGCTTATCGATGCCCGGCAGCAAGAAATGCAGCCCCGGCTCCAGCATCGGCCGCAGGTGGCCAAAGCGGAAGGTCACGCCCCGCTCGTACTGCTTAATCACCTTGAGCGAGTAGGACAAAAATACCCCGATGAGGGCGATGATGATGCCGATGACGATCGGCCAGAATACGGGAGCGGACACTTAGACTTCCCCTTCCAGTTCTTGACGCACCGAGCGATAGCGCGTGGATTTTCCGTACTTCGAACCATAGCGGTCAACCTGCGCTGCCAATTCCGCCTCGTGGTTATCCATCTCCGGCACCACCAGCTGCGGCGCGTTCGAGGAAGTATTCCACAGGTGCCGGGCCAGCGGGTACACGCCGAACCCGGTGATGATGAGTACCGTGGCCAGCGTCAACGCCACCTCCGAGGGCGAATGATAGCTAATCAGCGAGGCCAGCGGCAGCAGGTAGCCCATCGCCGCGACCGCCAGCGCGATGCCGCGGTGGAAGCGCCCCGAATCCGAGTGCGGCCACGGGTCCAATTGGCGCGTGACCTCCCGGCCATGGTGCGAGACCGTGCACTGTTGCTTGACTGGGCAGGTATTGCACACGGTCGGGTTCGCACGGTAGCGCATGACGCGGTTTTCCGGGTCGAAGCTGGAGGGCCAGAGCCAGTGATCTTCGGGGCATCGCCAAGCATCGTGGTCTTCCAAGTACCGGAACGTGCCGGATTGGTTGGACATGGTGCGGTTGGCGGTTTGTTGCGCGAGCAAGTCGAATACCCAGGCCACTGCGAGCAGGAAAAGCCCGTAGCACGCGGATAGTACGGTAAATGCACCCGGCATTAGTCGTCCTTCTTATCCGAGCGGTAGGTACCGCCCCACTTGGTGCGCGATTCAAATTCCTGGCGCGGCGCGGTGGCGGAATCGCCGCGCTCGGCATCGGGATCTTCCTCCTCAACGAAGGCACCGCGCTCATCGATGTACCCGTAGCGCCGGCCCGTGGAGCTGCGCTTGTCGACGCGCCCCTTGCCGCCCGAAACCAGCCCCACCGAGGAGCCCACGGGGACCTCGCCCGCGTGGTCGTCCTCGTCCGGGGTGATGATGCTAAACAGCGGGTTGGTTGGGTGTTCCTCCACCGTTGGGATCTCCTTTTTGTAAAGCACGCCGCGCAGCGCCATCCAGAGGAAGGGCAGGACGCCGAGGAGGAACATGACATCGCCAGGCAGGCGCAGCCATTCCATGATGAAGTTGCCGGGCTGGGTGATATAGCCCAGCGACCGCGCTTCCACGTAGCCCGATCCGACGGATTCGTAGAGCTGCATGATGCCAAGCGGCAGGAGCGAAATGACCACCATCCACAGCAGGCCCAGGTTTTGCAGCCAGAAAGCCCAGCCCATGGCCTTATCGGACCACTTGTCCTTGGGGATGAGGTAGCGCAGCGCAAAGACCGACAGGCCCACGGCGAGGAATCCGTAGACGCCCATCATCGCGCCGTGTGCGTGGTTGGCGGTAAGCGCCGTGCCGATTTCGTAGTAGGAGACGATGGGCAGGTTGACGAGGAAGCCGAAGATGCCCGCGCCCAAGAAGTTCCAGAAACCGACGGAGACGAGGAACATGACCGCCCAGCGGTGCGGGAAGGGGCGCTCGCCCGAGGCACGCTGGCGGGAGCCCAGCTGCATGAAGGTCCATGCTTCAACGGTCAACAGGGTCAGCGGCACGACCTCGGCGGCCGAGAAGAATGCGCCCAGGGCCATGTGCTCGACCGGGGTGCCCGAGAAGTACAGGTGGTGCATCGTGCCCAGCACGCCACCGGTGGAATAGAGGATGACGTCCAAGAAGATGATGCCTAGGGCGATCTTTTCGCGGACCACGCCGAGCAGGACGAAGACGTAGGCCACCATGACGGTGGTAAATAGCTCGAGGAAGTCCTCCACCCACAGGTGAACCACCCAGAAGCGCCAGAACTCAGCGACGGAGATGTGGGTTTCCGATCCCGCCAGGTTGCCCACCGCGTAGAACGCTGGGATGGCCAGGCCGGCGTAGAAGAAGAGCCACGGCATATTGGACTTGTGTTCATTTTTCAGGCGGCCGCGCAGCTGGCGGTAGATGATGCCAATCCACACGAACATGCCGATGGTCAGCAGCACCTGGAAGAAGCGCGGCAGGTCCAGATACTCCCACTGCTGAGAAAAGAGCGTGCCCTCTTCGATGTAGCCCATGGTGGAAAGCCATTCAAAGGCCATGGAACCAAAGACCACGACCGCGATGGCGCCGAGCAGGAACCATACGAGCCAATTCTGCTTCTTCGGTTCCTTCTTACCCACGAACGAGGCCAGGAAGATACCGGCTGCCAAGAGCCCGCCGGCGGTCCACAGGAGGGAGAGCTGCACGTGCCAGGTGCGCGAGACGTTATAGGGGAGGATTTCTTGCAGCGGTATGCCAAAGAAGCCGGTTAGCTCCGTGCGATAGTGCTGGCTGGCCGCACCCAGCAGCGCCTGAATCAAGAACAGCAACGCAATGACTAGGACGAACCAGGCCACCACCTTTTGCGACTTAGTCAGCCCGACCTCGCCCGGTTGCTTAAAGTCCAGGTTCGGCGCTTCTTCCGAATGCCAACCGATGGACTTGGACCACCGGCCGTAAATGGCAAAGATCAGGCCGGTACCGCCGATGAGCGCGATGAGCGAGAGCACCGACCACACCACGAGGTCCGCGGTCGGGCCGTTGTCCACGCGCGATTCCGCTGGCCAGTTATTGGTATAGGAATAGTCCTGGCCCGGACGCTCTGCCGCCGAAGCCCACGCGGTCCAGCCGAAGAAACCGACGAGGTTATTGATGTCTTGCTCATCGGTAATAAAGTCCGACGGCAAGCCACTGTTGTGGGAATCCGGGCCAAAGTACTGCGCGTAGTAGTCCTTATTGGCCTCGAATGCCGAAATCTGGTTATCGGTCCACTCCAGTACGCCCGTTTCTTCGTCATAGCGGTTGGTGCGGAATTCTTCTACCACGGCTTCTTCGGGAGTGGCGGAGGAATCAACGAAATCGGGCATACCATTCGCGTCGTTTTCCTCACGGGCATGGTCGAGGGCGCGGCGCAGGTACTCCGCCGTATAGTCTGGGCCCAAGTAGGCGCCGTGCCCCAGCACGGAGCCGTATTGCTGCAGGCCGCGGGCCTGGTACAGCGCCTGGCCGTTAGTGATTTCGTCCTTGGTGAGGACCGTTTCGCCCGTGGATTCGGAGACAATCTTTTCCGGCAACGGCATGGATGCGTCATAGGTGCGGTACGCCAAGAATCCCATGACCAAGAAGCCAAAGATCATCACGAGGGCGATGCCCTGCACCCACACGTTGCTCACCTTGAGGACCGGTTTCTTCCGGTCTTCAACCCCAGTCGTGGTGGTGGCCATAAAGTGTCCCTTTCACAGTTGTAGAGAGTTCGACATACATCATTATGAACGGGCAAAGCGGTGTTAAATAGTCGAACGGAGCACCTCTACCCCCATTCACCCTCATTAGACGGACCGCACGCGGTCACTATTGGAAAAATCGGTGCACCATATAGCCGGGTTCCGCCCCCAGAATGCCCACCCAGCTTGTTTACCCCCGGTTTTTCCGTAACAATTAATGCATGACATTCGCAGAGCACACCAAGCGCAATTGGCTCATCACGTTCTTCGCCGCGATCTTCCTCGCCGCCATCGTCTGCATGATTTTCTTAAACGATCCGCACCGCACGATGGTGGTCGCCATGGTCTTTATCGCCTCGGCAATCCTGCTCTTCGGCGCGATCCTCGGAATCTGGTACCTATTTCGCCGCAAGGACACCAAAGACCCGCAGTAGTTAGGCTGGGCAGCTTCCCGAAGCCTGCGAGCAGCGGCGCCGCGATCACGATGCCCATCCATGACGCCGCGCTTTCCGATGTCGGCCGCCCCGCCTTCGACACCATGCTCACCAAAGCCGGAGTACAGGGCTATAAGCGGCTAAGCCCAAGCGATTAATTTACCGCTTAGTCTATTTTTATTCTCCGACTACCCTGCGGTTTCGCGCCAGGGTGCTGTACGTTACATACCGCTTGGTCTAGTCTTGCGTGGCATGACGACGAAATACGATAACTCCAACGCAGACTGGTCCTTCGCTACCCGCTCCGTTCACGCAGGCCAAAACCTCGACGGCGCGCACAACTCCCGCAACGTGCCGATTTACCAAACTACCTCGTACGTCTTTGATGACGCCGAGCACGCGGCCAACCGCTTTAACCTCTCCGATGCAGGCCCCATCTACACCCGCCTGACCAACCCAACGCAGGATGCGCTGGAAGAGCGCCTGGCCTCCCTTGAAGGCGGTGTGGCCGCCGTGGCCTTTGCCTCCGGCCAGGCCGCAGAGACCGCGGCCATTTTCAACCTCGCCTCGGCAGGCGATCACATCGTCACCTCCCCGCGCCTCTACGGCGGCACCTCCACCCTCTTTACCGTCACCCTCAAGCGGCTTGGCATCGACGTCACCCTCGTCGAAAACCCGGACGATCCTCAGTCCTGGCAGGACGCCGTGCAGCCTAATACCAAGGCCTTTTACGGCGAGACCTTTGGCAACCCGGTAGCCGATGTCCTCGACATCCCAGCCATCGCCGAGGTGGCCCACACTAACCAGGTCCCGCTCATCGTGGATAACACCATCGCCACCGCGGCGCTGGCCCGCCCGCTCGACTTGGGTGCGGACATCGTCGTGGTTTCGACCACGAAGTTCTACACCGGCAACGGTTCCGCGGTGGGCGGCGCGATTATCGATGGCGGCTCCTTCGACTGGACCGTCGAGCGCGACGGCAAGCCAGTATTCCCCTACTTCGTCACCCCGGACGAGGCCTACCACGGCCTAAAATACGCCGACCTCGGCGCCCCCGCCTTTGCACTCAAGGCCCGCGCCGGCCTGCTGCGCGATACCGGCGCCGCCATTTCCCCATTCAATGCATGGCTGACGCTCAATGGCATTGAGACGGTAGGGCTGCGCATCGACAAGCACAATGCCAACGCCCAGGCCGTGGCCGAGTACCTGGAAGGCCACGCCAAGGTGACGAAGGTCAACTACGCCGGCCTGGATTCCTCGCCGTATAAGAAGATTAAGGAGAAGCTGGGTTACTCCTATACCGGCTCCGTGCTGTCCTTCGATATTGACGGCGGGCGCGAGGAAGCATGGGCGTTTATCGATGCCCTGAAACTCCACTCCAACCTCGCCAATATCGGCGATACCCGCTCGCTGGCGGTTCACCCGGCGACCACCACGCACTCGCAATCCGATGATGCCGCCCTGGCCGCGGCGGGTATTGCGCAGTCCACCATCCGTTTGTCCGTGGGCATTGAAGATATCGACGACATCATTGCTGACCTCGAACTGGGATTTAAAGCACTGGCATGAGCTGTATAAGTATCGGCGATTTTCGCACCGAAGCAGGCGCCACGCTTTCCGATGCCCACATCGCCTACCACCGCTTCGGCCATTTCCTCGGCGATCCGCACGGCGGAAATAACGTCATTTTGGTGGAACACGCGCTGACCGGCAATGCCGATGTGGCCGAGTGGTGGTGTGATCTCATTGGCCCAGGCAAGGCGCTGGATACGACGAAGTGGTGCGTTATCGCCATGAACGCACTCGGCGGCTGCAATGGCTCCACCGGCCCCTCCTCCCCGCATGCGGATGGCCGCAGTTGGGGATCGCGCTTTCCGGCGCTATCCATTCGCGATTTGGTGGCCGCGGAGAAAAAGGCGCTAGAAGAGCTGGGGATAACGCGCGTGCATGCGATCATCGGTGGTTCCATGGGTGGAGCGCGCACCTTGGAATGGACGCTGATGTACCCGGATGCGGTCGATGCCGCGTGCGTTATTGCCGTCTCCGCGCGCGCCTCCGCGTGGCAGATTGGTATCCAGTCGGCGCAGATTTCCGCGATTGAACGCGATCCCTTCTGGCACGGCGGCGACTATTATTCCTCCTCTCAGCGTCCCCGCGAGGGCCTGGCGGCGGCGCGGCGCATCGCGCACTTGACGTATCGCGGCGAGCAGGAAATCGATGAGCGCTTTGGCGTCCAAGCCCAAACCGGCGAAGAACCGCTGGGGCCCTACCGCCGGCACGACCAGCGCTTCGCTGTGAATTCCTACCTGGATTACCAGGGCTCGAAGCTGGCGGATCACTTCGATGCCGGTTCCTACGTCACGCTTACCGAGGCCCTCAACCGCCACGACATCGGCCGCGGCCGCGGCGGCCTGAACCGCGCTCTCGGTTCCTCGCAGGTACCGACCATGGTCGTGGGTGTTGACACGGACATCCTTTATCCCTACCACCAGCAGGAACACCTCTCGCGCAACTTGGGCAACCTGCTGGCCATGGCGAAGGTAGTCTCACCCGTTGGCCACGATGCATTCCTCACGGAATCGCGCCAGATGGACCGCATCCTGCGCAACTTCCTCACCCTGTCCCAACCGCACCCGCTGGACGTGGACAGCACCATCGACTACGCCATCTAGCCGTCCCCGCCTGCGCACGGCCACTCGGCCCCAGACACAGCTGCTTGCAGTGACAGGTGGTTCGGCGTGGCTGGGCGAGCAGCGCACGGGTGGCCATCGATCTGGCGCGCAGGTTTACGGTCGCGGGTGGTCCGGCACACGAACAGGACGCGGCGCGAGGCAGGCAGTGGCGGGGTCCGGATCGAGGGGCGCGATGTGTGGCTAGCCAGGACTCTTTACAAAAGGCATACAGAAGGATCGCCGAAGCGGCGCAGCATTTACTGCGCTGGCTTCGGCGATGTTTTTATCGGGCCCAGGGCGGGCGCCACACGATTCCTTCGTGCGGGCGGCGCTCTAAGCGCCCACGACGGGGCGAGGCATTCGGGTCATCGTCGTTAACGGAGTTGTGGTACTTGCAGGCGATGGTCAGGTTCTCGGCATTGGTCTCGCCGCCGAGCAGCCACGGTTGCAGGTGGTGAACCTGGCATTCATCGGCCGGAATATGGCAATCGGGCCACGGGCACACCGGATTTTCCGCCATCGCCATCTGCCGCTGCTTCCAGGTGGCCAGCCGGCGCGTGTGGTACAGGTTCACGGGACCGGTGACGGGGTGGATGAGGGTGATGAGGCCGGCATCGGCAAGCGCGCGCTCCGCTAGCTGCGCACCGGTGATGGTGGCGCCGTTGGTCAGCTGCAGGGTGACCTCGTCCTCGCCGTGGGTGACCTTCACCATGTCATCCAGGGTTAGGACCACGTTGGTGGTGATGGTGGAGGTAGCCGCGCCCTCTGCAAAGACCCGGCGCGCATCGTCCACGGTGGAGACGTGGTTATTAATCTCGGCCACCAAGTCCGATTCCGCGGTGATGGTCAGCGTCCACAGGTCATCGGTGCGGCGGGTGAGCCGGACGCCCTCCGCGCGCTTCTGGGTGCGTTCCTCCTTGACGCGGCGGCGGGCGCGCTTTTCTATCTCGCTGGTAGAAACGTTGAGCCGGCACAGCTCCTCGCGCAGGGCCCACGCCGCGCGCTGGGTCTTCAGCTTCTGCGCGTGCACCTCAATGATTTTCAGCGCATCGAGCGGGAGCGCGGTTTTGCGGGCGGCGCGCTGCTTGGCGCTAAACGATGTCCTACCAAAATACGTATCCGCCAAGCGCGCGAATTCCGCGGCCTCTTTATCGCTGAAACCGCGGTCTACCAATTCGGCTTCGGATAGCCCGGCGCACTCCCCGATGAGCGCCATCGGGGAGTTTATCGCTGCGAGGTAATCCGAAATCATGGCCCCGAGCCTAAACCGCAGGTAGCGGCGGGCGCGAGGCCAAGAGTGCTGCGGCTGTGGATAACCACGCGACACGCCGCAGATTGGTGATACTGAAACAATCACCTGTGGATAACTAGCTGCCCAGCGCGTCCACGGAGTAGGCGAGAAAGGCCATCAGCGCGCCGATGACGCCTGTAAACGTGGCATCGAAGCGGCGCGAGCGCACCGCCAGCACGCCGACGCGGCTCGAATCGCACGTCAGGCGCACCACCGTCAGCCACAGCAGCGCAAGCCCGAGCAAAAAGGTGGCCCTGCGCCAATACTCGAAAATGGCGTAGCCGCCGGACAGGGCCACCCCGGCGATGAAGAGCCCGATGGCCACCCACTGCACGGAGGCGGGCAGCGGGGACGGTGTCAGGTGCGCGTCGTGGGGATTGTCTAAATTCACGCCAGTTTTTCCGCGCGCTCAACGATGTTGCGTACCAAAAAGGCGCGCGTGAGCGGTCCGACGCCGCCTGGGTTGGGCGAGACGTACCCGGCCTTATCCCAGCAATCGGGGGCGATATCACCGGTGAGCTTGCCGTCGACGCGGGACACGCCGACATCGAGAAGCGCGGCGCCTTCCTTAATCATGTCCGCGGTGAGCATGTGTGGCTGGCCGGCGGCGGCGATGACGATATCGGCATCGCGAGTTTCGGCGGCGAGATCCTTCGTGCCGGTGTGGCACAGGGTAACGGTGGAGTTCTCGCTGCGACGGGTGAGCATCAGGCCAATGGGGCGGCCGACGGTCACGCCGCGGCCGATGACGACGGTCTTGGCGCCGTTCAGCTCCACGCCGAAGCGGCGCAGCAGGTGCAAGCAGCCATTCGGGGTGCACGGCAGCGGGGCCTCCTCATTGAGCACGAGCTTGCCCAGGTTGACCGGGTGGAGGCCATCGGCGTCCTTTTCGGGATCGATGCGCTCGAGGATGGCGTTTTCATCCAGGTGCTTGGGCAGCGGGAGCTGGACGATGTAGCCAGTGCAGGCGTCATCGGCATTGAGCTCATCGATAACCGCCTCAAGCTCTTCCTGCGAAATATCCGCCGGCAGGTCCTTGCGAATGGAGTTGATGCCCAGCTTTTCGCAATCGCGGTGCTTCATCTTTACATAGGACTGGGAGCCTGGGTCCTCGCCCACCAGAACGGTGGCCAGGCCAGGGGTTATCCCCTTATCCTTCAAGGCGGCCACGCGCTCGGCGAGGTCCGCAAAAATCTCGTCACGGTACAAGGTGCCATCTAGTTTGGTAGCGCTCATAGCCCCCATCCTAGACTGAAGGCATGAGCCAGCTGCACATCGTCTTTGATAATCCCGTCATTCCCACCAATACCGGCAATGCCATTCGCACCGCGGCGGTAACGGGCGCGAGCCTGCACCTGATTGAGCCACTGGGATTTAACTTTGACGATAAGCACTTGAAGCGCGCCGGGCTGGACTATCACGACCTGGCGGATGTGCAGATTCATAAGGATTTCGACGCGTGCATGGAGGCGCTGCCCGGCGCGCGCGTTTTCGCGTTTACCACGCATACGGATAAGTGGTTTACGGAGGTCGACTACCAGGATGGCGACGTGCTGCTCTTCGGCACGGAGCCGACAGGCCTGCCAGATGAGCATGTCAACCATCCGCGCATCACCGATCAGGTGCGCATTCCGATGGTCCCGGCTAGGCGCTCGATGAACCTCTCCAACTCCGCATCAACCGCGGTCTTTGAGGCCTGGCGCCAGCTGGGGTTTAAGGGAGCGGTGTAAGTTCTGGCAGGTCGCGGGAGCGCAGGCGGTTGAGGAGGGCGTGGGCATCGGCAAGCGCGAGGTTGCGCGCCGCCATCTTGACGGGCCCCTGCACGAGGTCGAGCTCCACCGTGGCCAGGCCGAATAGCTGGGAAATCGGGCCGCGGCGCAGGGTGAGCTCCTGAATGTGGCGCAGCTCGATGGCCTGGACGCGGCGGTTGAAGCGGCCGGCGCGCACGATGACGTAGTCGCCGGCCAGCGCGACGGTTTGCTGCCGGTAATCGATGGGCGAGACCCATTTGGCGCGCGCGGGCGAGGCGTAGGTCGGGGCGGCATCGGCGGGCAGGAATTGCCGGGCTTGCTCGCGCTTGCCGACGGGCACGATCCGCGTCGACCCCGATCCCTCGCCGCTGGCCGTGCCACCGTAGCCGGCGACCGACACGCGCGTTTCGTACCAGCCGAAGGGCCGCCACAGGAACGGCTGGGTGACCTGGACGGCGTGGATGCGCTCGAGGCGGATGTTTTGGCGGCGGCGATCGGCAAGGCCGTAGGTGATATTGAGCACGTCATCATCAAGGCTGGCGGTGTAGCGCCACGAGGAGTCAATCACGTTCCAGGCGCGCGGGACAGTAGCCAAAAGGATGGGCAGCGTGATGGTCAGGGACATCGGCGTGACCACGAGGAAGATGAGGGCCGCAAGCAGGACGATCGTGGACGCGTGCAAGGCGGCCGCGGCCAGGGAACGCGCGATGGGGATTTCGGGGATGAGGACGTTGTCTTCCCCCTCGGCCAGCTGTTCCTCAGCTGGCCGCTCTTCAACTGGCTGCTCTCGCGGCTCACCGTGGACTCGGGAGAGGATTTCGGCGCGCAGGGCCTCGGCATCGCGCTTTGTCAGGAAGGCGATTTCGATGGCAGACGACTGCCCGCCGGCCGTTTCCACGCGCACGGCCGCGAGCCGAAAGAGGCGGGCGATAACGGGCTCGACGACGTCTACAGCCTGCGTGCGGTCATAGCGTGCCGTGCGCTGCTGCTTCGAAATAACCCCGCGGCGCAAGGTGAGTTCCTCCTCGCCCAGCTGGTAGCCCATCTGGCGCCACCACACGCCAGAGACGAGCCAGACCACCGCGCACACTGCGATGAACCCGGCCAGCGCGAGGCCAATATCGCGCAGGTCTGCCGCACTGTGTTCCCCGGTAACGAAGGCAAAGATTCCGCGCAGCGCCTCCATATTGACGTTTAAGGCAAATGCTGCGATGACGGCCAGGATGACCGACCACAGCCGCAGCAACGGGGTCAAGCGGTGGACGCGGTGGTACTTCATAGCCCGCTCATCCGTTCGCGGGCGTGGTGGGTGAGGCGGGTGCGGAGGGCATCGGCAAGCGGGGCTTCCAAACCCTTCACCGTGGCGTCCGTGGTTGCGGAGGCGGTGTGCAGCTGCAGCTCCTTGAGCCCGAAGGCGCGCTCGAGGGGGCCGGCGGTCACGTCCACGAACTGGATGCGGCCGTAGGGCACGACGGTGAAAGAATGCCACAGCTTGCCGCGCGTAATGAGCAGCTCATCGTCGGTTTCGCACCAGCCCATCCGGCGCACCTGGGCGGGGATGAGCCAAAGCAGCCAGAAAAAGAGGACGGCGAAGAGCCCCGCCGCCCAGTAGAACCACGGGGTCCACCAGTACCCTGCCGCTGCGGCCGCCGCGGCGAAGATAATCGTCCAGCCCAGGTGGCGGATGTAGCGCACCTTAACCAAACGCGGCGAGACGGGGTTCATTTCTTCGCTCATAGCTATTGACAGTAGCAATCGAGCCCGCACTCTTGCGCAACTTATCGTTAATCGATATTATCGAATTACGACAACATCGAAAGTCGATAAGGAGTCGACGGAAAGGATTGTCACGACCACCCCACAGGCCACCTCTCAAGCTGAGCGCCGCGAAATTAACGCGGCGGCCGCCTTCTGCCTGTTCACCATTGTCATCCTCGGCCCCACCTACCTTCGCGACCTTGTCACCGGACGCTTTTCCACCACACTGAGTGCGGCCATCCCGGAAGGCCTTAGCAAGCACAACCTCGACGGCGGGCCATTCTGGATGCTCACTGCGGGGCTCGTCGTCAAGATTGCAGGAATCTTGATTATCGCGTTCTTTGCCTACCGCTTGGTCAAACCAATGCTTCGTGGGCAGGTTTTCAATACGAAAAATATCCGCTTCCTTAATGGAATGACCTTTGGGATTTTCGTCTGGTTTATCGGACGCTTCCCACTCGAAGGGATGGGCAATAACTGGGCTTCCTCGCAGCTCGAAATTGACTGGTGGGCCAACCAGAGCGGATCCTCATTAGGCGAGCTTGCGCTGCCCTACCTTTTTGTCTGCACCCTCCAGCTCTTCTCAGTTGCCATCAAGCGCGGCAGCAAGCTCGAAGAGGAGGTTGAAGGCCTTGTCTGAGGGGCAAGAACCCCAGGTGATCTGCCACCTCGACCGGATAATGGAGGAGCGCGGTATTACCGGAGCGGCGCTCGCCAAAGAGGTGGGCATCACCCCAGTTAACCTGTCCGTCCTGAAGAATAATCGCGCCAAGGCCGTGCGCTTTAACACCCTTGCGGCACTGTGTGCGGCGCTGGACTGCCAGCCGGGCGATATTTTCGAAGTGGAATAGAAAACCTTGTCTTTACTTTGGGTTTATGCAATATTCTGACCCATATCTCCAAAGAAAAAGCCCTCCGCACCCATCTATAACCTGGGTACGTGTGCTGCGCGCCGAGCGGGACATGTCGCGCGCCCAGCTGGCTGAGGCCATCAACGTCAACCCGCAGACCGTCGGCGCCCTCGAGCGCGGGGACCACTCCCCCAGCCTGGACCTAGCCTTCCGCGTCTGCGAGGTCTTTGACCTCCCCGTGGAGGCTATCTTTTCCCGCCAGGAGCTTTCCCCGATGTCCACCGAAATCTATAGGAAGAACTCCTAATGGCTAACTAGCTCACCGCAAGCGCCTAGTCCTGCCCGGCGAGCTTTTCCTCGGCCTGTCCACCGCATTTGGGCTGCAAATCTTCGGTGCGGAGCGGGTCGCAGCGCAGGAAACTAGCGGAAATCGCGGGAGCCGCGGGAGAGGAAATCGCCAAAATCCAGCGGCTCAAGCTTGTCTGCAACCACGCTTACCGCGCCGGTGGCATTTTGCACGATGCCGCGGATGATAAGGGCGCGGGCGGTGCGGGCGAGCACCTTCTGCCGGGACCACAGCCCGGGCGAGACCATGACATTCATCAGGCCGGTTTCATCCTCCACGCCCAAAAAGGTCAGGCCGGAGGCGGTGCGCGGGCGCTGGCGGTGCGTAATGATGCCGGCGATGCGTACGCGTGTGCCATCGGGGACGTGGGGAAGGTGGGAGGAAGGCAGGACATCGCCAAGCGCGGCCCTGACTAACTCCATAGGCTGCTTATCGTGGGTGACGCCGGTGGCGGCGACATCGGTAGCCATTAGCTCGAAGGCCGACATGCCGGGCAGGTGCGGCGAGGCGAGCGCGGAGGTGCCCGGCAACATGCCCTCGCGCTCGGTGGCGGCGACGCCAGCCTGCCAAAGCGCTTGGCGACGCTCCAACCCCAAGCACTCCAGCGCCCCCGCCGTGGCCAGCGCCTCCACCTGCTCCACGCTGAGATCCGCCCGGCGCGACAGATCGGAGACGCCGCTAAAGGGCGCGGCGGCCTCCACGCGCTCGGCGGCCTTATCCCCCAGCCCCTTGATGAGGTTGAGGCCCAACCGGATCTCGCCGGTGGGCAGCGCCCTGGCCTGCGCGCCGGAGTCGTTGATACTCACTGGCAGCACGCGCACGCCGTGACGCCGGGCGTCCTGAATGAGCGACTGCGGCGAATAAAAGCCCATGGGCTGCGCGCGCAGCAAGCCCACGCAGAACTCCGCCGGGTAGTGATGTTTGAACCACGCGGAGAAATACACCAGCGAGGCGAAGGACTGCGAGTGCGATTCCGGGAAACCGTAGGCGGCAAAGGCGGTGATCTTGGCCCAGAGCTTCTCCGCGACCTCGCCATCGATGCCGTTGGTGGCGCGCAGTCCCTCGAAAAAGCGGCTGCGCAGCGCGGCCATCTTGGCCGGCGAGCGCTTCGAGCCCATGGCGCGGCGCAGGTCATCGGCCTCGGCGCCGGTAAAACCGGCGGCATCCACCGCAATCTGCATCAGCTGCTCTTGAAAGAGCGGGATCCCCAGGGTCTTACCCAGCGATTTCTCCAGCACCGGGTGGTCATAGGTCACGGGCTCGAGGCCATCGCGCCGGCGCAGGTAGGGGTGCACGGAACCGCCCTGGATGGGGCCGGGGCGGATGAGCGCGACCTCCACCACGAGGTCGAAGAAGCAGCGCGGTTTGAGCCGCGGCAGCGTGGCCAGCTGCGCGCGGGACTCCACTTGGAAGACGCCGACGGCATCGGCGCGGCAAAGCATGTCATAGACCGCGGGTTCGGCCAAGTCGAGCTCCCACAGGCGCACCTTGCGACCGGTGGTGGCGCGCACGGCATCGATCATGTGGTGCAGCGCCTCCAGCATGCCGAGGCCCAGCAGATCGAATTTCACCAGCCCGGCGGCGGCGCAATCGTCCTTATCCCATTGCAGCACGGAGCGGCCTTCCATTCGGGCCCATTCCATCGGCACCACGTCCGCGATCGGCCGGTCACATAAAACCATGCCGCCGGAGTGGATGCCGAGGTGGCGCGGCTGGTCGAGGAATTGCTCGGCGAGTAAGGAGACATCGGCAGGCGGCTCAGCTATGCCCTTTGACCACGCATCGGCCGAGCCCTGCGGGTAGCCCAGCGCGCGGGCGGCGTCGCGGGTAGCCCCCTTGCGGCGGTAGGTAATGACGTTGGCAACCTGTGCTGCGCGGTCGCGGCCGTGGGTGCGATAGACGTACTGGATGACCTCCTCGCGCCGTCCAGATTCGATGTCGATGTCGATATCGGGCGGGCCATCGCGATCCGGCGACAGGAAGCGCTCGAAGAGCAGCTGCGCCGAAATGGGCTCGGCGTTGGTAATGCCCAGCGCGAAACAGACGGCGGAATTGGCCGCCGAGCCGCGCCCCTGGCAGAGGATATTTTCCTGGCGGCAAAAATCCACCAGGTCGCAGACGATGAGGAAGTAGCCCGGAAAGCCCAGCTGCTTGATGATGCCCAGCTCGTGCCGCATCTGCTTTTTCGCCTTGGCCTGTATTTCGGGCGGGCGCGAGGCGTAGCGCTTTTTACCGCGCCGCCACACCTCGTGTTCGAGCCAGCTCATCTCGGTGTGCCCCTCTGGGACGACAAAGTCCGGCAGGTTGGGCGCGAGGGCACCCCAGGTAAAGGAGCACTCGCGGGCAAGGCGCACGGTTTCGGCGATAAGCTCGGGCCGGCCGGGAAGCAACTGGGCCATCTGCTCGCCGGAGCGCATCCAGCCTGCGCCCATCGGGTGGGCATCCGGTGCGGCTTCCTCTAGGGATTGGCGGTGCGCCAAGGCGCGTTTGGCGGCGGCGAGCCGTACCTGGTCGCGCGTTGCTGCCGCAGGTCGAGCGGTTGCTATGGCGCGGAGATTATTGTACTTATCCAGGAAACTGTGGTGATCCGCATCTTCGGGAGACATTGTGCACGCATATTCGAGAACTATGCTGTCTATTTTTATTCTTTCGAGAACGTGATCGATTTTTTGTATAGCCTCCCACCCCAGCAGGAAAAAGCACTCTTCCTCCAGCTCGCGCGCCACGGCATCTAGGGGCGGGTACGCGACACTCCCCTTCTCGCCGGCGTCCATCCGCGCGCGGGCAATAAGGCGCGAGAGGCGACGATAGCCTTCCGGCGTGCGCGCCAGCACGGTCACTGGGGCCTCAGCGAGGGAAAGCTCCGCGCCATACATGGCCGGAAGGCCCGCTTTAGCTGCGGCTTCCGCAAATTTCATCAGGCCGTAGAAGCCATCCCGATCCACGACGGCCAACCCCTCGAGGCCAAGCTCTAGGGCGCGGGCGACCAGCTCTTCCGGCTCGGCGGCGCCATCGAGAAAACTATAGGAACTTACCGCATGTAGCTCCGCAAAGGGCACAGCGGAGCGCCCGCGCTGGACGGGGTCATCGCCGCCGCCAAGGTGATGTACGGCGGCGGGCGCGGCGGTATCCTTGCCGGATAGTATCCTTTCTAAACGCGACCACGGTAGCGCCTTTCCACCATTAAATTTCACCCTTCACAGGGTAGTGTCGAATCAGTGTTCTATACAACCCGGCGCGATGAGACGTGTTCAATAGACAAAGCGGTTCGCTTATTGCTAGATTGCTAAACGGTCAATTTATTTAAACTCCTACATGTAAGGGGACCTCATGCAGATTCGTCGCGCAGCGGCCACTACCGCCGCCGTTACCGTCGCCGCCACTAGCCTCGTGGCCTGCTCCTCCGACGCAGATGATGACAAGACCATCGCCGTTGGCACCACCGATGATGCAAAGCAGGCCTGGGTTGCCTTTGAGCAAGAAGCCAAGGACGCCGGCTACGACATCGACATCAAGTCCTTCTCGGATTACAACACCCCGAACCAGGCCCTGAACCAGGGCGAGCTGGATACCAATAACTTCCAGCACCTGAAGTTTCTGGCCGAGTACAACCACGGCAACGGCACCAACCTGGTGCCCATCGTTGCCACCGAAATCGTGCCGCTGGCGCTGTTCTGGAAGGGCCACGACTCTCTCGACGGCATCGAGGGCGAAGAAGTTGCCATCCCGAATGACTCCACCAACCAGGGCCGCGCCATCAACGTGCTGGTCCAGGCTGGCCTTATCACCTTGAAGAAGGACGGGCTTATCACCCCGACCCCGCTGGACATCGATGAGAAGAAGTCCAAGGTCAAGGTCGTGCCGGTCGATGCCGCCCAGACCCCATCCGCACACGGCGAGGGCACCCCGGCGATTATCAATAACTCCTTCCTGGAGCGCGCCGGCATCGACCCGGCCACCGCCGTCTTCCAGGATGACCCGAACTCCGAAGAGGCAGAGCCTTATATCAACGTCTTCGCCGTTCGCGAGGAAGACGCCGATAACGAGGACATCAAGAAGCTCGCCGAGCTCTGGCACTCCGATGCGGTACAAAAGGGCGTCGACGAGGACTCCGCAGGCACCTCCGTCGAGGTCGAGCGCACCCCAGAAGAACTCCAGGAAATCCTGGACAAGCTCGAAGCAGATTTGGACTAATCACCCTTGCCTTCTACCCCGCCGGTTTTCACCCCGGCGGGGTTTGGCACTTCCCCGCTAAGGACGCAACCCGTGGCAGATTCCACCCAGAACGGCACTCGCATCGAGTTCCGCAATATCACCAAGGTCTTCCAGCAGAAAAAGGCCGAGGTCAAAGCTCTTGACGATGTCTCCTTGACCGTCGATTCCGGCGAAATCATCGGCATCATCGGCTACTCCGGCGCCGGCAAATCCACCCTGGTCCGCATGATCAACGGCCTGGACACGCCCACCTCCGGCGAATTGCTGCTCGATGGCCAAAATATCGTCGGCATGTCCGAAAAGAAGCTGCGCGGCATCCGCCGCAATATCGGCATGATCTTCCAGCAGTTTAACCTCATGAACTCCCGCACTGCGGCGGGCAATATTGAGTACCCGCTGCAGCTGCAGGGCATCGGCAAGCGCGAGCGCCAACAGCGCGTGCAGGAGCTGCTGGATTTCGTTGGACTGGGAGATAAGGGAAAAAGCTACCCGGAGCAGCTTTCCGGCGGCCAGAAGCAGCGCGTGGGCATCGCGCGCGCCTTGGCCACGAATCCGTCGCTGCTGCTTGCCGACGAAGCCACGTCCGCCCTCGACCCCACCACCACGCAGGAGGTCCTCGACCTGCTGCGCCGGGTGAATAAGGAGCTCGGCATCACCATCGTGGTCATCACCCACGAAATGGAGGTCGTGCGCTCCATCGCGGATAAGGTTGCGGTGATGGAAAATGGCCACGTCGTGGAGCAAGGCAGCGTCTACCAGGTCTTTTCCAATCCCCAGACCGCCGTGGCCGCCAAGTTCGTCGCCACCTCGTTGCGCAATGAGCCCGACGTGGTGGAAACCGATGACCTGCTTGCCCACGAAGGCCGCCTGTTTACCATCAACCTGACCGAGGAATCCGGCTTTTTCGGCGCCGCCGCCAAGCTGAAGGATGCGGGCGTATCCATCGCCGTCGTCCACGGCGGTATTACCACCTTGCAGCAGCACTCCTTTGGCAAGCTCACCGTGCGCTTGAGCGGCGACGACGCCGCCATCGAAGAGTTCTACCGCGCCCTATCTGCCACCACTCAAATTGAGGAGATTGAACGATGAACGTCAACTATCTCGCCGCCGCCGACTGGGACCGCTTGGGCGGATCGCTTGTCGATGCCATCGTCGACACCCTCATCATGGTCTCGACCACCCTCGTCGTCGCCGGCATTCTGGGCCTAGGGCTCGGCATCTTGCTCTATACCGCCCGCCCGGGCGGCATCCTGCAGAATAAGGCCGTCTACCTGGTGGTCAACCTGCTGGTGAACTTCGTTCGTCCCATCCCGTTTATTATTTTGCTGGCGTTTGCGCAGCCGCTCACCGTCGCCGTGATGGGCGGGTCCATCGGCCGCGAGCCGGCCACCTTCGTGATGGTCATCGCCGCCACGTTCTCCGTAGCGCGCGTGGTGGAACAAAACCTCGTGGCCATCGACCCAGGCGTTATCGAGGCCGCCCGCGCCATGGGCGCTTCACCGTGGAAGATCATTACCTCCGTAATCATTCCGGAGGCCCTCGGCCCGCTGATTCTGGGCTATACCTTCCTGTTTATCGCCATCGTGGATATGTCCGCCATGGCCGGCTACGTCGGCGGCGGCGGACTGGGTGACTTCGCCATCGTCTACGGCTACCGCGCCTTCGAGTGGGAAGTCACCGTCGTGGCCACGCTTATCATCATCGTGCTGGTGCAGGCCGCGCAGTTCTTCGGCAACTGGCTCTCCTCCAAGGTTATGCGCCGCTAATAAGCTCCACGCCCGTGGCTACAAGCGCCTTGCCGGTCTTGGGCGCGTCGCCGCAGGAAGAGACCACTCCTTCCACGGCGCGCTGCTCGAGCGTCACGCTCCACCGCCGGCCATCGGCATGCGTGACCACGGGGCCCTGTTTTTCGTCCTCTGCGTGGAGCTGGCCGTAGTAGAGGTCCTCGGAGTCATCGATAAGCTCGCGCGCTACCGCCAACTCCGCCACCTGGCCGCGCGGGCCGAAGATGCCGCGCCCGCGATTGACCGGGTAGAAATACTTTCCTTGCGCCGCCGCCGCAATCATCTGCGCGGCGGCTTCTTTATTCATCCGGCCAAAGGAATAGGCCCAGGGCATGAGCATGACCGAGGGCGCGAAGCGGTGCCCCTTCGTGTGCGAGGTTTCCCACACCATATCCGGGTAATCCTCCACCAGCTCCGCGGCGAGCGGCCGGCCCTTCACGGCGCAGCACTTATCGCGCTTAGCATGGGTGCACACCAAAACCAGCGGCGTATCGAGGGTTCCTCCCCCGTTGCGGCCTGGCGCGGTGAGATCCAAATCCAGGATCTTTTCCGGGCCGGTCAAAAGGATCAATTCCATCACGCCCTGCTCGGCCCACACCAGGTAGCACCGGTGCATGGTGCCGATTTGGCGGCCATCGCGGCCGGGGCGACGAATCAATTGCAGCCCGGCCTGACCGTTGAGCTTTTCCTTCAGCTGGGCCGTGAGCTCCGGGCCAAAAGTATCGCCATCAAGCACATCGCGCGACCAGCCGCCGGGCCACTCAAAGAGGACAAACACGGACTCTTTTTTCGCCGTGCCGGGCAGCGGTTCCACCTGGTAATCTGAACAGAAATCGGTCATGTACCCTAGCCTAACCTGTCTGCAACTCAGCTCACATATTTGGCAACAATTCGGTCAAGATCTGCCCCCAACGATAGGCAGTAATTACTAGAAATTATACTCTAGTGGTCATGTATAAAGCCCGCCTCTCGCTCCTGCTTGCCGCCGCAGCCTTCCTCACCGGCTGCAGCACCGAATCAGCGGATGACACCACCATGGCGGCCTCTGTGGGAAACTCGCACATCAACCCTCTGGGTGAGGCGGATATGAGCATGAAAACGCTGCGCCCTGAGGCCCCCTCAGAACTCGTGGTGACCAAGGTGCGCGTGGGCCAGCACGATGGTTTCGAGCGCGCCGTCTTCGAGCTTGAGGGCGAAGGCTCCCCGGGCTGGTTCGTGGATTATGCCGATAATCCCAAGCAGCAAGGCTCCGGCCAGCCCATCAACTATGCCGGCGATACCGCGCTCAATGTCAATATCGACGGCGTTGTCTATCCGTTTGAGGCGGGCATCGACGAGCCGCGCATCGGCATCGTCGAGGCACCTGCCGGTGGCGTTATTACCCAAGTGGTCAACGGCCGCACCTATGAGGGGCGCAGTCAGTTTGTCATCGGCATGAACCAGCGCAAGCCTTATTCCGTACAGGTACTAGAAAATCCCACGCGCCTCGTGGTAGATATTCGCTCCTAATACGTCGCCTCCACGCGCCAGCGCCCCTCTGACCACACCAAGAGCCAGGCGCGCTGGCGTTGCTCCCGCTCAGCCTGGCCCACAATTTGTAGCCGCGCCGCGTGCTGCGGCTTTTCGGTCCACCACTGCGTATCCACCGGCCACGGGCCAGCCCAGCCGATGACGCGGTAGCGGTGTGCGCCCCACCCGAGCGCCACGGGTACAGAGGATAGGAGGGCCTCGGCGGTGACGATGACGTCCCGCGCGGCGGCATCGATAAGCCGAATGCGCGCGGCCGGGTGGTTCGGCCCACCGCCTAGGCGCGCGGGAAGCGGCGCGGGGAGCCTGCCCGGCCAGCTGCCTTGCGGCGTGGCATCGCGCTGCTCCCCATAGGGAACGTACTCGATACGCTCGGCCACCCCGCGGCCACCGGCGGCCCGCGGCTGCAAGACGCGATCTATGCCCAACTGCGATTGCACGCGCGAAATTACCCGCTTGACTTGTTCCTGTGAGGCATCCCCGCCCCATAGGCCATCGGCCTGCGGCCTAGCTACCTCCACAGGCTCGAGCACCAGCCGCACGATCGCGGCACCGTCCTTGCCGCTCGAACGCGCCGCCGTAAGCCACCCATCCAGCTGCCAGCGCACCCGGTTCGCGGTCGCTTGCTCCGTCAACGCCTCGTGCGTGCGCCATACCCGGGCCACAGTTTCACCAGTGGCCAGCTCCGCCACCACGCGCAGGCGCACGCACACCACTTCCGCTTCCGCCAACCGCACGTGCAGCTGCGCGGCCAAGTGCCGAGCCACGAATGCCGCCGCATCCACGCGCTCGATGGATTGCTCGCTGCTCACGGACAGATCAGGCCGCGCCATTTCCGGGGACACGCGCTGGTCCGCCCGCGCGTGCGCCACCTCATGCGCGCGTTTTCCCTGCTGCCCAAACCGGGTAACCACCTGCTTAAACGGCAGCGCCGCCACATCACCCAGCCGGCGCACGCCCAATTTCTGCAGCTGGGCCACAAACTCCGCAGAAAACCCCAGCGCGGCCTCCGCGGCTAAAACACTCACGGGCTGGGCAGCCAAGAAATCCCGCGACTCTCCCTCCGGCACCACCGCGCCTACCCCGCGGTGCCGAGCCGCGATGATGGCCGTGGCAATCTCGTCTGCCACACCAAGGGTGGAATCAAAACCGGCGTGCGCGGTGGCATCGGCAAGCATCTCCAACGCCTCCGGCCCGTGGTAGCGCAGCGCCGCCCCCGCATCCACGATGGCCAGGCCGGGCCGCAGCACCTCTACGGACGAGGCCACGGCATCCAAGCCCGCCGCAATCTCCGCGAAGGCCGCGCCGTCCCTATCCGGGTTCGCCTCCATCACCTTTACCTCAGGGCAAATCGCTTGGGCCTGGCGCAGGCGCATCCCGCGCCGAATGCCGGCCCGGCGCGCCGCGCTATCGCAGACCAGCACCGCATGATTGCGCGCAACCAGCACCGGCCCCGCCTGCGCAACCGCCTGAATGGGCCAATCCGGAAACCACACCGCAGCCACCCTCATACGGCCTCCAACCTGCGGGCTTCGCCCATGGTGAGACTGCCGCGCGCCGTGCCCTTTTTCGAGTCCACCGCAAGATCGATATCCACGCCGCGGATGCGCCCGCTGCCCTTGCCGATGCCCCGATACGTACTCACCTCCGCCCCAATGCGCACCGCGGTGCCCGGCAGCCGCGCACCCACGGTCAGCACCGCGGCCTGCCCGCCGCGGATCTTCGCCCACACCGGCCGCGCCTTGGCCGGGCTCAGCTCGCCGGGCGGGCCATGGTGGATAATAAGGTCCATGCCCTCTGCCAGCACGCTGGTTACTGCCCATGACTCCAGGCCCGGATCGGGGACGGTGACCACGTTATTGAGCTGCCCTATTTCGGCAACCTGTGCGAGAGAAAGATCCGGCCACCCCACTATCCCCACATGGCCCCCGCGGGCCGTAAGATGGCAGATAAGCTCCACCACGAGCGCGGGACATTCCGCGCACGAGACCACCTTCCGCCGGGCGAGCCCACCTGCGGGAAGTAGCCGCGCCAGCTGGGGAAGGGTGTCTACCAGCTCGTCTTCATCCTCCTGCTCCATCGCCTGCATGCGGGCGCGCAGCACCGCAACGCGGTCGGGCCTATCCAACCCTGCCACCGCTTTTTCCAGGCGAACGTTCGTTTGACTCACCCATACAGTATGAACCCCCAACCGGACACATGCAACTGTATGTTCGAATGGTAGCCTTAAGCGCATGAACCTGAACGAGGCCTACGGTGCTATGCGCGAGAATCCAACCCCCATCCCCACCCCGCCGTGGGTGCGCCTCGGATCCTCCATCCTGCTCGGCGCCACCGTCGCGCTGCTGACCACCCGCACCCATTTCTTCGCCACCCTATCTGGGGCCGCGGTCTGCCTCGTGGCGGCCTTCGTCTTGGTCTTTGCCCACCCCTACCGCCGCGAGATGCGATCCTATGCCGACCGGCACGATGCCGATCTCATCCCCACCATCGCGCAGCTAGTCCCGCTGATGATTCTATGGCTCCTCATCATGCTCGCGCCCATCCTAGGCCTGCCCGCGTGGGGCTCGGCGCTGGTGTGGGTTGCGGTCTCATGTATAAGTTTTATCGCCTTCCCCCACGTGGATGGCACGCGCCGGCTGGCCTTCGTCTAATCCATGCGACACTGCGGGGACTTATCCACAGGATTTCCCCGAGTTTTCGCGCTGCGGATCCGGGTTATCCACAGTTTGTGCCCTTGCGGTTGCCCTAGCAATTGAGCGCGGGCTGCTACCGCCCTAGCGTAGGCGGCATGAACGCACTCGAGACCTACCTCACCGCCCTCGCGCCCGGCATGGATATCATCGCCGCGTGCCGCGGTCTATCTGGGTCTGAGCTCATGGAGCGCGGCGCGCCCGATACCATCGCCGCCGACCTGCTCCTTTTGTGCGAAAGCTACTACGGCCGCACCGCCTTTAGCCGGATGCAGCGCCGCGCCATTGCCGATGCCCGCACCAACGCCCACCCCATTGCCCTCCTCGCCGGCATCGAGCGCGTGGTTAATCGCGCGCCCAGCAAGAAGCAGGCGTGGGAGCTGCGCGCGGAATGCTGTGCGATGTCCGCGGAGATGAGCGCCATTATCAAACACGCCCGGCGCCGGGTGCGCGAGATGAAAAAGTCCACGGTCAGCCCCGGCGTGCGCACCTATCGGCGCCCCAATGACTACTGGACGCTCGCCATTACGGGTACCTCCCGCTTCATTGCGGATCTGCAGGGCGCGATTACGGCCGCCGATAAAAAGCCGCTGCAGGCGGTGGAAGATATCTTCTTCGGTACAGGCAGCGCCGCGCGTTCCACGGTGGTCACCAACGCCGTCGTGCCGCTGGAGAAATTCATTCGCATTCGCGATGGCCACGGCGACGACGTGCAGCTCGATCTCACCAATGGCGCGACCATGTCCGGAACCGAGTACCTGCGCCGCGTGCTTAACGATGCCGGCTATTCCGCCCCCGGCCTCAGCGGCAGCGGTGACGGTGAAACGGGCTATGTCACCCTCGTACATCCGGTGGAGGGGCCGGTCAACCTCTACCGCACGGCGCGCGTGGCCACCGATAAGCAGAGGATGATGGCGGCCGCGGAAAATCCGCGCTGCGCCTGGCCCGGATGCAATCAGCCGGCCGATTTATCCCAGGTCCACCACCTCACGGCCTGGAGCCGCGGTGGGGAGACCAATATGAACAACCTCGTCGTGTGCTGTGCTTACCACAACGGCATCAACGACGACGATCCCAATGCCCCGCCCCGGCGCGGGCGGCTAGAAAGAGTGGGCGGTCGCATCGTCTGGCGGCCACCGGTGACACCCCGTAACTAGCCGCAGGCATGCGAAAAGGCGCTCAAGCACTGAGCGCCTTCTACGCATGCCGTTTTGTGGTTTTTACTCCCACTCGATGGTTCCCGGTGGCTTGGAGGTGCAATCCAAGACCACGCGGTTGACGTCCTTAACCTCGTTGGTGATGCGGGTGGAGATCTTCTCTAGCACGTCATACGGCAAGCGGGTCCAGTCCGCGGTCATGGCATCCTCGGAAGATACCGGGCGCAGCACGATGGGGTGGCCGTAGGTGCGGCCATCGCCTTGGACGCCGACGGAGCGGACATCGGCAAGCAGCACGACCGGGCACTGCCAAATCTCCTCGTCCAAGCCGGCGTTGGTCAGCTCGGTGCGGGCAATCAGATCCGCCTGGCGCAAGGTCTCGAGGCGATCCTCGGTAACCTCACCAATGATGCGGATGCCCAGGCCGGGGCCTGGGAAGGGCTGGCGGCCGACGATCTCTTCCGGCAGGCCCAACTCGCGGCCCACCGCGCGCACCTCGTCCTTAAAGAGTAGACGCAGCGGCTCGACGAGCTCGAACTCGACGTCATCTGGGAGGCCGCCGACGTTATGGTGCGACTTAATATTGGCGGTACCGTCGCCGCCGCCGGATTCGACGACGTCCGGGTACAAGGTGCCTTGGACGAGGTAGTCGACGGTGGAGCCGGCGGGGGCATCGGCAAGCACGCCGGCCACGGCGCGCTCGAAGGAGCGAATGAACTCCGCACCGATAGCCTTGCGCTTTTCCTCGGGGTCGCTAACACCCGCCAGCTTCTTGAGGAAGGCCGAACGCTCGTCGGCAGTGACCAGCTTGGCGCCGGTCGAGGCCACGAAGTCAGTTTCGACCTGCTCGCGCTCGCCCGCGCGCAGCAGGCCGTGGTCGACGAAGACGCAGGTCAGGCGATCGCCGATGGCGCGCTGCACCAAGGCCGCGGCCACGGCAGAATCCACGCCGCCGGACAGGCCGCAAATAGCGCGGCCCTCCTCGCCTACTTGGGCGCGAATATCCGCGATGAGCTGCTCGGCGATATTATCGGCGGTCCAGTTTTGCTCCAGACCGGCAATCTCCGTGAGGAAGCGGGTAAGCACTTCTTGGCCGTGCGGCGAGTGCAACACCTCTGGGTGGTACTGCACGCCGGCCATCTGCTTGGCCGGGCACTCCATCGCGGCGACGGGGGCGCCGGCGGAGGTAGCGGTTACGTCGAAGCCCTCGGGGGCGGCGGCGACGGCGTCGCCGTGGGACATCCACACCTTGTGCGTGGGCTCGAGGCCCTCGTGCAAGATGCCGCCCTTGACGTCGATATCGGTGCGGCCGTATTCACGCTCACCGGTAGACGATACGGTACCGCCGAGAATGTGGTTCATGGCCTGGAATCCGTAGCAAATGCCGAAGACCGGAACGCCAAGCTCTAGCAGCTCAGGCTTGAGCGCCGGGGCGCCGTCGGCATAGACGGACGACGGGCCGCCGGACAAAATGAGCGCGGCGGGGTCCTTGGCTTTGATTTCCTCGATGGAGGCGGAGTTGGAAACAACCTCGGAGTAGATTTTGGCCTCGCGCACGCGGCGGGCAATGAGCTGCGCGTACTGAGCGCCAAAGTCCACGACGAGGACTGGGCGCAGGGTAGTATTTGGCTTAGTCACGCCCCATAGTCTAACCCATAGGCCCCGCGGCCCAGGAAGCGCTTACCTATGTGGGGCATTGCGGCGGCTTTCGCGCCGTGGGGCGCGGGCCGCACAGGCAACTCGCCATGCAAGGGGGGCGGGAGTGCAGCTGCGAGGGGCGCAGCGGTGCGGCGCGGGTCCCGCACGATGCGAGGCGCGCCGCGTGCTACTTAATAGCGCACCGCGAGCTCGACCTTCTGGAACGACTTCAGGTCGGTGTACCCACACTTTGCGAGGGCACGCCGCAGCGCACCCACAAGGTTGGTGCGGCCGAATGGCTCGCTTGATGGGCCATGCAGCACGGTTTCCAGGCTCGGCGCAGCCGCGGGTGCGGCATCGCCTGCGGTAAGAAAATCCACATCGAGGTCGGTATCGACGCCGGCGAACTGCGCATATCCGCGCGGGAACCGCGGGTGGCCTGCGGTAGCCGGCCAGTACCATCCCCTACCGCCTGCCTCTCGGGCCTGGGCGAGAAGGGGGCCGAGCGCGACGCTATCGGCACCGCAGGCAAAGGCCTTGGCGATGGTCCCGGAGTTATCGAATTCCGCATCCGCAATGATGTGCACGTAGCGACCTTCGGTCTCGTCGAGGTAGTCACGGCGGGCCGCGGCGGCATCGGCAATGGCGGTGGCCATGGCGGTATCGATGCCGACGGTTTCCGCGTTGGTCGTCACGCCCGCGCCCACGATGACGCCGGCCGCCCCTGTGCGCATTAGGTGCAGCGCCGTGGTGTAGTCCGCCACGCCACCGGCGATGACGGGCACTTCGAGCGAGCCGATAAATTCCTTCAGGTTCAGCGGCTCGCCGCCCGTGGCGACGTGCTCCGCGGACAGCAGCGTGCCCTGGATGAACAGTAACTCGGCCCCAGCCGCAATGGCCTTCGGCGCCATCTCGCGGGCATTTTGGGGCGAGACGCGCACGGCGACGGTCACACCGGACTCGCGCACTTGGGCAATGCGGGAGGCAAGGAGGGCATCGTCAAGCGGGGCGGCGTGCAATTCCTGGATGGTGGAGTTATCGCCCGGCTGGGAATAGATGCGTGCCAAGGCACCCTCAAGGTCCTCGTGGCGGCCCCACAACCCTTCGGCGTTGATGACGCCGAGCCCGCCCTGCTGGCCCATCTCGATGACGAACTCGGGCGTGGCGAGCGCATCGGTGGGGTGCGAAACGAAGGGGGTATCGAAGGTATAGGCATCGATATTCCACGTGGTATCCACGTCCTTGGACGAGCGCGTGCGGCGCTGGGGAACGATGGAGACCTGGTCTAAATCAAAGGTGCGGCGGGCCTCGCGGCCGATGCCGATTTCGGCGTATTCACGCATGTTTGTCCTAGCGGTAGTTCGGGGCTTCGGCGATTTGCTGCAGGTGGTGCGGGTGGGATTCCTTCAGGCCCGCGGCGGTGATCTGGACAAATCGCTTGGTCTTGAGCTCATCTAGGGTGGCCGATCCGGTATAGCCCATGGCCGCGCGCAGGCCGCCGATGATTTGGTGCACGATGGCATCGATCTCGCCGCGGAAGGGCACGCGACCCTCCACGCCTTCTGGCACCAGCTTGTCCTCGCTGCGCACGTCGGCCTGGAAGTAGCGGTCCTTGGAGTAGGAACGCTTTTCGCCGGAAAGCCCGCGGCCCTGCATGGCGCCCATGGAGCCCATGCCGCGGTAGCGCTTGTACTGCTTGCCCTGGTAGACCACGATGTCACCGGGCGCCTCGGTGGTGCCGGCGAACATGGAGCCCAGCATGACGGTATCGGCACCGGCGGCCAGCGCCTTGGCGATGTCACCGGAGTACTGCATGCCGCCATCGCCGATGACCGGCACGCCCGCGGGGGCGGCGACGGCTGCGGCTTCCATCAGCGCGGTGATCTGCGGCGCACCAACGCCGGCCACGACGCGTGTGGTGCAGATGGATCCCGGGCCGATGCCGACCTTGATGGCGTCCGCGCCGGCGTCGATCATCGCCTGGGCTGCCTCGCGGGTGGCAAGGTTGCCGCCGATGACATCGACCTTGTCGCCAAAGTCCTTCTTCACGCGGGAGACCATCTCGAGCACGCGGTTATTGTGGGCGTGGGCGGAGTCGACGACGAGGGCGTCAACGCCGGCATCGACAAGCGCGGCGGCGCGCTGATAGGACTCCTCGCCGGTACCAATGCCCGCGGCAACCAACAGACGACCGGAAGCATCCTTGGAGGCGTTGGGGTACTGCTCGGATTTGACGAAGTCCTTGACGGTGATAAGGCCAATGAGCTTGTTATTGGCATCAACAATAGGTAGCTTTTCTACCTTATTGGCCGACAGCAGCTCTAGGGCCTCGTCCTTGGACACGCCCTCGCGCGCGACGACGAGCGGCATCGCGGTCATGACATCGCTGACCTTGCGATCAAAGTCCGGCTCGAAACGCATATCGCGGTTGGTGCAAATGCCCAGCAGGGTGCCGTCCTTATCCACGACCGGCAGGCCGGAAATGCGGAAGCGGGCGCACAGGGCATCGACCTCGCCAATGGTCATCTCGGGGCGGGCGGTGACCGGGTCCGTAACCATGCCGGACTCAGAGCGCTTGACGATTTCTACCTGCTCAGCCTGCGCTTCCGCAGACAGGTTGCGGTGCAGCACGCCGATGCCGCCCTGGCGCGCCATGGCGATGGCCATGCGGGCCTCGGTTACGGTATCCATCGCTGCGGATGCCAGCGGCACGCCCAGGCGAATATTTCGGGTAAATTGCGCGCCGGTATCGACCTCAGAGGGCACGATATTGGACTCGGCGGGCAAAAGAAGCACGTCGTCGAAGGTCAAGCCGCGCAGGGCTACCTTGTTCGGGTCATCTCCACCAGTGTGAATAGGGTAATCGCTCATCGAGGTATCTCCTTAAACAGGTTCAGCGGCTACCCCAACTGTAGTGTGTGCCCGGCCAATGACACCATTCAGGCTAGGGGTTAATTGCCTTAAGCGGGCAAGTTCAATAGGCTCGCAGGCGTGAACTTCTTCGCCAATATGCCCCGCGATCCTTTTGCAGACGATCCGAATGACCCCGCCTCCTTCCTGGAGGAGGACGAGCAGGTCATGCCGCTTTCCGATGAAGACCGCCTCGCCCTCATCCACGATCTCGCCCTGGTAGAGAAATTCGCAAGTGTGCTCGGCCCGCGCGGGATCGATGGCATCTTCTTCCTGTGTGAGGACTGCCAGGAAAACCACTTCTACGAGTGGGATATTATGGCCGCCAATATGCGCGCAACGCTGGCGGGCGAGCTCGCCCCAGTGCACGAGCCTGGAGCAGAACCCGACCCGCGCCGCTACGTGCCGTGGGACTACGCGCTAGGCTACTTGGACGGCCTCGAGGGCCGCTAGGGTTGTAGCACTGCCCTCGCTACTCGGCGCCCGCCCCCAACTGAATAGTTGTGGTGGGTGCTTCTTCGGGCTCGCGCGTCTCCGGCTGCGGATTCGCTGGCGCCTGCTCCGTTACCACCACGGTTGAGGTCTCGTACTGCGTTTCCGTTACGGTCTTCGGCGCTGGCTCAGGATTCTCCTGCGACTTTTGGCCCGGCGCGGTCTCGGTGGCGGTTTCCGTCACGGTTTTCGTCTTCGGGCGGGCAGGACGCTTCTTTTCGGCTTCTTCCTTGGCGGCGATGGCATTTTCTTCTTTGCCTTCAGCCTCTTCGAGCTTGGTGCGGGCTTCCTTCATAAGCTCGCGCGCACCTTCGATATCTCCCTCTGCCGCGCGGGATTCCATCTCATCTAAGGTGCCGGCCAACTCCACGTTGCGGGTCTCATCCGGCCTATCAAATACGCCAGAATTAACCATGACCCCGCCCGCACCGGCGAGGATGACTGTGGCGGCGGCCGCGCCGATAAGTCCATGCATCACGGGGCGATTGCGCCGGCGAGACCGCGCCTTATCGAGGCTGATGACGGCCGGTTCTTCCTCTACCCCATCCACGCGCGGGGCTGGCGGCATCTGCTTATCGATGTCCCCCTTCAGCCCCAACAGCAGCCCAGCGAGCTCATCGCTGCCATTGGAGGGATCCTTGCCCTGCGACAGCTCGGTGAGGAATGCATCATCATCTACCAAGGGCTGGAGCTGCTCCGTCAGGTCATCGTTATTCTTTTTAGAATGCTTGGAGGCCATGATGGTTTCTGTCCTTCCTTCCTTTCTTAAGGTTTACGCGTGTCTCTAGAGCGGGGGTTGTGGCTTTAGCCCTCGGTGGCTAATTGTTGCCCAAGGGCCTTTCGCAATTGTGCGAGAGCTCGGTGCTGTGCGACGCGAACCGCGCCCGGGGTAGACCCCACGATATCGGCGGTTTCTTCTGCCGAAAGCCCAACGAACACGCGCAAAATAACGATGTTTTTTGCCTTGTCACTTAAGGTATCGAGCAAGGCGCGCATTCTGTTACTACCATCATTTTCTAGCGCCCATTCCTCGGGAGTCGCCTCGTTTGCGGTGCTTTCTGGAAGCTCCTCGGCGGGCGTGGAGCGATCGCGGCCCATGGCGCGGTGGGCATCGGTTACCTTATTAAAAGCGATGCCGTAGACATAGGCCATGAAGGGTCGGCCCTTATCTTCATAGGATTCGATAGATGTGGCGACGGCGAGGCAGATTTCTTGGGTCACGTCCTCCGCGGTGGGCTGGCGCCCGCCACCGATGCGCGCACGACAATAGCGCAGCACCTGCGGATGAATAATTTGCAGGATAGATTGCAGTGCGCGGCGGCTTCCACCAGCGGCCAGCGGAACGAGATCCGCTAGCTCTTTATCCTTATCGCTCACGAGTGCACCCTCTGCAGACTATTAAATCGATATTCAACCATATTTCCTCTGGGGCAGGGAGTGCAAAGGGACAACTGCCTTGCACACCTCCGCCTCGGCACTGCCCTTGCTTGGCGATGCCCCAGCAAAGAAAACCCCACCAAGAAACCCGTGCCCAGCGGTTGTACCCGCTTTGAAGGCGGGTTTATGGCCCCTGCACAATAGAAAGAGGAAAATTCATAATTCGTTAACCTTAGCCATTATTGCAGGTAAATGGGCGCTAACGAGTCCCATAAATAGATACAATACCTAGAAGTTAAATACTAGTAACCCTTTGTTTACCAAGACGCGACACACTACAAATCGTTGCGGTTCGCGGATGACTCTCCACCGGCCGCCAGCGTAAGAATTCTCGTCCTGTTATAAGGAGCTTAAGAAACGTGTCTCAGTCCAAGTCTCTTCTCGGACCTACTGCAGATGTATGGGATTGGCAGTTGCAAGGTGCGTGCCGCGGTGAAAACTCGGACGTGTTTTACCATCCAGACGGAGAGCGTGGCCGAGCCCGCGCCCAGCGCGAAAATCGCGCCAAGGCCATCTGCAATTCCTGCCCGGTTATCGAGCTCTGCCGCGAGCACGCCCTGCGTTCGGCCGAACCGTATGGCGTCTGGGGCGGCATGAGCGAGTCTGAGCGCGTGGTGGCGCTGCGCAAGCGTCGCCGCGAGACGGTCAACGCTTAACCCAAAAATTAAGTTAGCGCGCAGAGCCCACACACCGCGTTCGTGGCGGGCGGGAGTGCGGGGTTCCGAATTATCCCTGCGTAGCAAGCGCCTGCTGCAAATAACGCCCTGTGAGGGACTCCTTCGAGCCCGCTAAGTCCTGGGGCGTGCCGCTAAAGACGAGGCAACCTCCAGCTGAGGAGGACCCCTAAGCTTGGCGCCTTTTGTGAACTATCCTCTCTTCTGCTGCCGCTGGCGGCTAAAAAGGCCTACCGTGGCATCGCACGGGTTATGTGGTTCCCGCGTGCTTTACGTATAAGCCAGAAGCCCGCCGCAGCCTCCCCAATAAGGCGGGGAAGGCGCGGCGGGCTATGGGGCTAGGTATAGCGCAGGAATTAGTGGTGGTGATGGCCGTGGCCGGCCTCAGCGTTATCTTCTTCCTGCGGCTTTTCCACGACGGATGCCTCGGTGGTAAGAACCATGCGGGCAACGGAGGTGGCATTGACCACTGCGGAGTGGGTGACCTTCACGGGATCGATGATGCCGTTATCAATGAGGTTGCCGTACTCCAGGGAGTTGGCGTTAAAGCCTTCACCGTTGGCCATCTCAGAAACGCGGGAGACGATGACAGAGCCATCGAGGCCTGCGTTTTCTGCGATCCAGAATGCCGGTCGGGTCAGAGCGCGGGCGACGGCGAGCACGCCGACCTTAGCCTCGCCCTCGAAGTCCTGGGCAAAGGACTCGAGTTCCTTAGAGATCTGCACCAGCACGGAACCGCCGCCGGCGATGACGCCTTCTTCTACGGCCGCGCGGGCGGCGTTGATGGCGTCCTCGACGCGCAGCTTGCGCTCGTTGACCTCGGTCTCGGTTGCGGCACCAACGCGGATAACGGCGACGCCGCCGGAGAGCTTAGCCAAGCGCTCCTCGAGCTTTTCCTTATCCCAGGTGGAGTCGGTGCGGGCGATTTCGCCGCGGATCTGTTCACGGCGATCATCGAGGGCTGCGGCGCTGCCGCCGCCATCGACAAGCACGGTGTCTTCCTTGGTGATGGTCACGCGGCGCGCGGAACCCAGCACCTCGAGGCCGACTTCGTTCAGGTTGACGCCCACCTCAGGGTCCACCACGGTGGCGCCGGTAACTACGGCCAAGTCATCCATGAAGCCCTTGCGGCGCTCGCCAAAGTACGGTGCCTTCACGGCGGCAACCTTCAGGACCTTGCGGATGGAGTTGACCACGAGCGCCTGCAGCGGCTCGCCCTCAACGTCTTCCGCGATGATGAGGGTCGGGCGGTTGGTCTCCGCAATCTTTTCCAACAGCGGCAAGAAATCCGGCAGGGAAGAAATCTTGTTGCGGACGAGCAAAATGGCGGCATCGTCAAGCACGGCGTGGTTAGTCTCTTCCTCCGTAGCGAAGTACGGGGAAAGGTAGCCCTTGTCAAAGGAAATACCTTCGGTGACATCCACGGTGGAGTCCATGGTCTGGGACTCCTCGACGGTGACGACGCCGTCCTTTCCCACCTTTTCCATGGCGCCGGCAACCATCTCGCCGACCTCCGGATCGCGGGAGGACACGGTGGCTACCTGCGCGATTTCGGAGGCGGAGTTGACCGGAGTGGCGCGTGCTTTGAGCTCCTCGACGGCCTTTTCCGCCGCTGCGGAGATGCCGCGGTTGAGCTCAATTGGGTTAGCGCCGGCTGCAACGTTGCGCAAGCCCTCAAAGATAAGCGCCTGGGCCAGCAAGGTCGCGGTGGTGGTGCCGTCGCCGGCGATGTCGTTGGTCTTGACCGCAACGGACTTAACCAGCTGCGCGCCGAGGTTCTCGAAGGGCTCCTCGACGTCGATATCGCGGGCGATGGTCACGCCGTCATTGGTAACGGTCGGGCCACCGAAGGCCTTGGACAATACGACGTTGCGGCCGCGCGGGCCGAGGGTGACCTTGACGGCATCAGCCAGCGTATCGACGCCGCGCTGAATTCCCTCGCGGGCTTCTTGGTCGAATGCAATAAGCTTTGCCATAAGTAGTTCCTACTTCTCGATGATGGCGAGGATGTCGCGCTGGCTCAGCAGCAAGTACTCTTCGCCGTCGTACTTCAGCTCGGTGCCGCCGTAGCGGGAGAAGACAACGGTGTCGCCTTCCTTAACGTCCATGGGGATGCGGTCATCGTCGTCTTCCCAGCGGCCCGGGCCGACGGCAATAACGGTTGCTTCCTGCGGCTTTTCCTTTGCCGAATCCGGGATAACCAGGCCGGATGCGGTGGTGGATTCTGCTTCTACGATCTGTACGAGGACGCGGTCCTCAAGCGGCTTAATAGTTGCCATGATGTTTCCTCCGTATTGTTCGTTTGCGCACCTTAATGGCGCGCGCGTGCCGGTTGTGGATGTCCAGCACAGCCGTCGTCGCGGGTGAACAACTGTGGGTCAAACAACCTGATTAGCACTCTACCCTCGTGACTGCTAACCCTCAACAATGACGCGATCCCCGCTGCCGGACCGCGCTACGGCGCCAAGTGCGTCAGGGACACCACGTGTACTCCGCTCGGATGCCGAAAGCTCAGGTTTCCTCCCGTCACGATCATTAAGACGGGCGGGACCTCCCATTCAAAGCGCTCTGCGAAGGCCTGCAAATTGCTTGCCGCCTTCTCAATGATCTCTTGGCTTTGCCCCAATTTAATTTCTACGAAAACGGTCCTGCCTGCCAGCTCAAATACCGCATCTACTTCCAGCCCAGATGCGTCACGGGCGTGAAAAATACGCTTTCCACTTAACACCGCTAAGTCGTGGACTACTTGGGATTCAAAAAGCTGCCCGGCAAAGGCAAGGTTGCGCAGCAACTTGTCTGGGGACGCGTCCACGGCAGCAGCGGCCAACGCCGGATCCGCCAGATGCCTCTTCGGTGCCGTTCGCAGACTAGCCCGCGAGCGCAGATGAGACGACCACGCCAGCTGTTCTTCCACGATGAAGATGCGCTGCAACGCAGCAAGGTACTCGCTGACCGTAGCCCTTTGCGCGCCAATATCGGCAGCAATAGAAGAAATGGACTGTTCTGTGGCTACCCCACGGGCAAGCGAACGAATAAGTGTCGTTACTTTTACCGGATCCCTTCGCACACCATCGGCGGCATTAATATCCACGTGGGCCACAGTATCGATATAACTGCGCAGATTCTCCTGCGCCGCCTCAACGGAATAATTCCGGTTTGCGGGCCAGCCGCCATGCGCCATGCGCGTAATGACCCCTGCAACATCCACGACCGTTTCCCCATTCGACTGCGGGGATTCCTGAGCTACCAATTCGGCTAATGATACTGCGCCATTAGAATGCCCCGACTCATAAAAACTGAAGGTCTTCATCCGCAGCCTGGCTATGCGCCCCGCACCCGAGTGCCTGGATTGTTCCTCCATTGGCGCAGTCGACCCAGTAAGAATGAACTGCCCAGGCGCTTGCCGACGGTCAATCTCATGCCGCACCAAGTTCCACAACTGCGGTTTTTCTTGCCACTCATCAAAAACTCGCGGCGTATCCCCCTCCAACGCCAAATCCGGGACGGTGCTGAGCTGCATGTCGAGGTTTAAATCCGTATCCACCTGGACAAGACTGCCCGCAATTTGCCGAGCGGTCGCGGATTTCCCACAGCCCTTTGGGCCTTCTATCAACACTCCACCGGATCGCTGCAGGGCTCCATGAAGCCGCGAATCCTCTACTCGCGGGAGATAAAAATAGCCTTCTTGACCAGTCATTTTAAACCCATCCATCAGTTTGAGTGCGTTCTACCCATCAGAATATCAGAGTTTCACCCATCAGTTTGAGTGCGTTCTACCCATCAGAATATCGGCGATCCATCCATCAGTTTGTACGGATCTGGGCGGTTGAGCGCAGGAATCCCGCGAGAATGAGCTTGACCGCACACAGCGCAAGAAACATGGCGCCAAAAATTAGACCGAATGGCGCCCACCACACTCCGGCAAGCCCCTCCCACAGCGCGCTCATCCCGGAATAGAAATCGGGATGCAACAGGTGGTTGAGCAGCGCGACCACCGTCACGCTCAAGGTGATGACTATGGCCGCGGCAGTAATGGTCAGGCAGAAGGCCTCGCCCACCTGCACCCGCGCCCACGCCACCGGCGCGGCGCCGGCCAATCGCAGGCCGCGCACATCGCTGGCGATGCGCGAGCGCATGATGAGTGAGGTCAACACCGCACCAACGATGCTTGGGGCAACGACTGGGCCGAGGAATGCCGCGAAGACTCGCCCCGATGACAGGGTGTCGAGGCTGTCCGTACCTTTGAGCATCATCACCCCAGAGCCCACCGCCACGATCAGGCCGCCGAGCAGCACCCACGGCACGATATGAGGCACGGAAAAGCGGCGGCGCACCCGCACGTTGGCCCCGGCGATGCCGCACAAGCGCGTCCATTGGTCCACGGCGGGCATCAGCCACGGCGTCATGAGTGCAACCAGGATGACCAGCCCCATAGAGGCGGCGAGGCTATCGCCCGGATCCTCTATCTGCAGGCAGCCGTAGACGGCACCGCCTACCAAACCAACGGCAACAAGGCAGCGCAGCACTACCCACACCGGGCGCGGTTCCACCCGCGGGCGAAAGACCCGGCGCAGCGGTATGAGGGCACCGCAGACCGCCGATGCCACGCAGACGGATACGGCGATGCGGATGACCAGCGGGGTAATGGCCAACTCCGGCATGGGAATCCCGTCGCTGCGAAAGGCCGCGGCCATGGGGTCGACCAATAGGCGCGCCGGGAAGGTCCCGATGAGCGCCGCGATAGCGCTCACGGCACTCACCTGCCCCACGATGAAGCTATTGATCATCCACCCAGGCATGCCGATCATGCGCCACGAACGGTACACGGGTTCGCGCTCCTCAATGATCAGCCGCATCTGGGACAACGTGATCAACACAACGGCGCAGACCGCCATGCCCAGCACGGTGCCGCCGAGCGGCCCAGTGGGATCTTCGTCCGCGTCCGAGGTGGCCACCAGCATCGATACCGCCAGCGCGCACGCGGCCGAGGAAACCACCATGGTTAGCGCCACGGCAAGCCATGAGAGCCAATTGCTTTGTAAGTCCTTAAGCCACACCAGCATGGTTGGCCTCCTGGAGCTCAATGATGCGGTCGGCGGCCTCTGCGGCGAGGTGCGAGTGGGTCACCATGACCACCGCGGCCCCACCCCGTGCGGCGGTGCGGAGGTGGGTGAGGACGAGCTGGGCGGTGGCATCGTCAAGCGCGCCCGTGGGCTCATCAGCAAAGATATACGGCGCACCGGCCAGCAAGGCGCGCGCAACGGCGACGCGCTGCTGCTGACCGCCGGACAGCTGCGCGGGCAGGCGGCGCTCCAGCCCGTCAAGCCCCAAAGACTCGAAGGTCTTCTGCACCGCGTCCCGGGTGCAGCGCCGGCCGGAAAAGTGCGCGGTCAACGTGGCATTTTTGCGGGCGTTGAGCGATTCCAGCAGGTTATAGTCCTGGAATACGAAGGCGCGCTCTGTGCGGGCCGGCGCGTTGACCGTGCCGGAACTGGGCTTATCCAGCCCGGATAGCAGGTTCAACAGCGTGGTCTTGCCGCTGCCGGATGGCCCCATAATCGCGACAAATTCCCCCGGCTCGATGCTTAGGTCCACCTCGGCGAGTGCGGTATGGCTGCCGTAGCGCTTGCTCAGATTTTGTGCTTTTAACATGCCTTCCATTCCACCGGCCGTGCCCCGCACGCGCGATGGGGAAGGCTGCCCGAAAAATGGTGGGGCTAGCTCTACTGCCACCACCCCGGCGCGGCGGCTAGGCTGAACGGATATGCGAACTGTCAAGGCCAACGGGTGGAGCCTCGTCCTCGGAATACTTGCCCTTCCGGGACTGGTGATTTCGGTGCTCATGCTGCCGTGGATTCCGCTGGTAGCCCGCGCCGCGGAGTTTATCGGCCGTTTTGGTGCGAAGTGGATGGGCGTTGATATTCCCCCACGGCGGGCCAACCGTTGGTTTGATTGGCAGCAGTTTTATCACCTTTTACTGCAGCTTCTTATTTGCGTGGCCTGCTTTGCCAACTGGGTCTCTGTCGGTTTTGTCGCGGGCGTACTGGTTATCGCGCCGTTTATTCCGCAGGCCGAGTTCAACGTCGGCGAGTGGACCACCGATAATCGCCCATTGATTTTTGTCGTGTGCTGGCTCGCGGCCGCCGTGCTCTTCGTCCTACTGGTGGTGCTCAACCGCCTGCTGGTCAAGGCCTCCATTTCCCTCACCCGGCTCGCCCTGAGCCCCTCTGCCCAGGAGTTGGCGGCCTCGCGCGCCACGCTTATTGATGCCTTTTCGGGTGAGCGCCGCCGCATCGAGCGCGAGCTCCACGATGGCCCCCAGCAGTACCTCACCGCGCTCAAGCTCAACCTGGCCGCGGCAAAACTCCAGTCCCCGCCCGAGGCTCAGCAGGCGCTTGCCGATGCCGAACATAACGCCACCCAAGCCCTATCCGCCCTGCGCGCTACCGTGCGCGGCCTTGCGCCACAAGTGCTTTTCGATGACGGCCTCATCCCTGCCCTCGATGAGCTCTTGGCCCACAGCGGGCTCGACGCGGAACTGCACGTCGAAGGCGCGGAGCGATCGATTGGGGAAACCACGGCGCTGCTGGCCTACCACGCGGTAGCAGAGGCGCTGACCAACGCCTCCACCCACGGCGCGGCCACCGCCGCCACCGTGTCCATCTGTTTTGGCGACGATCTTCGCCTCAGGGTCCGCGATAACGGCACCGGTGGCCTCTCTACAGGAGGGGGCCCTAGCGCGTCTAGCACCGCGCATTCCCGTGTCGGTGCTGATACCAGCGCCGACGCGACTGCCGGCACGGACACCAGAAAGACCGCGGGAACGACTGGGGGCACTGGCCTGGCCGGGCTGCGCGAGCGGGCCGCGGCGCTCGGCGGCAGCGTCGACTTCTCCCCCGCGCACGCAGAAGGACAAGGAGCAACCTTAACCATGTCACTACCGCTGAAGGAGGCCCGATGAAACTCTTATTGGCAGAAGATTCTGCCCTCTTGCGCGCCGGGCTGGAGCAGCTGTTAACGACACTGGGCCATAGCGTGACCGCCGTCAACGATGCGGAGAAATTGCGCGCCTGCGCGGACAGCGATGACTTCGATCTGATCATTAGCGATGTCCGCATGCCGCCCACCATGAGCGATGATGGGCTGCGCGCCGTGCACGATGTGCGTGCGGCAGACCCGTCGCAACCGGTGGTGGTGCTCAGCCAATACGTGGCGGCAAGCTACTTGGACCGGCTTTTAGAGCACGGCGGATTCGGCTACCTGCTCAAGGAGCGCGTATCCGATGTGGACGAATTCGTACGCACCCTAGAAGAAGTGGCGGGCGGTGGCACCGTGGTCGATCCAGAAGTGGTCACCGCCCTGCTCTCCGCGCGGCGCACGGGGCTGAGCCAATTAACCGCCCGCGAACGCGAGGTTTTGGGGCTTATGGCGCAGGGCTTGAGCAATCAAGAGATCGAAGGCAAGCTGGTCTTAACCGCCGGGGCGGTAAGCAAGCACGTCTCCAATGTTTTTCTCAAGCTCGGGTTTCGGCCAGAAGACGCCAATCGCCGCGTCAAGGCCGTGCTAATGTGGCTGCGCCACACCGAGAGCTAAAGGAGGGGTGCTTACGCGCTCTTCGTGGAGTTAATGACCGCCGCGCGCCAGAGCGTGTACTCGTCAGGAAAATCCTCGCGGTAGTTTTTCACCGCGCGGATGCCGTGCTCGACGGAAGCGATGACCTCATCGATGGAGTCCTCCTCGCCCTCTGCATCCACGAAGATGACCGGGCCGCTAATAGCGCGGATGGGATCCTGCAAAAAGGCGGAGTTTCCAGTGTCCGCGGCATTGCGCGCTAGGGATGCTACCGGGTTGGGCTCGGCGCCTTCCTGCTTGGCTTCTGGGTTATAGAGCGCGGCGTAGGTCGTGCCGTCATCTTGAAAGACGACGGAGACGCGATCCTCGGTGGTGCCGCCCAAGAACTGGTTGGCGTGTTCTAATTCGAACTCGATTTTGCGGCGAGTGAGATCGGGGTTGACGAGGAAACCAACGGTCATGAGAGAAAGCTCCTTTAAAGCGGAGAAGGCGTGAACTCGTTAAAGGTTACCGCCGCTTCCCCCACCTCGCAGTGCGAGGAAGAAGAACTTTAGGTTAACTGCGGCTCTTCCACGTCCAGTTGCGTATCGGTGCCAATACCCAGGCTCGACGGTGCAGCCCTCTCATGAATGAGCTGGGCGCCAAGGGCGGCAATCATCACGCCGTTATCGGTGCACAGGTTAAACCGCGGCACGCGCAGCTCCACACCAGCGGCGTCGCAGCGCTCGGCGGCTAGCTCCCGCAGCCGGGAATTGGCCACCACGCCGCCACCGAGCAGGAGCACCTTCGCCCCGGTATCCTCGCAGGCGCGAATGGCCTTGGCGGTGAGCACATCGGCCACGGCCTCTTGGAACGAGGCGCATACATCCTCCACGGAGATGGTCTCGCCGGCCTTTTCGGCGCGCTCCACATAGCGCGCAACGGAGGTCTTCAATCCCGAGAAGGAAAAATCATGCCGGTGCTCGCCGCGCAGGTCCTCGGCGCGCGACATGCCGCGCGGGAAATCGATGGTGGGTTTTCCGCGGGCGGCCAGCTTATCGATGACCGGCCCACCCGGGTAACCCAGCCCTAGGAGGCGGGAGACTTTGTCGTAGGCCTCACCGGCGGCATCGTCAAGCGTGGAGCCCAACTCGCGCATGGGCTTTCCCACGGCCTCGACCTCGAGCAGCTGGGTATGCCCGCCGGAGACCAGCAGCGCGACCGAGTGCGGCAGGCTCTCGCCCTCGAGGTTGGCCACGGCCACGTGGCCGCCGAGGTGATTGACGCCATAAAAGGGCACGCCCCACGCGGCGGCATAAGCCTTGGCAGCGGAAGCGCCGACGAGCAGGGCGCCGGCCAGGCCCGGGCCCACGGTGGCGGCAATGGCATCGGGCTTATCGATGCCCGCCTCATCCAACGCCGCCCGCATCACCTGCGGCATGGCCTCCAGGTGCGCGCGGGAGGCGATTTCTGGCACGACGCCGCCAAAGCGCGCGTGCTGCTGCATCGACGAAGCAACGGCATTGGCGATAATCTCCATGTGGCCGTTCTGATCTAGCTCGACGATGCCCACCCCGGTCTCATCGCAGGAGGACTCGATGCCCATGACCTTCATTACTGCTCCTTTGCTTCGCGCTGGCTTGCTTGTGGCGACTGGCTGGCGCGCACCATGACGTGCGCATCCGCGCCGGAGGGCTGGTAATAATTGCGGCGGATTCCCTCGATACTAAAGCCATAGCGACGGTATAGCTCGATGGCGGGATCGTTTCCCACCCGCACCTCTAAAAAGATGGGCGCGCTTTTTAAGTCCGCGATATAGCAAATATTGTGCATCATCATGCGCGCGATGCCGCGGCGCTGGGCCTTAGGATCGACGCCGATGGTATGAATTTCAAACTCTGGATCTGCGGCTGGACCCATCATGCCGATGCCGGCATAGCCCAAGAGGACCGGCTCCTCGTCGCCTTCTGAGGCTGCGGGATCGAGGGTGCCTTCCACCCCGAGGTAAAAGTTGAAGGGCTGGGCCATTTCTTGCTCAAATACCGATTCCGTCCACGGGGTTTCACCGGGAAATAGCACCTTTTCCAGCTCGGCGCAGCGCGGGGCATCGGCGGGGGTGAGCTCGCGGAGGTTCACAGGCGCACCTCTGGAATGGCCGCAGAAAGCTGCTGCTTTTTGGGCGGGACCGCATCGGGGCGACGCAGGTACCTGGGCACGAACGGCGCCGGATCCGCGTCAAGCCGCGCGACGGCCACCAGGCCCTCGGCGGTGGGTGCGGCCTCGCTGCGTGGCAGCGCGGCGAGTTCTTCCGGCAGCTGGTCGGCCAGCTTCTCAGGGATTACCACCTGCGCGATATCCTGCACAGAAAGCTCCCCCGGCTTCGATACGTCTGGGCCAGCCAGGCGTTGCCCCGCGCGGTAGGTGGCCCAATAAATTTCCTTGCGGCGGGCATCGGTGGCGACCAGCGCCGCGTCCTTTTCCTCGGCCCCCGCTAACGCGGCGTGCGCGATGGCATCGTGGGTGCAGACGCCGTGGAGGGGGATGGAGAGGGCATCGGCAAGCGCCTGCGCCGTGGCCATGCCGACGCGCAAGCCGGTAAAGGGGCCAGGGCCCACGCCCGCCACGATGGCATCGAGGTTGCCGAGCTCCAGGCCGGCCTCGCTCATCACCTCGAGGATGGTGGGCATGAGCCGTTCATTATGCGCGCGCGTATCGGCCAGAACGCGCTGCGTCAGCTGCCCAGACTCGGTGTCGACTACCCCGGTGACCAGGGCGGTCGTCGCCGTATCGATGGCCAGGACGCGCATTAGCCGACCAGCTTCCACACGCCGTCTTCGCTCTGGAAGGCCAGCGGCTGGGAGCCCTGAACCAGCGGAACCCCGCCGTCTAGGCCGTGGCCCTGCTGCTCCATGGCCTTAACCTGCGCATTGATCGTTTCGCAGACCTCAACCTCGGAGGAATCCAGTTCCTCTACATAGGGATCGACGCTGTGGCCCAGCGCCATGACGTAGCTCTTGCCCTCAGGAACGACGCCGTCCTCAAAGGTGATGTCATCAGGGTTCGGGGCGGCTTCCTTGACCTTGTCTTCCGCCATGCCCGGGCAGATGAAGCCGATGGCGCTGTAGTCCGCGCCGTAGACATCAGAAGGAATGAGCGACATTACCTCAAGGTTCCGCGGGGCATGCTGCAAGGTGTTGGTGAGGTTGCCCTCCAGGGAATCCTCATCACGCAGGGTAGCCCCTGCAACGAGCACCATCATCACAATGATAAATAGCGCGATAATGGTCGTGGTTAGGTTGCGAGCAAATTTAGTCATGGGGTGAGTAACGCTCCTCGGGTCAAGGGGGTCCTATATGTACATATGGTGAAGTGATTGTCAGTTCTATTACCGAGGCTACTCGGCGGCCAACAAGCACTCACCCACTGGGTAGTGCCTGCCAGTGTAGGCGGCTTACCCAGTGGGTGAATAATTAGCGCGGGACATACGGGGCTAAAGCAATAACAATAGCAGCACCTGAGCGGCGATAATCTTGCCAATGATGGTGGTTGGATACACCGTTGCCCAGCCGCGCCCGGCAAGCTCCGTACCGGTTTGGCCCCGGATATAAGCAAACACGGCAGGGTTCGTGGTCATGCCGGCCGCACAGCCCATGGCCTCGTCCCACTTCAAGCGCAGCACCAGCATGCCGATGACCCCGATGAGGATGGCCGATACCAAGGTAATGATAAAGCCAACGCCGATGATGGTCAGCGAGGACGGATCCGTCAGCGCATCGCGGAACGATGCGCCTGCCGATGTCCCCACGCCCGCCAGGAAGAGCGTCAGCCCCAGGTTCGAAAGTGTTTCCCTGGTATGGAAGGGCATCTGCCAATTGATGGGGCCGGTGCGGTTCAGGTAGCCGAGGAATAGGCCGACCACGACGGGGCCGCCGCCAAAGCCCAGCTGCAGGGTCGATCCTCCCGGCATGGGGATGGGGATAAGGCCCAGCAACATACCCAAGGTCAAACCGATGGACATGGATAAGAGGTCAGCGTTGCCAAGCGCCGATTCGGAATCGCCCAAGTACTTGCGCACTTCGCGCACGTGGTGCGAGCTACAGACCACGCGCACGCGGTCGGAGTAATTCAACACCATATCCGGGTGCGGGACCGCATCGCTATCGCCCTTGCGCACACGCGCGATGATAAAACCGTGCTCGAGCGCATCGATATCGCGGATGCGCTTGCCAGCAACCTTGGGGTTGGACACGGTCACGCGCTTATACTGCAAGCCAGCCTCGGGGGTGAGCTCGACGGGATATTCCTCACCGAGCACCTCAATAGCGCCGGCGACGTCCTTCTCGGAGCCATTAATAAGGAATGCTTCGCCCTTGCGCAAGGGCATATCCGGGTGCGCCAGGCGGTGGTGCTCCATATCGGAGATCTCGCGGGTGGCCACCACGGTGTACCCGGTGACGCGGTACAGGTGCCCTGCCGTATCCGGGAAGTCTTTGGTCAACCGCACGCCTTTAGCCACCAGCGGGGCGGGAATCATCCCCTCTTCTTTGGCATCCGCCTCGTGGTCTACCTTCAGGATCTTCGCGCCGATGGCGGCGACTAGGATCGCACCGATGACCGCGCCCGGGTAAGCCAGCGAATAGCCGACGACCGGGGTGGAGTTGCCCAGCATATCCACCACCGCCGCCATACCTGGGGTGGACGAAAGCGAACCGGCAAACATACCGGCGGCTACATCGGTATCGAGGCCAAAGACGCGGATGAGTCCAAAGCCCAGGCCCACGAGCAGGACCAACATACCGAGCATAAAGACGGTCAGTTTCCAGCCACGGGTAGCAAATTCGCGGACGAACGACGGCCCGAAGTTCAGGCCAATGGCATAGACAAAGATGGCCAAGCCGAATTGATACACCAGCGGTGGAATCTGGATATCCGGGTTGGCGGTAGAAAGCCCGAGGGCCACGAACATCGCTGCCGCAGCGCCAAGAGAGATGCCAAAAAATTTGATTTTACCGATGGCCAAACCAATGGCCATGATGGCAAAAAGGGCGAGCAGAGGACTAGAGGCTAGGAGATCTAACACCCTTTAAGGATCCCGCACCTTAAATACCTAAAGCAACTTGACGTCCTAAGATATCCATCACTTATACCTTCAAATTAATGAGACCTACCTAATCATTGTGGCGCCACGACCAGCTAACGCGCCGCACGTCCTCATCGGCACCGGCAAACTCCGCCGGTTCGCGGTCGATGCTGATAAAGAGGTATCTATCTGCAATCTGTTCGATGAGGCCGCCGCCCCATTCGGCGACGACGACGGCATCGGCAAGCTCGGTGTCCAAGTCCAAGGCATCCAGCTCCCCCAAGGGATCGCCGGAATTGGCCCCGCCCTCATCCAAGAGGCGGTACGCATCCACGTGCACCAAGTCCGGTCCCCCAACCCGGGAGCGGTGCACGCGGGCAATAACAAACGTGGGCGAGGTAATCCGGCCCTTGACCTGCATGCCCTGGGCTATGCCTTGGGTGAAGGTGGTTTTGCCCGCACCCAATGGGCCATCCAAGATGACGACATCGCCGGCTTCCAGCGCGGCGCCCAGTTCCTTGCCGCAGGCGTGGGTTTGTTCCACCGTTGCCAGATCGCGGGTTCCAGACTCCGGAAAATTACTGTGCATCGGCCCCTCCTATGTATTCGCGTTCGGTGCGGCCGGTGGGCCGGCACACCACTTCATAGTTGATGGTGCCCACGGCATCAGCAAGCTCGGTGGCAGACATGCCGCCCTGGCCAAAGATGGTGGCCTCATCACCGGAGGCAATGCCGTGTGGATTTTCTCCTAGATCCACCACAATTTGGTCCATGCACACCCGGCCTACCTGGGGATAGAGCCGCCCGCCGATGCCCACCTGAAGGTGGCCCTGGTACGCCCGCGGCAGGCCATCGGCATAGCCACAATCCACCGTGGCCAGGAAACCTGGCTTATCCGCGCTCCACGTGCGCCCGTAGCTGGTAGCTTCGCCCTTTTCGATGGGCTTGAGCCCGAAGACATTTCCGGACCAGGTCATTGCCGGACGCAGGCCATGGTCCCGCCCAGCGATGGGCTCGAGCCCGTAGCACGCGAGACCGACGCGCACCTGGTCAAAGTGCGCCGATGGGCGCGAGAGCGTGGCTGGTGAGTTGGCCAAATGATTGACCGGGCACTCCAGCCCAGCCGCGTGCGCCGCATCCAGGGCGCGCCGAAACTCTTCTTCCTGGGCGTCATTATGGGCGTTATCCGGATCGTCCGCGCAAGCAAAGTGGGACATGAGGCCTAGGACGGTGATATGCGGGGCATCCCGCAGCAGTGCAAAGACCTCATCCCAGTCCGCCTTATCCACCCCAGAGCGGTGCATTCCGGTTTCGACCTTGATATAGACCTCGGCGGGAATTTCCGCTTCCACCAGCTTCCGCGCCTGCGCCGGGGAATTGACCGCAATCTGGATGCCAGAGGCTAGGGCCTCTTCTAGCACCTGATCCGTCTGCCAGATCCATGCCGCGATGGGTGAGTCCACCCCCATGCGCCGCAGCCGCACTGCTTCTGTCAGCGTGGCGACGCCAATGGAATCCGCCCCTGCTTCCAGCATCACGGGCACGACCCTTTCTACCCCGTGCCCGTAAGCATCCGCCTTCACCACGCACATCAGCTTGACGTCCGGGCCGATCTTCTCCTTAATCAGCCGCACATTATGCGCGATGGCAGCAAGGTCAATTGTGGTTTTCAGCATGCCACTATTGTGCCACTTTCCACCCGCGCGCTGAATTTACTGCAGATATGCACAAGACCCCTCTCCCACCTGTGCAAAAAGGACGAGAAAGGGGTCAGAACCGCCGGAAGATTATTCCACGGTCACGGACTTGGCCAGGTTGCGCGGCTGGTCAACGTCATAGCCCTTGGACTTTGCCACGTGCGCGGCAAAGATCTGCAGAGGCACCGTAGCAAGGAGCGGCTGCATCAACGTCGGTGCCTTAGGCACGCGGATGACGTGGTTAGCGTAATCCTCTACCGCGGTATCGCCTTCTTCTGCGATCACGATGGTGATGGCACCGCGGGCGCGGATTTCCTGGATATTGGATACCACCTTGGAGTGCAGCGAATCGCGCCCGCGCGGGGAGGGGACGATGACAAAGACCGGCTGGCCCTCCTCAATCAGCGCGATCGGGCCGTGCTTGAGCTCGCCTGCGGCAAAGCCCTCTGCGTGCAGGTAGGCGATCTCCTTGAGCTTCAGCGCACCTTCAAGGGCAACCGGGAAGCCCACGTGGCGGCCCAAAAAGAGCACGGATTCCGCATCCTTCATGGAGTTAGCCAGGCCGGCTACCTGCTGTTCTTCATCGATGACGCTTTGTACCTTATCCGGCATATTGCGCAGCTCAGCAAGAACCCCCTGAATTTCATCAGAGAACATATTGCCGCGCAGCTGTGCCAGGTACAGGCCCAGCAGGTAGGTCGCGGTAATCTGCGCCAAGAAAGCCTTGGTTGAGGCCACCGCGATTTCGGGACCCGCGTGGGTGTAGAGCGCCGCATCGGATTCGCGCGGAATGGACGAGCCCTGCGTATTGCAGATGGCGATGACCTTCGCTCCCTGCTGGCGGGCGTGGCGCACGGCCATCAGGGTATCCATGGTCTCGCCGGACTGGGACAAGGCCACGACCAAGGTCTTCTCGTTGACGATCGGATCGCGGTAGCGGAACTCGTGGGCGAGCTCGACCTCGGTGGGGATGCGGCACCAGTGCTCGATGGCGTACCGCGCCACATGGCCGGCATAGGCCGCCGTGCCGCAGGCGATCACGATGATCTTATCGATGGACTTTAAGACCGATTCATCGATGCGCAAGTCATCCAAGGTCAGCTGGCCCTGCTCATCAAAGCGGCCCAACAGGGTATCGCGCACGGCGGCGGGCTGATCGTGGATTTCCTTTTCCATGAAGGAATCGAAACCGCCCTTTTCAGCGGCGGCCGCATCCCATTTGATCTCAAAGGACTTGCCCTCGGTGGGGTTGCCGTCGTAGTCAGTAATGACGACATCGTCAGCAGTGATGGTGACCACCTGGTCATTGTCCATTTCCACTGCGGACTTGGTGTAGTCAATAAAGCCCGAGACGTCAGAGCCCAAGAAGTTCTCGCCCTCGCCCAAGCCGATGACCAGGGGCGAATCGCGGCGGGCGGCAACGATGCGATCCGGCTGGTCAGCGTGAATGGCCAGCAGGGTAAACGCACCGTCGAGGCGCTGGGCGGTCAGCTGCATTGCCTTGGTGAGATCCCCTGCGGCGTCGTTGTGGAAAACATCACCAAGCAAGGCCGCGGCAACTTCGGTATCGGTTTCAGAAACGAAGTTATAGCCCTTGTTCAACAGCTCGGTGCGCAGCTCCGCGAAGTTTTCGATGATGCCGTTGTGCACCACGGCCAGCTTGCCGCCGTCAACGACGTGCGGGTGCGCATTGAGATCGGTCGGACCACCGTGGGTGGCCCAACGGGTGTGCCCGATTCCCAACACGGAATCCTTCAGCGGACGGGCTGCGATCTCATCATCCAAGGCAGCAACCTTGCCCGCCTTCTTCCGCCAGCTAATCTCCCCATCGGCGTACATCGCCACACCAGCGGAGTCATAGCCGCGGTATTCCAGTCTGTGCAGACCTTCCACGACTACATCCAGAGCGAAGTATTCGCGGTCACCGCTAGCGTGACCAACATATCCAACAATTCCACACATAAAAAGGAATCCTACCTCATTGGTCAACACGAACCGGGGGTTGGACCAAGGGCCTGTTATTTATGGCCGCATACTAATTCGGGCCGTTTATAGTTACTGAAAACTGGCCTGCACACCGCTAGTTTTCGCGCCCTCGGTGGGCAACCCTCCCGCGCCGCAACTGACCGAGTTGTGGGAGAAGAAGGGGCATCGGCAAGCAGCCGCGCCCCTTCCCTTCCGGACCGTTAGCGGGTAGCGCGCTCCAGCATCTCCAAGACGTGGTGATAATCCTCGCCGGTGGCGCGGGTCATGCCCAGCTCACACGTGCGGTTAGTAGAGGCGTGATACTGCGCGCCCAGCTCCGTGACCTGGGCGGCCTCAGCGCGGGTGGCGGACTCCGTGAGCTCCGGGTGGAGCATGCCGCGGTCGCCGGCATAACCACAGCAATTCCAGGCCGTGGGGATGTGCACCTCCGAGGCCGCGGCCCGGGCGACCTTTTCAACATCGCCCATCATGCCGAGCTGGAACGCCGAACAGGTTGGGTGAATCGTCATAGAATCCACCGGCTGGGTGGTCTCGAGGCGCGGTAGCAGCGTATCGGCAGTAAAGCTCAGCGCATCGATGACGGTAATGCCAATGGATTCCAGCATCTCCTGAAAGCCCGCGGTACAGCTGGAAGCATCCACGATCACGGGCAGGCGGGCGTTATCTGTGGCCTCCATGATGCTCTCGCGCACGCGCTGCTCCATGATGTCGTGGCCCTTGCGCATGCCCTTTGAGGACCATGGCGTTCCGCAGCAGAGCTTCTCGATGCCCCTGGGCACCTCCAGCGCGATCCCCGCCCTCTCCAAGACGGTAATGAAGGCCTCCGTGGCACCCATGCCCTCACCTTGCGGGGCGAACATGGAGTTTACGCAGGCTGGAAGATAGATTCCCGCGGTCTCTGCATAGCGATCTCCCACGCGCCCGGCCAAACGCTCGCGGGACTTGCCACCCTTGCCTAGCTCCGGCTGGTATCCGGGCACGGTATCGGGGCCGACGAGCGAGCGGGCCACATCGGTGACCTTCGTGACCAACTGCGCCGGCAACATGTGCGCGCCGGTGAGCGCCGTTGCGGCACCGCGGCTGGTGAACTGCCAATTCTTGGCGGCAGTAAACCAGACCTTTTCTTCGGCGGCCCCGGCATTCTCGTGGCGCAGCTTCTTGATGAATTTACCGGTATCAATGCCCACTGGGCAGGCGGTTAAACACATAGAATCCACGGCGCACGTATCGATGCCCATGTACTCATAAGCCTCATCGAGTTCTGCAACCAAGTGCGTATCGCCGCTTTCTTGCGCCCGCTGGCGGGCACGGCGCACCACGATGCGCTGGCGCGGGGTCAAGGTGAGGTCCCTCGACGGGCAGACCGGCTCGCAATAGCCGCACTCAACGCACGGGTCGATTTCCTCTTCCACCGTGGGGTTGAGCTTGATATTCGTAATGTGCGCATCGGGGTCATCGTCCAGAATCACACCCGGGTTCATCGTGCCAGCGGGATCGCAGGCGCGCTTGAGCAGCTGCATGACCTCGTAGAGCTCATCGCCGTACTGGCGGCGCACATACGGGGCCATGGCGCGGCCGGTGCCGTGTTCGGCCTTGAGGTTTCCCTCTGCCGAAAGCACCAAGTCCACCATTTCCTCATTGAAGTTGTTATAGCGACCAATGGCGCTATCGCCTTCGAAGCGGTCCGTTAGAAGGAAGTGGATATTGCCGTCTTTCGCGTGGCCGAAAATGACCGCATCGTCGTAAGAATAGCGGGTAAAAAGCTCCTGCAAGGAGGAACAAGTATCGGCCAAATCGCCCACCGGCACCACAACGTCTTCCAATAGCGCCGTGGTTCCGGAGGGCCTCGCTTCTGCCACCTGGGCATACAGGCCCTTGCGGAAGTTCCACGCGGCGGTGCGGGTGGGAATATCGGCAGAAAATTCCGCCGGTGATTGCAGGTCCAATTCGCGCAATAGGGACGAGCCCTTGTGTTCTTTTTCCCGCAGCTCTTCTTTGTCATCGGATTGGTACTCGATGAGCAGCGCGGCCTGCGAATCCACATCGAAGCCGGTAATGGCCTGCGGGACCTTATCGAATCCTTGGCCCACGCGAATGGAGGCAGAATCCATCAGCTCCAGGGTGGCGGCACCGGTATCCACCAGGGAAGGTAACGCCTTCGTAGCGGCGGAGAGATCGTTAAAGACCGCCACAGTGGTCGTCGTGAGGGCTGAGATGTGCACGGTGCGAAAGACCGCTTCCGCGATAAACGCCAAGGTTCCTTCGGAGCCAACCAAGAGGTGTTCAAAGAGCTTGACGGGGCTATCAAAATCCAGGAAGGAATTAAGCCCGTAGCCCATCGTATTTTTCAGCTTGAAGTGGCGGCGGATGATATCTACTGATTCCTGGTTATCGCGCACGCGGCGCTGCAGGCGGGTCAGCGTATCCACCAGCTCGGGTTCTTGTGCTTGGAATTGCCGGTCCGCATCCGCGTCCGCGGTATTGATCACCGTGCCGGAAGGCAAGACAAAGGTCAGCGATTCCAAGGTGTTATAGGTATTGAACTCGGTGCCGCAGGCCATGCCGGAGGAATTATTCGCCACCACGCCGCCGATGGTGCAGGCCGCCTCGCTCGCCGGGTCCGGGCCGAGCTTGCGGTTGCGCAGCCCCAAAAGCGCATTGACTTGGCGCACGGTCGCCCCTGGCTGCACGCGTACCCGCTTGCCGTCATCGAGGACTTCTATGCCCCGGAAATGCTTGCGCACATCCACTAAGTAACCCTCGCCGGAGGCCTGACCTGCCAGGGAGGTACCGCCCGAGCGCAAGGTCACCGGAATACCTTGCTGCCGCCCCGCCTTGAAAATGGCGGCCACGTGTTCTGCCGAACGCGCTTCAATAACGGCCTTCGGGGTGTAGAGGTAGTGCGAGGCATCGGAGGCATAGGCCACTCGGTCGATGATGCCGGTCTTTACCTCCGGTCCATCCTGCGGAAACAATTGGTCGATCGTGAGGGTGCCGGTAGTCATATGCGGCGACCTGCCTTCCCAGAGAAGCATAGAAAATGTTACCTAGTGCACATTTTCGCCTGGTTTCTCGACAGTGCGCAAGTAAGGCAACCCATAGAACTTCGGTGCCGCGCACCCCTTTTGGCCTCCCCGAATCCCCCGCATGTGCCACTCGCCACCCCTTGCCACCAGCACGGGGTGATCTTCATCTATCCTAGAATGCGTGTCTGCGAATTTGAAGAAACACTTAGGAACGTTATCGAAGCGTGGCCGCAACCGCGTGCTGGTTGGCGACCTCGATTATGCGGGTATTACCGGCAAAGTTTATACCCCTGCGGAAGGCCAAGGCCTGCCCGCCGTCGCCTTTGGCCACGATTGGATGCACAAAATCAAGGATTACCACGCCACGCTGCGCCACCTCGCCAGCTGGGGCATCGTCGTGGTCGCCCCCAATTCTGAGACCGGCATGTTCCCCGATCACCGCAACCTGTCTGCAGACATGGAATCTGCGTTGCAGATCGCCGCTGGGGTGAAGCTGGGCACCGGCAATATCACCGTATCGCCGGGCAAGCTCGGCATGGTAGGCCACGGCATGGGCGGCGGCACCGCGGTACTGGGCGCGGTCGATAACCCGAAGGTCAAGGCCGTCGCCGCGATTTATCCCGCCGTGACCGCCCCGTCCGCCGTCGAGGCCGCCCGCAGCCTCGATACGCCGGGCCTAGTCATTGGCTCTGGGCGTGATGACATTTTCAATGCCGGAAACCCCGCCAAGCTGGCCTATAACTGGCGCGGCCAGGTGGCCTATCGGGCCATCGATAAGGGCACGCAGGCCGGTTTTAGCGAAGATCGCTTCCGCAAATTGGCTATCGGTTCCGGCGCCTTCCAATCCGGCCCCACCGAAATCGCCCGCGGCCTCGTCACCGGTTTCTTGCTCTCCACCCTCGCCGGCGAGTCCGCCTATGACGGCTTTGCGGATCCTGAGGCGAGCGCGAAGAAGGTAGAAAGCTTTATCGGCGATGACCTAGCCGAGCGCGCCGGCGTTGCCCTCGATGACTAAAAGCTAATCCGCTGAACTAGGCCTATCCACGTCGCAGCACAGATTTCACCTGCCCCGATGCGTTATTGACACGCGTTGGGGCAGCACTATTTCGGCGCCACGTTCCAGCAGCTGCTTGCCGATGCCCCACCGCATCACCGTCTCTTCCCCCACGCTGCTCATTTTTGGCCTGCTGTACGGCCTTGGCCGTGGACTTTTCTAGCTCGTCTTGGGCCTTCGCCAGGCTTTTTTCAAATTCCAACATGCGTCGCGCGGTGCGCTCGCGAAACCCCTGCGCGAATTCTGCAAAATCGTTATTCATTACCACTGCCCTGCCTTTCGTGCAGTCACGGATGGTTCATCTGAGCTTGGCTCTGGTGCAGGCTCGGGGGCCGGAGCAGGTGCCGGTGGCTGTTCAGGTTCCGGTGCTGGTGCGGGCTCAGGTTGAAGCTGCGGCTCTGGCGCAGGTGCACCAGCTCCAGCGGCTTCTGCTGCCTGCAGGTGCTGTACCTTTTCTGGAGGCGGGGCCGGTTCTTCCACCTGGGAAAGCTCCGGAGGTGGCTCAATTGTTCCTTCTTCCGGGCACAGTTCAGGCGCGGGCTCGGGTTCCGGTTCTGGTTCTGGCTCAGGGCAAGGTTCTGGTTCAGGCTCCGGTGCGGGCTCGGGTTCCGGTTCAGGCGCAGGTTCCGGTTCCGGTTCCGGCTCTGGGCAATCTGCATCGGCGATATTTTCCAGGCACTCCGCAGCGCCCTCAATGATGAGGCCTACACCTACCAAAGCGATTCCTGCACCGACGATTCCCAAGCTGCCGCTGCAGGAGGACTCGATGTCACAGGCCGCATCATCTTCCACGGCAGCCGGTGTTGTTGCTTCTTCTTCGCATTCAGAATCTTCCGGCACAGGCTCAGGTACTGGGTCCTGTTCAGGCTGCAGTGCGGGCTGTTCCGGTTGTTCTGGTGGGCAGTCTTGTGGTTTGGGTTCCGGCTCAGGATCCGGTTCCGCGTGCGCCGGGGTGGTCGTGGACTCGTTCTGTCGAGGCGGCTCGTTTACGAAACCGCGGCACTGTTGGCACTGGCACCCGGAAGGGTGCTGCTCAGGTGCGGGTTCAGGAGCCGGCTTCGGAGCCGGTCCTGGTTTCGGCTCCGGTTGCGGCTCGGGAGCTGGTTTCGGCTCGGGTGAGGGTTGTGGTTGCGGTGCCGGTTTCGGATCTGGCTTCGGCTCTGGGGTCGGCTCTGGCATCGGTTCCGGATTGGGCGGGCACTCAGCGGTGGATGCGGGTTGCGTCGGCTGCGCTGGCTGTGGCGGGGTGGAGTCGGCGCCGCCTCCGCCATCGGGCATCGGGCGCGTGGGAGCTGGCGTATCTGGGCACTTTTCCACTGGCGGTGGGCAAGAATCCTCCTCGGCCTCTGCCGGCTCGGGGCATTCCTCAGGAAGAGGCCGCTCGCAGACGCATTCGCAGCGGGATTCAAACTCGTCGTAACAGGATTCAATGGCATCATCGCGGTCCCGGCACGTGCTGGCGATGGAGTCATTGGTGTCATCGATGATCTTCGCACCAATGGTGGAGACGATGGGAATAATGAACTTGGCCAGCGGGTGCCTGGTGGCCACCATGGACAAGATATTGAGCAGCGGGATGACCGCGGAAATCAGCTCGGTGAGTGCGGTGTCGGAGGTATCGACGACATCGGAAATAGCGCCCGAGCATTGCTTGGCAGAGTCAGTAAGCTGCTTGCTTTCATCGCGGTGGATATCAAAGTCTTTTTGAATGCCGGTCAGGTGCTCGCGCAAGGTGCCGTTTGCAAAATCGGAGTCGTCAGTGCGCAGGAAATCCGCAAGCCCCTTTCCACCACCGTGCGGAAGATTGCCGCCCACCGCGGAAATGGTATGGCGCAGAATGTTTTGTGGGGCGATTCCATCTACCGCGCTGATGAGCTCACTCAGAAGCCCCAAGGGCATGCTGGGGCCGGAGTAATTTCCCAGGCATGCCAATTGGAACTGCGAAATGGCGGCGGAATAATCCCCTAAAAGCGATTTAGTCAGCGCACTCATTAGTCCACTGCCTTTCCGCTTTCTCCTGCAAAGGAGCGGCTAAAGCCGGCATCGTACGTGGCGAATGCGCGCATCTGATCGTGTGCTGCCTGGCCTGTGGCAGAGATATTGTCTAAGCGCCACGTTCCATTGTCATGAATGCGCGCGAGGATGCTTCGTATGCGCTCGCCGTGGCCGGAAAAATTCCGCCCAGCCGCGGCAACGGGAAAGTCTGGAACATCGGCGCGGTGGGCTTGGCGCTGTTCATCGTTGGCGCTTATAGCTTGTTGTAGTGCGGACATCGCCTCTGCGGGGCGAAGAAAAACCTCAGACATCGGTATAAATCCCCAAATCCATATGCGGTAAGTGTGCTCACTTTCATTGGACTGGGGTTTATACCAAATGGTTCCCGGTACTTCTTATTTTCCTGCCTATACCGAGGCGACGACGGCAGAAAGCCTACCAGCTACCTTGCGGGCGTGTTCTTCTTCGGCCGCTTCTACCATGACGCGGAACAGCTCTTCGGTACCAGAGGGGCGAAGCAGGACGCGGCCGGTTTCCCCGAGCTCTTCTTCTGCCTCCACGATGGCCTGCTTGACCTCGGCAGAATCCATGATCGCGGCCTTATTGGACACCGGAACGTTGATGAGCACCTGCGGCAATACGGTCATCACGGAGGCCAATTCCTTCAGGCTCTTTCCGGACTTGGCCATACGCGCCATGATGGAAAGACCGGTGAGGGTGCCATCGCCGGTAGTGGAGTCATCGGGAAGCACGACGTGCCCGGATTGCTCGCCGCCCAAGGAGAAATCGCCGCGGTGGAGCTCTTCGAGCACATAACGATCGCCCACCGCCGCGTGGCGGACCTCAATGCCTTGCTCCTCCATGGCAAGCGTCAGGCCCAAATTGGACATGACCGTGGCCACGAGCGTGTTAAAGCGCAGGTCATTGTCTTCCTTCATCCCTACCGCGAGCAAGGCCATGATCTGATCGCCATCAACCACGTTGCCTTCGGCATCGACGGCGAGGCAGCGGTCCGCATCGCCATCGTGGGCAAGACCCAAATCGGCACCATGCTCGAGCACCGCTGCCTGGGCTTTTTCGATATGGGTAGAGCCACAATTTTCGTTGATATTAAAGGCATTTGGCCGGTGGTAAATCGGGATGACCTCAGCGCCTGCTGCTTCATAGGCGCTCGGAGCAACCTTCGAGGCCGCGCCATTGGCCGTATCCACAACCACCTTGATGCCGCTCAAGTCAGTGGAGACGACCTCCTTCAGGTGCGCTAGATAGCGCTCACGCCCATCGGGCGCCTCCGAGATAATGCGGCCCAGCTTGGTGCCCGTCGGGCCCTCCTCAACGAGGTTATCCATAGCGGCCTGAATCTTATCTTCCACACTATCCGGCAGCTTCTTGCCGCCAGCGGAGAAGAACTTAATGCCGTTATCTGGCATCGGGTTATGGGAGGCAGAGATCATCACGCCGAGATCCGCACCATAATCATCCGTCAAAAAGGCGATAGCTGGGGTAGGAAGCACACCCACGCGCACAACGTCCACGCCGCGCGACGCCAAGCCGGCGGCGATGGCGGCATCGAGCATCTCGCCCGATACGCGGGGGTCACGGCCGATGATTGCCAATGGGCGGCGCTCATAAGACTCGCGCTGCGCAGTAAAGACCTCCGCCGCCGCTTGTCCCAGCGTCAAGGCCAAAATGGGAGTCAGCTTTTTATTCGCGAGGCCGCGAACTCCATCGGTTCCAAATAGTCGAGTCATGAAAACAATTATGCCCTGTAAGTCCCACCCGTTGCATGTTTGGGGCATCGACAAGCGAGCTAATTAGGTAACCAACATCACGAAAAATGTCCTTGTGATGAAAAGCAAAATTTGCTTAAAGTAGTACTTTTTGGCATTTATATGAAATTATTAGCTAGGTTATACTTCACTCTTTTGCCTTAGAGAGGATCAACGATGAACGAACCTAGATCTTCAGGTGACAAGTCACCTGAAACTACCTCGCAGAAGGCACGGTCAGCCATTGCGAAAGCCGCTTCTGGGGAACGCGCTATTCATCCAGCCCTCATTCCCGGAGTAAGTGTCGAAAACACCCGCGCCGATTTTAAGACCAATAAAACGGTCTTTGCGGTGGCGTTGGCATCAACCTTTGCCGTTATCCTGTGGGCCATCATCGCCCCAGATAATCTGGCTAGCACAGGAAGTACCATGCGGGCGTGGGTCGTCCAAAACTTTGGATGGCTATTTACGATCATCATGATTGCCACCACGGCATTCCTGCTGACGATCGCTATCGCCCCAACCGGCAAAATTAAGCTCGGCGCCGATGATTCCAAGCCCGATTTCTCCCGCAACGCATGGATCGCCATGCTCTTTGCCGCTGGTATGGGAATCGGCCTGGTCTTCTACGGCCCGATGGAGCCGCTTGCCCTATTCTTGACTCCCCCGCCGTATCTTTCCGGCGTCGAATCCGGCAGCCAGGAGGCCATCCTTCCGGCCTTTGCCCAAGCAGTACTTCACCACGCTACGTTGCCGTGGATGATCTTTGCACTGGTGGGCGGCGCGCTTGCCTATGCCGCTTATCGACGCGGCCGTATCCCGCTTATTTCCTCGCTCTTTGAACCCCTCATTACGGATTCGAATAACCGGGTATTTGGAAAGATCGTCGATATCTTCGCGGTTTTGGTCACCCTCTTCGGCACGGCTACCTCCCTGGGTATCGGTGCGCTGCAGATCCGCACGGGTACCTCGATCCTTACCGGCAAGCCTTTAGAGGGCAACGGAATCATGGTGGTGATCATTACGATCCTCACCATCCTTTTCATTCTTTCCGCGATGTCCGGCATCAAGCGCGGCATCCGCATCCTGTCCAATATCAACATGGGCTTGGTCATCGGCCTCGCGGTCTTCGTTCTCATCACTGGGCCGACGCTCTACATCCTGGATCTGATTCCCGCCTCCCTGCTGCAGTTTTTCAAGCACTTCGAAGACATGATGTCCCTGTCCGCCTCCCAGGGTGAACCAGAAAAGGAATTCGTCACCGCATGGACCATGCTGTACTGGGCGTGGTGGATTTCTTGGTCGCCCTTCGTCGGTATGTTTATTGCGAAGATTTCCCGCGGGCGCACCATTCGCGAATTCGTCTTCGTCATCATGCTCGTGCCTACCACCCTGTCGCTTTTCTGGTACGTCATCTTTGGTGCCACGGCTATCAAGACTCACCTGGATGGAGACGGAATCGAGATTGAAGGTTCCGGCGAGAATGTGATGTTCGATCTCATGAGATCGCTGCCGCTATCTAGCATCACCACGGTCATCGTCCTCCTCGCTGTGGTCGTCTTCTTCAATACGGCTGCTGACTCCGCTACCAACGTCATGGGCTCCATGTCCCAATCAGGCCGACCAATTCCCTCGACGTCGATTTCCGTTATTTGGGGCGTTGCCCTAGGTGGCATTTCCTTGTCCCTGCTGCTCATCGCCGGCAAGGATGCCCTGAGCGGCCTGCAGTCCATCATGGTCTCCAGTTCGCTGCCGTTTACCTTCATCCTCATCGGCATCATGGTGGCGTGGGGCAAGGACTTGGCACGCGACCCTGCAATACTGCGCAGGAAATACGCCCATGCCGCCATTGAGCGCGGCACCCACTTGGGCCTCCAAGAACACAACGGTGACTTCGTATTCAGCTCTTCCGCCGTTCCAGAAGCCCACGGTGCCGGGGCAGAAATTGAAAACGATGACCCGTACCTCCACGAGTGGTACACCATCAACGCATCGGATGAATACCTCGCAGAGCAGGCAGCCCTCCGCGAAGAGCGCCGCGCCGAGCTCAAGAACTTTGCAAAGAAGAAAACCGAGGACAAGGCCGCAGAAGACGATGAGTAATCTCTCCGCCTAACCGGACCTCTCCCCTAGGCCCTAGGCCCTCGGTCCCTAGCCCGTCTCCATCGCACTGCGCATTAGCGCTTCCCGCGATGAGAGGCGGGCTTTTCTCTGTTCCTACAGTCCGTGGTGCGCTGCGGCGTGAGGGCGCTTCATCGCGCCCTCGACTGAGCGCTTATGCCTCACGCACGGCTAAGCCTCAAGAGGCTGGCCAAGCGGGGTTTGGCCGGCCCAATCGGAGGGGCATCGGCAAGAGCGATAAAACGACAAAGCCGCCGCCTCCCAGAATGGGGAAGCAGCGGCAGTGTACGGCGCTTGCGCGCGCAGTAGAAGCGAGATTAACGCTTGGAGTACTGCGGTGCGCGACGTGCCTTGTGCAGACCAGCCTTCTTACGCTCAACTGCACGAGCGTCACGGGTGAGCAAACCAGCCTTCTTCAAGGTGGAGCGATCAGCCGGGTTGTAGATGTTGAGCGCACGAGCGATAGCCAGGCGCAGGGCGCCGGACTGACCGGTCGGGCCACCACCGTTAACGGTGACCTTCAGGTCAAACTGGTTCTCGCGGTCCAGCAGGGTCAGCGGGGTGAGGATGTCCTGCTGGTGCAGCTTGTTCGGGAAGTACTCAGCGAACTCGCGGCCGTTGACCACGATCTGGCCGGAGCCAGCAACGAGGCGAACGCGAGCGACGGCGCGCTTACGGCGACCGACGGTCTGAATTGGGCCCTCGTGAACCGGAGCAGCGGCCTCAACCTCTGCCTCGGTCTCAGGGTTGGCGCTAGCCAACGAATCACCGATGGTGTTGGTGAACTCTTCGGTAGCGGCGCTTGCTGCAGCGATGTCAGCAGCCTCGGCTACATTGTTGTCGATGTTCTGCTCAGCCATTACTGTGCCACCTGCTTAAACTCGAAGGTTTCCGGCTTCTGACCGGCGTACGGGTGCTCATCGCCTACGAAGACGTGCAGCTTCTTGATGGAAGCGCGGGAGAGCTTGTTGTGCGGCATCATGCCGGCAACAGATTCTTCGATAACGCGGACCGGGTTGGCGTCCAAAGACTGACCCAGGGTCATGGACTTCAGACCGCCCGGGTAACCGGAGTGGCGGTAGCGCAATTCGCGGTCGCGCTTGTTGGAAGAAACGTGAATCTTGTCAGCGTTGATGATGATGACGTGGTCACCGGTGTCAACGTTGGGTGCGAACTGTGGCTTGTGCTTGCCGCGCAGCAGGTCTGCCACGGTGGAAGCAAGCTTGCCCAGCACCACGTCAGTAGCATCGATGACGTACCACTTGCGGGTGATGTCACCGCTCTTTGGGTGGAAAGTAGACAAAATGACTCCTTGAAAGTCTGTCTCGGAACTGCCGGCCAGCGCTAAGCATCCATTCGCTTCCCAACAGCGGCCGGTGGAGACCTGCGGGAAGCGCTTCGCCAGCTGCTTGCCGACGAGCGAACACATAGGGCTACAACTTTAGCCGCTACCGGAGTAAAAGACCAAAACGCCGAAACCGGCACCTTCCAGGAAGAAAAGGTACCGGTAAAAGAGGTTCTATGTGGCAGTTTGTGTAAGTGGCGCGGTAGGGGACGGCGGCTGCGTTCGCCTCCTGCCAGATGGATACGGGCACGGGCACCGCCCGACTCCCCTACTGCGCTTTAAAGAAGCAGGCTAGATAGATGCTGCCAAGGGTGCGTTAGCCCCAGCTAGCGGCGGCGCGGCGGTTGACATCGCTCATGGCGTCATTGCCCTGGGACACGGTCTTGGAGATGGTTGCCAGCACGGTATTGAGTTCCTGCGCTGCCTTATCCCACTTGGCCTGGGCCTGGTTATAGGCCACTGCGGATTCACCTTCCCAGGTGCTCACCATGGGCTGCAGGCGGGATTTGAGGTCGGCCAAGGTGCTGTTGATGCGGCCGGAGGTGGCGTTGATATCGGCTGCGGCAGAAGAGATGGCGCCGAATTGGTACTTGATCTCGGACATGTCGAAAATGCTTCCTTTCGAATTTGCTGGTGGAGGTGACTGGGTTACAGGGCGAGGCCGCCGCCAACATTGGAGAAGGCCTGGGTGTTTTCGGCTTCGACGTTGTCGAAGTTGTGGGCATTGCTGCGAATGTTTTCAGAAATCGAGGTCAATGCCTCGCGCAGTTGCTGCGCGGAGGTGTTGTAGCGCTGCATCAAGTTATCGAATGAAACCTGCGCCTGGCCGGCCCAGCTGCCGCGGACAGAATCAACGACACCCTGCAGACGGGTGAGCTCGCCTTGGACCTCGTCATTGGTGTTATCGACGCGGCCGGCGGTGGAGACCATGACATCGGCTTGTGTCTTAAAAGTCTGAGACATAACAGTGCGCCCCTCCTTAGGGCGGGAAGAGATGTTGAGTGTGATTTCCCCCGAAAAAGCTTCTGTGCTTTCTCACCGTTATTGGACTGTGCTCAGACCCATTTGGTTCCCGGGATGTTAAAAACTTTTCTGTTTATTTCTTGCTCAGGGATTCGGTGGCCATCCGGCACGCGGCTTTTTGCACGGCATTAGCGTTATGCCGGGTATGGCACCCCACCGACATGTGGTGGCCGGTATCTTCCCATATGGTCCATTCCACTACGGAGCCATCGCCGGGGTCTTCTACATAGTGCAAACGCCCCGCGTCCTCAGATACATCGCGCAGTTCTGGATCCTTATCCACCTGGGCTTTGATTTCATCAAAGAGCGCCCTGGCTGGAACGTTGAAAAGCGAGTCCGCCGCTAAGAGAATCCTTAGATCAGGGTCTTCTCCTGTAGCGGTCACCAGGCCTTCCTCCACAGTGGCCTGAAATCCGGTGGGAAGGACGACGGACAGCCCTTCGATATCAAGGCGCTTTTCGCCTGGGTTGAGCTCGCCATCACCGCCCGCGTCGCCAGCCGCGTCCGCGTTGTCATCGCTGCCACCACCAGATTCGTCCGTCGGCACGGAATCGGCGGCGCTCGCAGCGGTGGCACTTCCAGCGGTGGTGACCGCCTCGCCGTCTTCCTCATCATTGGACGCATTCGCGCCCATGGCCCACCACGAGGCGCCGACGACGGCGAGGATCACCACGACGATCGCGACGTGGAACATGTCGATGGCACCTATCCAGCCGCGCAGCTTATCGGCCCACCGGGTGCCCGTTCCTCTCTCCTTTCCTGCTCGCTTTCCAGTTCCGGTTCCGGTTCCGGTTCCGGTGCCAGTCTCGGTTTCCATTCCCGATTCCGCGCGTTCCATGGATATATCCATCTGGGCTGTGGGCGCGGATTCTGAAGCGTCTGCAAGAGCCGCCGAAGCCGATGCAGGCACTGTTTCCTGCGCCCCTGCCTCGCCCGCAACCGATTCAGCCTCTCGTACTGGAGTTGATTCCGGTGCGGGCGTTGCGTCCTGCTGCCGCACGCGGGCGCCAGCTACATCGAGTTGTCGGGTCAGGATGGTGACGGCCTCGCGGGAGACGGCGGTGCCAGAGGGATCCGCGATGACGGATACGTCCACGTCCGGCCAGGCGGATCCAGCGATCTTCGCAATCTGGTCCATGACGTGGCCTAAGGCCTTGCCTTCTACGATGCCTGTTCCGGCGAGATCGTAGCGGTACACGGTTTCTGGGCCTTCAAAGATGGTGGCCGCATCCATGACGGTCACCGTAATCGTTGCCGTTGGTGCGGAGATAGGCGTTTCTGTAGACATTTATTCTTCTCCTTCCCCGTAAACCACCTGGGCGATTCCCAAGTTTTCGCCGCGGATGCTCCATTGCCCGCGCCCAGGCGGCTGGTGGCTGGGCTTGAGCCCGAAGATGGTGCCTTCATCGCGGTCGGCATCGAAAAGCAGGAATGCGGGTTGCAGGTCGCGCACCGCGGAAAAGAACTGACCGAACAGCGCCCGGCCGATGCCGCCGGATTTTCGGGCGATGACCATGTGCAAGCCGATGTCCCGCGCGTGCGGCAAGAGATCGATCAAGGGCGCGAGGGCGATATCGCTGACCAAGTCCGCATCATCTACCACCACGTAAATATCCGGGCCCGCCCACCAATCGCGGGCGGCGAGCTGCTCTGGGGTGATATCCGGTCCCGGCAAGCGTTGTTCCAGCGTGCGAACGGTATTGACGATTTCCTCCTGCGCACTGGATTGCGTTGCGGCATAGGCCGCCACCATGTCCTGATCCAGCGTGCCCAGATGGGCGCGGCGCTGATCGATGACCACCAGTCGCGCCGCCTCGCGCGGAAGGCGGCTAATCCCGCGCATGACCTGCGCCAAGAAGTTGGACTTGCCGCAGCCTTGGGCGCCGATGGCAACCAGGTGTGGTTCGCGCTCCGGATTCCAGGCCAAGGTGGAAAGGTCGCGCCCGCCGATGCCCCACGGGATGCCGCCAGTGGGGGCTTCGCCATGGGCAGCCAGCGCCTCTGGGGTCAGGACCGCGGGCAACATCTTCAGCTGCGGGGCGGGAACGGCGTTAGCATGCACGCGGCAGATATGGGCAATATCTTGATTCGAGGTGTGCGCGAGCAGCATATTTTCGCCGGCCTGTGTCAGCCCCCTGCCCGGAGCGCTGGGCAGTTTTTGCTGCAGCTTGCGGTCAATAAGCGAATCGAGCGCCTCACCTAAGCGCAGCTCGAGGCGGTTTGCGATGAGATCCCTAATCGCCGGGCGCATCGTGGTCCACCGGGAGGTGGCGATGACGACGTGTACGTTGGCGGAGGCGCCGTCCGCAACGATATCCGTGATGGATTCGGCTATATCCTCAAACTCCGCATTGGATGGGCCGATGTGGTGCCAGCCATCGATAATCAAGAAGGTCTCGCGCGATTCCGGCCGGCGAATAAACCCGGCAACCTCATCGACGATGCGGCGGATCTTTTCGCCTTCTTCGCGCCCGGCTACCCCGGCAACGTGCGGTAGCCGGTCGAGGGCGGCTAGCTGCCCACCGCCCAAGTCGATGACATAAAAACGGATATCTTCCGGCCGCCGGTTGAGTGCTAGGGAGGAGACTATCGTGCGCAGCGCGCCCGACTTGCCGGATTGCGGTCCCCCGCACAGGGCAAGGTGGCCGCCGTGCTTGTGAAAGTCGATGACCAATTGGTCTTGGCGCTGGTAGTAAGGCCTATCGATGACCCCAATCGGCGCGGATAGTTGCCCTGCGGTGGAACCCGCATTCTCCATATCGAGGGACGAAAGCTCGATGACCGGCGGCAGCGGTGGCAGCCAGATGCGGTGGGCCTCCTGGCCCCGCGCGGCGGCCTCCTCACCGGCGGCGCGAACCACCTCGGTAAGAACCGATGTGGATTCATCCATGACCACCGAGGGCGAATTCTGTGCAGCGGCATCGTCCTGCGCCCAGCCTGTAAAAAGCTCCACCCGGCGCGGCGGCCCTGCAGGGTTGCCATCTTGGTCCGTGGCCGCGTGCGTCCCCGTGCCAGGTGCAGCCCGGCGCGCGAGCGGCCCTGATACGTAGGAGGCCTGAAACCGAGTGAGATCCTCGGCATCGGATTTGAGGTAGCCGGCGCCGGGTTGGCCGGGAAGGTGGTAGGCATCGGTGACGCCAAGGACCTGGCGGGATTCGGCGGAGGAAAAGGTTTTCAGGCCGATTCTGTAGGACAAGTGGGAGTCCAGCCCCCGCAAGCGCCCTTCCTCAAGCCTTTGGGAGGCCAAAAGCAGGTGCACGTGGAGGCTGCGCCCCAAGCGCCCCACGGCAACGAAGAGCTCGGCGAAATCCGGGTGCTGGCCCAAGAGCTCGGAAAATTCGTCCACGACGATGACCAGCGCCGGCAAGGGGCCGTAGTCCCGCACGGCATCCGCAGAGGCGTTGTACTCGCCCACATTGGCAAAGTTTCCCGCGGTGCGCAGGAGCTCTTGGCGGCGATTCATCTCCCCGGAAATGGCGTCATACATGCGCTCTACCAGGGTGGATTCTTCTTCAAGATTAGTAATGACCGCGGAGGTATGCGGCAGGCGGTCACAGCCTAGGAAGGTCGCACCACCCTTGAAGTCCACCAACACCAGGTTGAGTTCATCCGGGCTATGCGTGGCAGCAAGCGCGGTGACAAGAGTACGCAGGAGCTCAGATTTACCGCTGCCCGTCGCCCCGATGCACAGGCCGTGCGGCCCCATTCCGCCGTGCGCGGATTCTTTGAGATCCACGGTCACCGGCTGCCCGATTGAATCGATGCCAATGGGCACCATGAGCCGCGAGGCGCCATCGCGCCCGTGCCACATGCCGCTAGCTGCCAACTCATCCACGCCGCTGTAACCAAGCAGCCCCAGCAAATCATTGCCCCGGCGCCCAGAGGTGCTATCGGGGCGGCGAAAGACCGCCATCCGGCGGGCCATAATCGTGGCCGAGGCAGTACCTAAACTATCGGGTGTACCCAGTTCTTCCACGCCCGCGGCCGTGACCGCCTGCAGGGTATCCGCCGCGACGAGGCACAGGCCTTCTTGTTCCGCGCGCAGGCTCAACGCAGACGACGGCGCACCATCTACCTCAATGACGGTGGTATAAGAATCGCCGTGGAAGAAGTCTTCGGTGCCGGTGGTCAGGAGGGCATCGACAAGCACAATGCGAAACCGCGCCTTGTCCGGCTCCCGGGTGTGCGGCAGCCATTTCAGCCACTCCCAATCGCCGCCGATGGCCTCGATCCCGATGGTCTCGGGGCCGTGCGCCAGGGCTAGTTGCATGACGAGGGCGCGCACCGTATCGCGGGCATTATTGCCGGTAAAGGATAAAAACCTAAAGGCCTGCAATTGGATCACCACCGGCATATCGGGCACGGTGCCCACCGCCTTGATGGCCTGGCGCATGCTCACCGCACAGACCGGGTCCAGGTCCTCGGTCGCACCAGAATCAGGCACGTTGATGGGCGTGCACAACGTGGTGGGCCCAGTGCCCACGCGCACCTCCAAGGCATCCGGATCATCAGGCCCGCGCTCCCACATGCGCCGCGATCCCACCAGCGGTTCCAACCCCGCCGGATCCGGGTGCCGATACAGCTCGTGTGCGCGCTGCGCACCGGCATTATCCAGGGCCTTTTCCCGCAGCGCCTTAATGTGGCGCAAGTAAGTCCGCCGGGTTTCATCCGGGTCCTGCCCGCTATTGTGCGGCCCAAACATCATGGCCATGCTGGCCAGCATCATCAGCGGAAACATCAAGGATACCGGGCTGATATGCCGCGAATCGCCCGCGCCCAGCACCATCAACGCCACCATGCCCAGCATGGCGGCGATCATCACGATGGGCAGCAGCAGGCGCACCAGCAGCACCGGCTGTGGGCGCACCGCTTCCGGAACTTCCTCTGCCTCGATGGTGCCGGTGGGAAGCGGCGGTGGCGCGTCCCGAAGCGGCATGGACAATGGCTCCACGATGTGGGTTTCCCCGATCCCAAGCATGGGTAAAATCCTCCCCCGATCCACACGCTTAGCGCTCTTGGCCCCCTGCCAAGATTCCCCGCGCTGCGGTGGACACGACGCCACCAGTAAGCCACAATATGTGGCATTGGGCAAGGGGGACGCCCACAATCTTTAGACAATTCGGGGGAATTATGACCGCTCCAACGGCGCATCACCTGCGCCTTACCATCCGCATCCACGCAGACTCCTTCCACAAGGAAGCAGACGTGGCATTGCCATTAAGCTCCAGCCTCGGCGAGCTCATGGCAGAACTTACCGATCTTGTCGATGCACCCGCGATCGACTCACCCTGGCGCGCCAGCACGGCATCCGGGCGCACCATCGACCTCACCGCACCGCTTGCCGCCACGCCGCTTGCGGAAGGCTCCATCCTGGTGCTCTCCCCGCGCGAGGAGCGGCCCGCGCCCGTAATCCGCGATGCGGCCGAATCCCTCGCCGCCCAAAGCCGCGACGACACCACCTCCGCCATTCCCATCGTCTAGGCGTGGACTGGGCTTGCCGCGGCCTTCGCCGTGGCCTGGGTGCTCTCACTTCCGGCGGTGGCCTGCGCCGGGCTCGCCATCGCGGCCTTCGTGCTCGCGCTGTGGACGCGGGCGCTATCGCTTGTCATGCTCACCCTGGCGGCAGGGGCGGCGAGCGGGTGGGCGCTTATTTCGCCCGCGCTTGCCGATGCCCCCTATGCCGCCCTCAGCACCAGCGCCACCCTCCTCGCGGCGTTATTGGCCTGCCACCTCACCCGGTTAAGCACGGTACGCATTACCTCCGGTGTGCTCACCATCGCCGGGCTAGTGCTCATTGCGGCCGTGAGCTACCTGCTTCCTGGGCTCAGTGGGAATTCGGGCATCGGCACGAGCCACGGCACCGCAGCGGCCGCGGGCACCGTTATCGCAGGCGTCATTGTGCTTGCCACCGCCCCCGCGCTGACCATCGCCACCGCGGGACTCAAGGTGCCGCAATTGCCCACCGCAGGCCAAGACCTCGCCGTATCGGATGAACTCCAGCCCGATGTGGACGATCGCGCCACCCGCGCCGGGTACGCCTACGAGGGCATCTGCTGCGCAATCGCGCTCTGCCTCATCCCGGCCCTTATCGCGCTCAGTTTCACCGGCACCGGCACCCTCGTGGCCACGGACGGGACCGTGAACGAGGCGGGAGACGCTTCCATCGGTTCTCGCATAGCCGTGCTCTTCGGCACCGGTTTAACCGGGCTCGGCTTCGTCCAAGCGCTCTGCGTCTCTGTTGCCGGAACGGTGGTCATGCACGCCGCGCGTCACGGGCGCGTGCTTGCCAGCTGGGCTCTCATGCTCGTCGCTATGGTTGCCTGCCTCACCGCCTGCTTGTGCGCCGTGCATGCGATTGCCACCAATGGGCTTGCCGGCGCTTGGGCGCCGACGGCGGTCGCCGCCCTCCTGCTTGCCGCGATGTTAAGCGCACCACTGTGGACGGCCAAAATGAGCGAGGTGGAACCAACAACCATCGCCTGGTTCGAACGCATCGAGTCCCTGACCATCGCCGCCTGCCTGCCGCTTGCCGCGCACCTCGCCGGGATCTTCGAGCTCATTCGGGGGCTAGGATAATGCACCACAATCGCTCGCGTCGTTCTTCCGTACTACCTGGTTTCAGCGGCAGTTCAAGGCTTGCTGCTTGTGCCCTCACCGCGTGTGTCCTCGCCGAAACCGGCGGCTTCATCGCAGCAGCTCCCATCGCGGGCGCGCGGGAACCGGACCGGGAATGCGCCACCGCGCATCCTTCTCCCCTAGCGCCAGAACCTTCCGAGGATCAGCGCGCCTACCGCTCCCAGCTGCATTCCTTTGCCACGGGCGAGGGCATTAAGGTAGCCGTCATCGATACCGGCGTTGCCCACCACGATCAGCTGCCGAATCTCACCGCAGGCGCGGACCTAGTCACTCCGGAAGAACCGGATCCGCACCGGGATTGCGACCTGCACGGCACCGTTGTAGCCGGCATCATTGCCGGGCACGATATTGGCATCGCCCCGCGATCTGAGATCCGCGCCATCCGCCAAACCAGCGCGCATTATCGCCAATACGATGGCACGGCCGGCGAGTCCGACGAGGACAGCACTACCGGCTCGCTCGACACATTGGCCAGCGCCATCGATCATGCCGTGGAGGACAACGCCCAGGTCATCAATATTTCCGTCGTGTCCTGCGTTCCAGCGAAGACCGCGCAGCGCATCGATAGCTCCCGCTTGGATGAGGCGCTCGGCCACGCGGAAGATGCCGGCGCGGTAGTCATCGCAGCCTCCGGCAATATTTCCTCCGGCACCTGCGAAGAAGGCGATCACGTCTTTCCCGCTGATTCACCGACCGTATTATCCATTAGCGCCCAAGAGGATGCCCACGCGCTGGCGGAGTACTCCCTCACGCCTGCCGATGGCCCACAATTATCCGCCCACGGCTTCGTCCCTTTAGCGCTTAATCCCGCCGGTGGCTGGGCAGACGGGAAGAACCAACAGGATTCCCTGGCGCAGTTTCATGGCACCTCGTTCGCGGCTCCGGTGGTTAGCGGCACCGCCGCCTTATTAGCCGAGCGCTACCCAGACGCCAGCGCCGCCGATATACGCCAACGTCTCCTCTCTGCCGGCGAGCCCGGCAACGGTTTCATCGACCCGCTCGCCGCCCTGACCCATATCGATGGCGAATATGCCGCACCCGCGCGCGATCTGACCATCCAACCCGCCAAAGACGAACACTCCCCAGCGGCGAGCCGTACCGGGTGGGTGATCGGCGGGTTAGTCCTGCTGCTGACCGGCCTGACGGTTGCCCGCGGGCTACGCCGAGCCAAGTCGGCCTAGCGGCTGACCTGCAGAGCTTCGTCCCGGTCCAAGCGCGAGGCTTCTGGCAGTAGCCGGATGATTTCCCACGGAACCTCCGCCCCGATACCGGTGCCGAGGGCCTCCAAGAGTTCCTTATTGTCCACCGCATGGCGCTGCCCCGTCGGCGAGACAACGTGATAGCCATGCCCGGTATCCACACCAACTCCTCCTGCCGATAGCCCACCGAAGCGATCCGCTATGCCCTCACCTGCGAGCGCTACCGTCCCGGGGTTCTCAGTCACCATCGCTGCCCCACCGTTGCTATCGGCGCACATCCAGCCCTCACCTGGGTCAACGAAGTCGAAGGTGGTGGCGGGCAGGCGGAAGTTTAAGGGGGAATCGGCAAGCGCGCCTATCTCTCGTGGTGAGGCTTCTTTGCGCGTCGCGCCGTAGCTAACCAGCATGTCAGCCTGGGTGGCGGAAAGCTCGGCGACGCCGTCGTCCGTCCGGGCCCACTGATCCTGCCCGGTATCCATGATGTCCGGCAGCGGATCGGGAAACGTCAGCGGCGGCTGCTCCGCAAAGGCATTGAGCAATTCCGCGGGAACGGGCCAGGCATGGGTGCTCCCGTCGATGCCAATCCCGCGGCGGATGACCCGGCCCTCCGTGCTCTGCGCATCGGGTAAACGCACCCGCCCGTCCGCGGTGAGCAGCCACTGCGTGCCATCCGTTTCTGCGAGCGCAGCACGCTCCTCCCCAAAGCCCTCCTGCGGCGGATCCGCTACCACGATGACCTCTTCTTGGGCCACCTGTTGGCTATCGATGCTGGTGGGGTTATCGGCAGGCTGCTCATCGTGTCCGGCAAGGCACGCCGCCCACGAGCGCTGCGGGGTCTCGCCCGGTGCGGCCAAATAGCCGGGCGCATCCGAAATCCCCACGGGAGTGCCCAACGAGGCCTCGCGTAAATGCTCGTCCCCAATGGTCTGCGCCTCGGCCGCCTCGCCGGCGATGATCCGCGCGGAAGAGAGGTTGTAAACGGGGTGGTACGTATCGTTGACATCCACGAAGAGCTGGCCCTGTTCCGAGCGCACGATGGGCGCGTCCCCTGGCTGCGGGCTCGGCTGCAACCAGGCTAAAAGCCCAGAACCGACGGCCAAAAAGGCCACGCCTACCCCGCCGAATATCATCGCCTTGCGGCGGCGGGCTAGCGGATCATGGATCATGCGCGTATCGCCCAATACGAGCCCGTGTTCCACGCGGCGGCGCAAAAATTTATGGCCCGAGACTTGGGCCTTCGTCGTTGGCAATGGACGTGCCATGAATTTCCCCCCGAAAATTCCCCGAAAGTCTAAATAAACCCAGACCTCAGGCTAGCGTAGGCTCCACGGCCCTGCCACTTGGCAGCGTGTTTTCACAAGGTCGTGCGCTTTTCCCTCGTCATATGCGCGCGCGCGGACATGTCGCCCGCCTCCGGGTAATCCACTTGTACTAAGGACAAGCCCCTCGCCGGTGCTACGGGAATGCGAGAGGAGCGCTTGGTTTCCTGAAGCAATGCCGCGGCAAAGTCGACGTCCATGCGGCCTTCCCCAACGCTTAAGCAACAGCCCACCAAAGAGCGCACCATCGACCAGCAGAAGGCGTCCGCGGTCACCCGGGCTTCAAAGAGCTGCGGTTCTTCCGGTGTCGAGACATCCTGCCAGCTAAATTCCTGTAATTCTCGAATGGTGGTGGCATTCGGCTTGGCCTTGCAAAAGGCCGCAAAATCGTGCAGGCCTACCAGCGCGTTGGCCGCATCCTGCATGGCATCGATGTCTACCGGTTTGAACCATTCGGCCGTATCGCGCGCCCGCGTCGGCAGCGCACCCCGCGGGCTGGTGGTTATCCGGTACACGTAGTGCCTACGCAGCGCAGAAAATCGGGCATCAAAACCTTCCGGCGCCACCTCGCAGCCGTGCACCCGGACGTCTTCCGGCAACAGCTTGGCAAGCCTGCGCACTAACTTTCCCGGATCGCCTCCTACGGACCGTTGTTCCAACATCTCTTGCGGTACGTCCACGTGCGCCACCTGCCCGCGGGCATGGACGCCCGCATCCGTACGTCCGGCCACCGTCAGCGGCACCTCCGTGCGCGCGATCATGGCCAGCTGCTCCTCGAGCACGCCCTGGACGGTACGCAGTCCGCCCTTTTGCTTAGCCCAGCCGTGGAAATCGGTGCCGTCATAGGCCAGGTCTAACCGGAGCCGAACGAATCCTTCCGCTGGTCCCTCATCTGCGATCGGTGCTGCTTCAGTCATGGTGGACCTAATGCTACCGGAGGCGGCGGCGGGTTCCCGAAATGTGCAACTTCTCCTGCTACACCTCCCCTATTCGTTTTGAGCAGAAAATGCAATATCTGAGGGCCGTAATTGCTCAGTTATCGCAGTGGAGGATGCGCATAAGAGGTTGCGCGGGTGGATGCGCGGGTGGATGCGCGACGAAACCGGCTCATAGTCACACTAAAATACCGAGGCCCAGGAGGTCGCGGCGCAGGGGCTGAGGGAAAACGACAAAAGCCGCCTTCCCGTCTCTCTTCGTAAAGAGTATGGGAAGGCGGCGATTGTGCGCTACTGCTGCGAGTAGTCGGTGCAATCCACGCGCGGCGTTAGGGCCGACGCGGATTCAGTGGCCGAGGGAGATTACTTCTCCTCGGACTCCTCAGCAGAGGTGTTCTCAGCTGCGGTGTCCTCGGCCGGAGCCTCGGTCTCTGCAGCCTCGTCTGCCTGAGCTTCTTCAGCCTCAGCGGCCTTGGAAGCGGCAGCGCGGGTAGCGCGGTTAGCCTCGGAGGTCACGGTCTCCTCAAGAACGAGGGAGATCTGGGACATCGGGGCGTTATCACCGGTGCGGTTGTCCAGCTTGATGGTGCGGGTGTAGCCACCCTCACGGTTCTCAAACTTCGGTGCAACCTCGTCGAACAGGTGGGAAACAACATCCTTGCGCGGGATGAGCTTCAGCACTGCGCGGCGGTCAGCAATGGTGCCGGACTTAGCCTTGGTGATGATCTTTTCGACGTACGGGCGAAGAACCTTCGCCTTGGCATCGGTGGTCTTGATGGCGCCGTGCTCGATCAGGCTAGCTGCCAAGTTGCTCAGCATGTGAGCTTGCTGCTTGGCGGAGCCACCGAGACGGGCACCCTTCTTCGGGGTAGGCATTGTTTACTCCTCGTGTGCGGTAAAAGTTGAGCGCGCGGCAACGAGTGCCGCAGTTCAGGGTGATTCTTTACTCGGAATCGTCCGCAGCCGGGTCCTTGAAGTCACCGGTTTCTGCGTCGTAGCCCTCGAGCTGGGTGGGGTCGAAGTCCTCAGGGGTGTCCTTCAGAGCAAGGCCCAAGTTAGCCAGCTTGATCTTTACCTCATTAATCGACTTCTGACCGAAGTTGCGGATATCCAGCAGGTCGGACTCGGTGCATTCTGCAAGCTCGCCGACGGTGTGGATTTCCTGACGCTTCAGGCAGTTATAGGAGCGAACGGAGAAGTTCAAGTCCTCGATAGGCATGCCGTAGGCGGCGATATACTCGGTCTCCTGCGGGGAGGGGCCGATCTCGATGCCTTCGGCTGCGTTGTTCAGCTCGCGTGCCAGGCCGAACAGTTCGACCAAGGTGCCGCCGGCAGAAGCCAGGGCATCGCGGGCGGAAATCGAGTTCTTGGTTTCGACGTCGATGGTCAGCTTGTCAAAGTCGGTGCGCTGCTCAACACGAGTAGCTTCGACCTTGTAGGAGACCTTCAGCACTGGGGAGTAGATCTGGTCGATTGGAATACGGCCGATTTCCCCAGAGGTTGCGGCAGCCGGGACGTAGCCACGGCCGCGCTCAACGACGAGCTCAATGTCCAGCTTAGCGGTGTCATTCAGCGAAGCGATGTGCAGATCCGGATTGTGGATCTCCACGCCAGCCGGCGGCTGGATATCGCCCGCGGTGACATCACCAGGGCCTTCCTTGCTCAGGTACATAACCACCGGCTCATCGAAGTCGGAGGACAGGACCATGCTCTTGATGTTCAAGATGATCTCAGAAACGTCTTCCTTCACACCGTTGATGGTGGTGAACTCGTGGAGCACACCATCAATCTTGATGGAGGTTACCGCTGCGCCCGGGATGGACGACAGCAGGGTGCGACGCAGCGAGTTACCGAGGGTGTAACCAAAGCCCGGCTCGAGCGGTTCGATAACGAACTTGGAACGAGACGAGTCGATGAATTCCTCGGTGAGCTGAGGACGCTGGGAAATGAGCATTTCAATTCTCCTTTTCGGCGACCGCTATTTGACGCCGGTAGAGGGGGTAAAAATCTTGAGGTTGAAGATTCCTGATGGACCGCGTGGCCGTGAAGGGCCGTGCGGTATAACAGTTTACTTCGAGTAAAGCTCGACGATGAGCTGCTCTTGCAGCGGAATGTCGATCTGAGCGCGCTCGGGCAACTGGTGCACGAGGATGCGCAGCGTATCAGGAACGACCTGCAACCATGCCGGTACGTTGGCATCGATAAGAGCGTCCTGAGCGTCTTCGAACCATTCCATCTTCTGGGACCGCGGGCGGACATCGATGATGTCGTACTGCGTAACCCGGTAGGACGGGATGTTGATGTTCTTGCCGTTCACGGTGAAGTGACCGTGGGAAACGAGCTGGCGAGCCTGGCGGCGGGTGCGTGCCAGACCGGCGCGGTAAACCACGTTGTCGAGGCGGGTCTCCAGCAGGATGACCAGGTTGTCACCGGTCTTGCCTGGGAGGCGGTTAGCCTCGGTGTAGTAGCGGCGGAACTGACGCTCCAGCACACCGTAGGTGTACTTTGCCTTCTGCTTCTCCTGGAGCTGCAGCAGGTACTCAGATTCCTTGATGCGGTTGCGGCCAGCCTGTCCCGGAGGGTACGGGCGGCGCTCGAATGCCATGTCTCCGCCGACCAAGTCGACGCGAAGACGGCGGGATACGCGGGTAGCGGGGCCAGTGTAACGAGCCATTTTCTTACCTCTTTCCTTCCCTTAAACCTTGCGACGCTTGGTCGGACGGCAGCCGTTGTGCGGCTGTGGAGTTGCATCCGTGATCGAGGAAACCTCGAGGCCTGCAGCCTGCAGGGAACGGATGGCGGTCTCGCGGCCGGAGCCCGGACCCTTGACGAATACGTCAACCTTCTTCATGCCGTGGTCCATTGCCTTACGTGCGGCGCTTTCAGCGGCCATCTGCGCAGCGAACGGAGTGGACTTGCGGGAACCCTTGAAGCCAACGTGGCCGGAGGATGCCCAGGAGATAACAGCACCGGTCTGATCGGTGATCGAGACGATGGTGTTGTTGAAGGTGGACTTGATGTATGCGTGGCCCAGAGCCACATTCTTCTTGACGACGCGACGGCCGGAACGGCGTGCGCCGGAACGAGTCTTTGGAGGCATGAACTACTTCTTCTTTCCTGCGATCGTCTTCTTCGGGCCCTTACGAGTACGCGCGTTGGTCTTCGTACGCTGACCGCGTACCGGCAGACCGCGACGGTGGCGCAGACCCTTGTAGCTTCCGATTTCAATCTTGCGACGAATATCAGCCTGAACCTGGCGGCGGAGGTCACCCTCTACCTTCCAGGAGCCTTCAATTGCGTCACGCAGTGCCGAAACCTGTTCATCATCCAGGTTGTCGGTGCGCAGGTCAGGAGAAATGCCAGTCTTTTCTAGCAATTCCTTGGCACGGGTTGGACCGATGCCGTAGATGTAGGTGAGAGCGACCTCCATACGCTTATTGCGTGGGAGGTCAACACCAGCTAGACGTGCCATAAGGCGTGTCCTTTCGGGTTGTTACGGCGGTTTTCTCCCCATCCGTCCCGCTCCATGCAACGCTTCGCCCGGACCGTGCCGGGGATCCTTGGGTTGCTTACCAGTGCGGGCTCAGGCCACCGTAGCCTGAGGTGTACAGGACAAAACCATGCTTCGCCCTTGGGTGAGGAGGCTGACTGTGTTTACTTGTAGCGGTAGACGATGCGTCCGCGGGTCAGGTCATAAGGAGACAGCTCTACGACGACGCGATCCTCCGGGAGGATGCGGATGTAGTGCTGACGCATCTTACCGGAAATGTGTGCAAGAACCTTGTGCCCATTGTCGAGCTCGACACGGAACATTGCGTTTGGCAAAGGCTCGACGATGCGACCCTCTACCTCAATTGCGCCTTCCTTAGCCATAACCTCTACTTTTCTGGCGACAGACAAGTACCTGTCACCTGCATGTTTGTTGTCTACTGCGGTGGTGCAAGCCAACCAGACCTACTGGCGCTATACACCGTCAAACCAGCATACGCTGCAGCGACACGATTTCCAAACCGTACGCACTTTCATAAATCCCAAACCAGCGGAGTAAAACTAAAAATACCCTCGAGCTCAGTTCCTGATTCTGGAACCAAGCGCGAGGGCGAGGCGCGTTAACGCGGTGAGCTACATCGAATTAGTAGATGTAGACCTTGTCACCAATCTGGACATCGTTCCAATAGCGAACCGCGGCATCGTACGGCAGATGCACGCAACCGTTGGAGTCAACGTTGGTGTTGTCCAGGTGGAAAGCGTGGCCGTTATTGGTGAAGTAAATGGAGTACGGCATCGGTGCGTTATTGAACTCGCGGGAGATTTCGTCCTTCACCTTGCGGTTGACGTGGAAGGTACCGCGCGGGGTTTCCTCACCCACCATGCCGGCGGACATGGATGGGGAAATGTAGGAGACGTCGCCACCTTCCTGCAGCCAGGTGCGGCGGCCGTCAAGGTCGACACAGATCTTGGCGTCTGCCGGGCAGGAACCGCGGTCGAACTGGTTAGCGCGGCGCTGCTCCTCCGCACGGCGCGCCGCCTCTTCAGCCTTCGCCTTTTCTTCCGCAATCTGCTGTGCGTGTGCGCGCTCAGCGGCCTCGCGAGCCTGGCGTGCTTCCTCGTTCTTCTGCGCAACTAGGCCCGGGAAAAGGAATTCCAGTGCACTATCCACTGCGGACTGTACATTCGGTGCCAGTTCTGGGGCGTACTTCTCAGCCTGATCCAGGATGTCAGTACGGGTCTGCCATGCCTGGTCACGGGTCTGGCCTTGGAAGTTATCAACCTGCTGCTGGGCCTGTGCGGTGAGCTGGTCGAGATTAGGGAGTTGCTGAGCAGAAGCTGCCGGGGCGCCGGCAATAGTGCTCAATGCCATGACGCCAGCCACTGCTGGTGCAGCAACGGTGGCACTTAACTTGCGGAGGCTGAATTTAGACATAGTGGTGAGTATAAACCTTTCAGGGAATTATCGCCTAGTTTAAGCGGCGATTTTTCGGGGAATAAGTATTAGTAGCGCCTGGTGAGGATGCGCGGGCCGTCCACCGTCGCGGCCACCGTGTGCTCCCAGTGGGCGGCAACGGAGCCGTCGAGCGTGACCACCGTCCAGTCATCTTCTAGCACCGCACTATCGACGGTGCCCAAGGTGAGCATGGGTTCGATGGCCAGGACGGAGCCCTCCTGGATGAGGGGACCGCGGCCGGGCTTTCCCTCATTTTCCAAGTAGGGCTCTTCGTGCATGGTGCGGCCAATGCCATGTCCGCCGTAACCATCCACGATGTAGAGGGATACGCCAAACTTGTCCTCTGCGCGGTAAGTCGCCTGCTCCAGGGCGTGGGAGACATCCGTCAGGCGGTTGCCCGGCACCATCGCCTGTAGCCCTTCCATGAGCACCCATTCGGTCGCCGCGTTCAATGCCGCAACGCCCGGGTCGAGTTCGCCGATGGGAAAGGACCACGCGCTATCTCCTACCCACCCATCGAGGGTGGCGCCGCAGTCGATGGAGACGAGGTCGGCATCGGCAAGCACCGTCTTAGCATCCGGGATGCCGTGCACGATGACATCGTTAACGGAGGAGCAAATGGAGCCCGGAAAGCCTTCGTAGCCCTTGAAGGTAGGGGTGGCACCGGCATCGCGGATTGTCTGTTCCGCCACCGCATCGAGCTCCAGCGTGCTCACTCCTGGCGCCGCCGCGGCACGGACTGCTTGCAGCGCCTTGCCGACGATCTCGCCAGCCGCCTGCATAGCATCCAGCTCGCCCGGGGTGCGGGCGGGAATGCGCTTGGTGCGGCGCCGAAAAGCCATTACTTGCCCAGCGCTTCCATGGCGCGAGCGTTGATCTCTTCGACGGAGCCTTCTGCCTTGATGGGGATGATGGCATCGCCGTAGTGCTCGATGAGCGGGAAGGTCTCATCGCGGTAGACACCCAGGCGGGTGCGGATGGTTTCCTCGTTATCGTCGGCGCGGCCGCGGGCCATCATGCGCTCGACAACGACGTCCTCAGAAACCTCGAAATTCAATACGCCGTCGAGCTTTTCGCCCTTCTTGGACAACAGCTCTTCCAGGATGTCTGCCTGCTCGGTGGTGCGCGGGAAGCCGTCCAAGAGGAAGCCGTTTTTGGCGTCGTCTTGGCTGAGGCGCTCTTCTACCATGCGCGCGGTGACATCGGTAGGCACTAGCTTTCCGGCGTCAATATAGGACTTCGCCTCAACGCCCAGCGGGGTGCCCTCGCCAATATTGGCGCGGAAGAGGTCACCGGTAGAGATGTGTGGAACGCCGAGCTTTTCGCTCAGGATTGCTGCCTGGGTGCCTTTGCCAGCACCGGGAGGGCCAAGAAGTACAAGACGCATTATTTCAATAGTCCTTCGTAGTTGGATTGGAGAAGTTGGGATTCAATTTGCTTGACCGTGGTCAACGCGACGGAGACCATAATCAAGATGGCGGTACCGCCAAAGGCGGAGGTGCCGTTAGCAGAAGAGTGGCCGACGCCGAGGTCCAGGAGGATATTCGGCAAAATGGCAATCAACGCCAAGTACAGGGCACCGACGCTGAGCAGGCGGTTCATAACAAAGCCGAGGTACTCCGCCGTAGGGCGGCCCGGGCGGATGCCTGGGATGAAGCCACCGTACTTCTTCATGTTATCCGCTTGCTCGGCGGGGTCGTACTGCACCGAAACGTAGAAGTATGCGAAGAAAATGGTCAACAGGAAGTACAAGACGATGTACTGCCAGGACGACGGCGCCTGCAGGTGCGCAATGACATTGCGCTGCCACCAGTTATCCGGGGTGTTCACGGAGCTGGAGTTGACGATCTGCGTGATCAGCACCGGCATGTAGATAAGCGAGGAGGCGAAGATGACTGGGATAACGCCGGCCTGGTTGACCTTGAGCGGCAAGTAGGTGGAAGAGCCACCGTACTGGCGACGGCCCACCATGCGCTTGGCGTACTGCACCGGGATGCGGCGCTGGCCCTGCTCGATGAAGGTAATGCCGACGACCAAGACGATAAGGCCGACCAACACCATCGCGAAGACCATGCCGCCGTTGTTTTGCAGGATATTCATGCCATCGGTAGGCAGGCGCGTAGCAATACCAGCGAAAATGAGCAGGGACATGCCGTTGCCAATGCCCTTTTCCGTAATCAGCTCGCCCATCCACATTACGAGGACGGCACCGGAGGTCATCGTCACCACGAGCAGGATGAGGGTGAAGAAGTTGCGGTCTTCTGCTAAGACCGGCACGCCCTGGCCCAGCAGCTGCTCGCGGTCCGCCAGCGCGACGATGCCGGAGGATTGCAGCAGCGCCAAGGCGACCGTGAGGTAGCGGGTGTACTGGGTCATTTTCGCCTGCCCAGATTGACCTTCCTTCTTCAGCTGCTCAAAGCGCGGGATGACCACGGTCAGCAGCTGCACGATAATGGACGCCGTAATGTAGGGCATGATGCCGATGGCGAAGATCGACAGCTGCAATAGGGCGCCGCCAGAAAACAAGTTAATCACGGAGTAGAGGTCTCCGGATTCCTCTGTCAGTTGACGCAAGCGTCCTGCAATTGACGCGTAATCTACACCCGGCGACGGGATCTGTGCACCGATGCGGTACGCAATGATCATCACGACGGTGAAGACGATCTTCTTGCGTAGGTCGGCATCCTTAAAAGCCTGCAAAATGGCGGACACTACAAAATCCTCCTGGCCTACCGCTGTCACGCGCGAATCTATGGATTCCTCACGCAGCAACACACGGAGGTGGACACTCGTTGGCCCCCTCAGGGCTCCACATCTTTCTCACACGGCGTTAAGAAGTAAAGACAAGGAGTCCCAAAGGAACGGTGGAACACTTTTGACCCCATAACCCTACCAGCTATATAACTGCGAGCCACATCTAACCCGCATTATGTGACAATGATTGCCCATTCTTTCGCGCTTATTCCGCTAGGGGTTTACCATGTTAATTATTGCCCTGCGCAATTTTCTACCCGTAGGATTCCGGCCTTGCGGTCCCTAAACACCAAGGTCGTTATTGGTGTGACCCCAACATTGCGAAAGAAGTCTGAATGAGCAAAAAATTCACGCCGATGACCGTTGCTGAGATCATCGACGTCTTCATCCCTAGTCCCAACCCGTTCCGCTGGGAGGCCTTTGATGGCTCGGCCACCGGCCCTGTCGATGCCGAATACAAGGTCACCATCAATAGCCTTGGCGGACTTGCTTATATCGCCACCCACCCAGGCGACGTCGGATTCGCCCGCGCCTATGTCACCGATGGCATCTCTGTAGAAGGCGAGCACCCCGCCCACCCGTACGGCATCTTCAATGCCCTGCACGCCATGTATGACAAGTTTGAAAAACCCAGCGCTAAAGACTTGGCCCGCGTGGTTCGCTCGCTGGCTTCCATGGGCGCTTTCCACATCCAGCCGGTGCCTGAGGTAGAGCGCGCCTCTTGGCTGCGCCGCAAGCTGCACGATGGCCTGTCCAAGCACTCCAAAGAGCGCGACGCCGACGTTATTTCTGATCACTACGACGTGGGCAATGACTTCTACGAGCTCTTCTTGGGCGATTCCATGACCTATACCTGCGCCTACTTCCCCACCCCGGACGCCACCCTGGAGGAGGCACAGGAAAACAAGTACCGCCTCATCTTTGACAAGCTGCGCCTGAAAGAAGGCGACACCCACCTAGACGTGGGCTGTGGCTGGGGCGGCATGGTGCGCTACGCCGCACGCCGCGGCGTGAAGTCCATCGGCGTGACCTTGTCGCAAGAGCAGGCCGAGTGGGGCCAAAAGAAAATCGAGGAAGAAGGCCTACAGGATCTGGCCGAGGTCCGATTCATGGACTACCGCGATGTCACCGAAGAAGGCTTTGATGCCATCTCCGCCATCGGCATCATCGAGCACATCGGCGTGCAGAACTACGATGACTTCTTCAAGTTCATGTACAGCAAGCTCAAGATCGGCGGCCTGATGTTGAACCACAACATCACCTACCCGGATAACCACAAGACGCCCAAAGGCGGCTTCATCGACCGCTATATTTTCCCCGATGGCGAGCTCACCGGTTCCGGCAACGTCACCAAGGCCATGCAGGACAATGGCTTCGAGGTCTTCCACACCGAATCCCTGCGCTTTGATTACATGCGCACCCTGCACGAGTGGTGCGAGAACTTGAAGGAGAACTGGGAAGAGGCCTGCAACCTGGTAGGCCTGCCCACCGCCCGCCTCTACGGCATCTACATGGCCGGCTCGGAGTGGGGCTTCGAGCGCAATATCATTAACCTCTACCACTTCTTGGGCATCAAGCTCGGCGAGGCCGGCTCCCGCGCCGGCGTGCCTGAGCGCCGTTGGTGGGAAGACAGCCGCTTTTAAAAGGAGCCCATATGACCCTTTTGGATCACTTACGCGAGCGCGTTTCTGCCCTGCAGCCGCGCCCCGTCGACGCCGTGCGCATCGAGCCCGTAGGCTGGCAGGCCCACCGCGCCGGCGTAGACACCTTACTGCGCAGCTTCCGCGAGGTCCCCGCCGGCAAGCGCGTGCGCTTGGCCAAAAAGACCTCTAACCTCTTTCGCGGCCGCAGCGAGAATCAGGTAGGCCTTGATGTCTCCGACCTAGGCGGGGTTATCGAGGTCGATCCCCTCGCCCGCACCGCCGATGTGCAGGGCATGTGCACCTACGAGGACTTGGTCGATGCCACCTTGCCGCACGGCCTCATGCCGTTCGTCGTTCCGCAGCTTAAGACCATCACCCTGGGCGGCGCGGTGACCGGCATGGGCGTGGAATCCACGAGCTTCCGCAACGGCCTGCCGCACGAGTCCGTCATCGAGATGGATATCCTGACCGGCACCGGCGAAATCCTTACCTGCTCGCGCGAGCAGAACGTCGATCTCTTCCGCCTCTTCCCCAATTCCTACGGTTCTTTGGGCTACGCGGTGCGCCTGAAGATCGAGCTCGAGCCCGTCCCGCCTTACGTGGAGCTGCGCGAGCAGCGTTTCCACACGGTGGAGGAGGCAAGCCGCGTGCTTGCCGATGTCTCCGTCAACCACACCCACGAGGGTGAGTCCGTCGATGGCCTAGACGGCGTGGTCTTTTCCGAGGACGAGGCTTACCTCGTCTTCGCCCGCTTTACCGATGAGGAGGGCCCTACCTCCGATTACACGCGGGATAAGATCTACTACCGCAGCCTGCAGCACGCCCAGGGCATGCGACGCGACCGCCTTACCATCCGCGACTATATCTGGCGCTGGGATACCGACTGGTTCTGGTGCTCGCGTGCCTTTGGCGCCCAGAACCCCAAGGTGCGCAAGGTCTGGCCGCGCGAGCTGCGCCGCAGCTCCTTCTACTGGAAGCTGGTGCGCCTGGACCGCAAGTACGAGTTGGAGTACAACTTCATCAAAAAGCCGCACGGCAAGCCGCGCGCCGAGCGCGTGGTCCAGGATATCGAGGTCACCCCGGAAAACCTCCCGGAGTTCCTCCACTGGTTCTTCCAGGCCTCCGATATCCAGCCGGTCTGGCTCTGCCCCATCCGCCTGCGCGATGGTGTGGGCGATCTCGTGGGCACCGGCGATATTGCCGCCGAGTCCCAGGACCCCTGGCCGCTCTACCCGCTGCGCCCCGGAAAGACGTGGGTCAACGTCGGCTTCTGGTCCGGTGTGGACGGCGATCACGTCGATCCCAGCGCCCCCGGCAATGGTGCGTTCAACCGCGTCATTGAAGAGAAGGTCAATGACTTGGGCGGCCACAAGTCGCTGTACTCCGAGGCCTTCTACTCCCGGGAGCGGTTCGAGGAGCTCTACGGCGGAAAGCTTCCCGATGCCATCAAGGCCGTAACGGACCCCGATGACCGCTTTCCCGGCCTCTTTGAAAAGACCGTGGACGAGGCCTAGGACGGGTCCCAAAACACATAAGGGTGGAACGCTAGTGAAAGCGTTCCACCCTTTTTGCAGCTACGGGCCCAATCCCTGACAGGGCCCGAGGCTTTAATCAGCGCGACTACTGCGCTTGGGCCACCTGCGCGGTCTCAGCGTTATCCGGCTGGGACAGCTGCGGGTTGGTGTCAACGGGGCCGGTGGAGCCGGCGAGCGCAAGCACGGCGGAGATGACAGCGGCAAGGAATGAAGAAATGGACGACATAGCAAAATCCTAGCTAGTAGGGATGAGTGTTTACGGTGATAACACTACCACTGCCATGCATACGCCCGCATAGATCGACTACACCCCCTCACCCCGCACATAAGGTGCGAGGAAAGGGGGTGTAGTTATTCCCTAGTCCAGATTACTTGGTGTTGGCGGAACCGCCAGCAGCCTCAATCTTTTCTACAGCGGACTTGGAGAACTTGTCTGCGGTGACGTTCAACTTAACGTTGATGTCGCCGCTGCCCAGAACCTTGACCGGCTGGTTAGCGCGGACGAGGCCAGCAGCTGCGATGTCAGCGACGGTGATGTCGCCGCCATCGGCAAACTTCTCGGCCAAGTCAGCCACGTTAACAACCTGGTACTCAACGTGGTTCGGGTTCTTGAATCCCTTGAGCTTAGGCAGACGCATGTGGATGGGCATCTGTCCACCCTCGAAAGCAGCGGGAACCTGCTTACGAGCGCCGGTACCCTTGGTACCGCGACCAGCGGTCTTACCCTTGGATGCCTCACCGCGGCCAACGCGGGTCTTGGGCTTATTTGCTCCTGCGGTTGGGCGCAGGTCGTGCAGCTTGATGATATCAGCCATGGTTTACTCCCCTGCCACTTCTTCGACGGTGACCAGGTGGCGAACCTTGTGAACCATGCCGCGGATGATCGGGGTGTCCTGCTTAACAACGGACTGACCGATGCGCTTGAGACCCAGAGCCTCAATGTTCTTGCGGTGGTTCGGCTTGGTGCCCACCAGGCCCTTTACCTGTGTAATCTTCAGAGCCATTGTTTATGCCTCCTGACCTGCGCGCTTGCGCAGCATACGGGCCGGGGTGACCTCTTCGATGGACTTGCCACGGCGTGCGGCAACCTCTTCGGGGCGGACCAGCTGCTTGAGGCCGTCCACGGTTGCGCGGACGACGTTGAGTGCATTGTCGGAGCCCAGGGACTTCGACAGAATGTCCTGCACGCCAGCGCATTCAAGCACTGGACGAGCAGCACCGCCGGCGATGACACCAGTACCAGGAGCGGCGGGCTTCATCATGACGATGCCCGCTGCGTCGCGACCCTCTACCGGGTGGGTGATGGTGCCGGCAACCATAGGTACGCGGAAGAAGTTCTTGCGAGCCTCTTCTGCACCCTTCTGGATTGCAGCCGGAACTTCCTTAGCCTTGCCGTAGCCAACGCCTACCTGGCCCTGGCCGTCACCAACGACGACGAGAGCGGTGAAGGACATGTTGCGGCCACCCTTGACGGTCTTGGAGACGCGGTTGATGGTCACAACGCGCTCGATGTACTTATCGCGCTCGTTGTCCTGCTGGTTACGACGATCGTTGCGACGGCCGTTGCCGCCGCGGTTGTTCTTGTTGTTCTCGGCGGAGCGTCCGCCGTCACGCTGTTCACGGTCCGACATTACGCGATCCTTCCGTTGATGTTTCCGTTGACGATGATCATTAGAACTTCAGACCACCTTCACGTGCGGCGTCTGCCAGCGCAGCGACGCGGCCGTGGTACTTGTAGCCTGCGCGGTCAAAGACGACCTGCTCAATGCCAGCGGCCTTGGCGCGCTCAGCAATCAGTTCGCCCACCTTGGCAGCCTTTGCCTTCTTATCGCCCTCGAATGCACGGATGTCCGCTTCCATGGAGGATGCGGAAACCAGGGTGTGGCCTGCCAAGTCATCGATGACCTGGACGTGCATGTGGCGCGAAGAGCGGTGCAGGACCAAGCGCGGGGACTCAGGGGTGCCACGCAGGGTCTTACGGATACGGAAGTGGCGGCGTGCGCGTGCTTCGCGACGACGAGAAGAAATGTCCTTGCCGACTGGAGTGCGCTTCGTGTTTTCAGTGTTTGCCATTGCTTACTTACCCGTCTTTCCGACCTTGCGACGGATCTGCTCGCCTTCGTAGCGAATACCCTTGCCCTTATAAGGATCGTCCTTACGCAGGCGACGGATATTAGCGGCGATCTGTCCGACTAGTTGCTTGTCAATACCGGTAATGGACAGCTTGGTGTTGCCGTCCACTGCGAAGGTGATTCCCTCCGGAGCCTTAATGAGGACCGGGTGGGAATAGCCCAGGCTGAATTCCAGGTTCTGGCCCTTTTGCTGCACACGGTAGCCGACACCAAAGATTTCCATCTTGATGGTGAAGCCCTCGGTCACGCCGATGACGGCGCTGTTGAGCAGCGAGCGGGACAGGCCGTGCAGTGCACGGTGCTTGCGGTGATCATCAGGGCGGGAAACGGTCAAGATGCCGTCTTCCACGTTGATGGTGATCGGATCCGGAACGTTTACGCTCTGGGTACCCTTAGGGCCCTTGACCTCAACGTCTTGGCCGTTGATGTTGATTTCGACGCCGTTTGGTACGGCGATCGGTGCTAGACCGACTCGAGACATGTGTCAAACCTCCCTTTACCAGACGTAGGCGAGAACTTCTCCGCCTACGCCCTTCTCCTCAGCCTGACGGTCAGTCAGCACACCGTGGGACGTGGAAATGATAGCCACGCCCAGGCCGCCCAAGACCTGTGGCAGTTCGGTGGACTTTGCATACACACGCAGACCCGGCTTAGACACGCGACGCAGACCAGACAGGGAACGCTCGCGGTTGTTGTACTTCAGCTCGAGGGACAGGGTGTGGCCCTCAACGGTGTAGTCAGCGATGTAGCCTTCCTGCTTCAAGATGTCAGCAATGTTTGCCTTCAACTTGGAGGTAGGCATCGACACGACGTCGTGGTGTGCGTTACTTGCGTTACGCACGCGCGACAGCATGTCGGCAATAGGATCAGTCATAGTCATATGAGTGACCGTGTACCTTTCTCGTTGCGGTTCCCGTGCTCACCAAAGCGTTTTCCGTGTGATTTCGGGCTACTCACGCTCCTCACGGTCAATACCGCAAGGCGCTCGCCACCCTTTGATTCAGACAACGGTCCGCTATAAACGGCGAGGGGCCTACAACAAAGTTGATGTTCAATTCTTTTTCGGCTCTGCGTTTTACCAGTTCAGCACGCAAAACCCGCAAGGCTTTGCGCGTGCACCGGCTGCAGCGCAGGCACGCCGGAACACTTTACGCCATATCCTGCGGTTTTCCAAATAAATCCCCTGCATTCATTACAGTCGGATACAGCGCCACATAGTTGAGGAGTAGTTGAGATGAGTACCGAGAACGAAGATCCGATCCGCACCGCCCACCAATGGCTTGAAGAAGCCGCGCGGCTATTAAACCTCGAGCCACATGAGGCCACGGCGCTGACCCGGGAACTGCTGGATTTAACCAAGGACGTGGCCCATACCCAGTCGCGGCCGGCAGCACCGTTGACGGCGTTCGTGGTGGGGTTGGCATCGGCAAGCACGGCAGAAGCCAAGGTAAATATCGAAACCCTCAAGGAGGCGCTGAAGTAATGGCCGGACGCAAGAATGCCACCTTCGCTGTCACGAAGGTCCGCTTGGGCGAGCATACGCAGGTAGATACCCGCGCCGATACCGTCGCCGGTGAGGAGCCGCTTGAGATTCGCGTGGGCGGGCAGACCATCACCACCACCATGCGCACCCCGGGCCACGATATTGAGCTGGCGCACGGTTTCCTCCACTCCGAGGGGCATATTGCCGCGCTTTCCAATGTCACCACTGCCCGCTACTGCGCCGGTTCCACCGTCGAGGGCATGAATACCTATAACCTGCTGGACATAGACTTGGTGAAGAATACGCCGTTGGACTTGAGCGATCTCCGCCTGACCACGACGACGTCCGCCTGCGGGGTGTGCGGCACTTCGTCCATCGAGGCGCTGGCAAAGAAGTCGCGCTACCCCATCCCCCAGATCCCCGTGGACCCACAGCTGGTGGTCCAGCTGCCGGAGAAGCTGCGCGCCGCCCAAAAGGAATTCCGCAAGACCGGCGGAATCCACGCCGCCGGCGCATTTACCCTCGAGGGTGAGCCGGTGGTCATCCGGGAGGACATCGGCAGGCACAACGCCGCCGATAAGGTTATTGGCCACCTGCTCATGGAAGAGCGCCTGCCCGCCGATGACCTCATTTTGGTCATGAGCTCCCGCGCCAGTTTCGAGCTGGTCCAAAAGGCCGCCATGGCCGGTTTTGGCATGCTCGTTGCCGTCAGCGCCGCCTCTTCCCTTGCCGTAGAGACCGCCCGCGAGACCGGCATGGCGCTAGTGGGCTTTGCCCGTGCCGATCGCTTTAACCTTTATTCGGGCACGCTGGCCTAGTCGCGGTAATCTTCCGGCCCATTATTGAGCCAGGCGTACACGCCACCGATGAGCAAGCCGCCGCCGATGAAGTTGCCAATCCACACCAGCGTCCAGTTGAGAGCAACATTGCCAACGGTCAGCGCGGCCGGCAGCGGATCGCTGCCGAAGAAGGTGAGCGCGAAGAGACAGAAATTGGCAATCACGTGCTCCAGGCCTAGGCCCACGAAGATGCCGATGATCGGGACGATGACGATGAACTTCGACACGATTTCCTTGGCAAAGACCGCGCCAACGATGCCCATATTGACCACGAAGTTCGCGGCCATGCCCTCCACGAGCATTCCCTGCGGGGATTTGGTCAGCTTGCCTTCAGAGATGGTGACCAACAGGTGCGAGGGATCCATATTCGCGAGCTTGGCAGACATGCCCATGACGGCGGCAAAGATGATGGCGCCGACAAGGTTAAAGATCGTGGTAATAAGCAGTACGTAGAAGGCCTTGCCCCAGGACAAGTGTTTCTGCATCGCCCCGTAGACCATGTACATCATATTGCCCGTGGCCAGCTCAGCACCGAGGATAACGATGGCGAAGAGGCCTAGGCCGAAGAACAGGGCAAAGATCACGGAGCCCAAGCCTGGGGCAAGCTCTTCCACCGCTTGGCCAACGACGCCGGCAAATACGGTGCCGATGCACAGATACACACCGGCGAGAATTGCGCGGACAGAAAATCGTGAAAATGATTGATCGAGTAGGGCGGCCTTTTTCAGGGATCCGGCCTTGGCAGCTTCGTTGAGAGACACCGTTTTTATTTTCCTTATTTAGCTGTACTTATACGGACAAGAGAATCACGGAGTATCGTAGCGGTTAGCGCAACCGCTGCCTCGATAAGCCGGAAAAGAAAATTATTACTCTAAGCTGGGTTCACACCCACCCCTATTGTCCCTAGTTTCCTCGGAGGTCGCAGTGGAGCACCAAGACCACCCACGGAGGAAGGGATCTCACTTATCCGCAGCGCAACCGCGCCACACTACATCCTTAAATCACAACACTCCAGGCCATGCTTCTAGCGTTGCTGATAAAAATTCCCGGCCCAAAGGTGGATCTGGCCGGCACCATTCCACAGAGCGCGATTGGCGGAAAGCAGAGCATCACGCGCGTCACATCCAAAGCCGTTACCCGAATCGCAGGATAAAAGAGACCTCAGCTCCAAGGCACCGAAAAGCCCCTTCTTCCCCTTGGGATCGCTTTAAAGGCGCATGGGCGTCCTCCGGAGTCCTTCGAGTCTCAGCCGGCATCGTTGCAACGATCCTCGTCATCAGCACGATCGATCGCAGCATCAATACGTCCGAACGCAACATCAGCTCGCCCGAAGGATTAGATACTAACCAAGTTTCTGCAGAAAATGCTCCCGTGTTCGAACCGTCCGCGGCAGTAGAAATGTTTATCCCTGCCATCGACGTCCATGCCCAATTTGAGGATGGCACGTGCCGCGTAGTCGATGGCGCCATAAACCCTGACACCATGGATAAGGCTTGCACTTATACTGCCGATGACCGCCCCTACTCCCTGCCTAGAACAAATGCCGACGATATCGTCGTTATCGCTTGGCACACCGGCGCCGGCGTGCCTGCCGTATTCAATAAGCTTTACGATGGCGCTGCCAACGAGCACAAGGTCAGCATCGGCGACAAGCTGTACGTACGCACCAAGAATTCCGACCAGAACTGGCTCACCTACACCGCAACCGATCTCCATGACCCCGATAAACAAGGCCTAGCCGGTGACTCCAGCGTATGGGGCGAGGACGCGATGCCAGGCAGGCTGCTGACGACTAGCTGCATCCAGCCCGCCAATCCCCTCGAGGCCGCCGTGCGCAATGCCGTCGTGGGATGGCAATTCGAGGGCACCACCCACACCGCGGACGACAAAGTTTAACCGCTCAGCAGCACTGCGGTCACTCGCCCGCCTTCCGCTTATCCGCTCCTTTTCCTCAGCTTTACACAGTCCCCGCTTCCGCAACCGGAGGTGGGGACTTTCTATATCTTCTTTCCCAGCTCGCGGGCAAAGGTTCACTATTTTCAACAACGCTAACGATAACGGTTTGCAATAGTGTAGTATTCGTCGCAACCTATATAAAAGTTCACTGCACCTAACCTTGGGAGAACCTTATGCCGTTGCGCACCTCACTACCGCGCCTTGCCACCATAGTCGTGGTCTTGGCGCTCGCGTTATTCCACGCTCCCTTCGCCCTCGCTGAGGACGCCCCACTTGTCCGCACCCAAACGCACGTAGATTCCCCGCACGCGGTGTGGAAGGACGGAAACTTCAAACTCATGTCCAATAGTGCGGGCCTAGTCCCCATCGAGGACACGATCAACTGGGTCAGCCACGGCCGCGTCGATGGCGGCCTAGGAGCCTATGCCTGGCGCGTTCCCGATGACCCGCGCTTCGAGTTTCTCAATGCCGAGAAAAACCAGCTCATGTACTACGGCGGCCCCGCAGTAGGCTTCCCGAAAAACACCATGCCCATCTGGGCTGGGTTCGGTGCCGCCGCGGATCTTCCCACCGATCAATTCCGCGATAAATCCTTCAACATGGAAATCGTTGATTTTAAGGGCCCCGGCCGCATGGAGCTGTTTACCTACAGCGACGAGAACTATCCTCTGAACCGCCTCTGGTCCTCCCACGACCCGGGATTCCGTACCACCTGGGTCAATGCAGGCACGCACACGCATAACGCCACGACGTTTACCCGTCCTGGCCACTACGAGGTCACCTACCGCGCTTCTGCGCGAAAGAAGGATGGCACTTTCATCCACTCCGAGCCACAAACCTTGGTCTGGCAGGTAGGCGGAACCAACCCCGCCGAGCGCACGATCACCGACCTTGATACCGCCTTTAACGACGCCAAGTCTGAATACTCAGGCTCCGAAGGGGCCGAGTCCAACGCTCCTATATTTAAGATGGCTCCCTCCAAGGCCGATACAAAGGGCGCGAAGCAAGGCATCCTCACCACGCTCTCCCTCGATACTGGCAATGCCAAAGACTCCGGCCGCGCCGTATTCACCATCAACGGCCACTACCTTGCCGAGCGCAAGGTAGAAGGCGGTAAAGCTTCGTGGGATGAAATGATTGGTGATGAAGAATCCAACTTCCAAGCCATCTTTATTCCCGACAATGATTCCCCAAGCCCTCGCTGGGTATCCGAACCCGTAAAGTCCTGGACCAGCACCGATGGGGAAAAGGACGATGAAGATGCCGAAGCTTATACAACGAAAAGCGGCGAGCTTCCTACCCCTGAGATGGAAGAGATAGAGCCGTTTGAGACCGATCCCCTTAAGATCGAGAGCTCAGATATCACCGTGTCCACCAGCGAGGTGTACGGCGATGGTGACCGCAATATCGACATCACCGTAGAGCCCGAAGATGACCGCACCACGGTGCGCGTTACCGGCGGTTTCTACAAGGTAAATGGCGAACCGATGACCAGCCTGCCGGAAAAGCATATTGCAGATTGCGAAATCAGCTTTACTTCCGGGCCGGGGCAAAGAACGAGCAGGCAACTCATCGATAGTTGTAAGCAGCCCGGATACCAACTCATGCTGCGCATCGTTCCTGATTCCCGCTCCGATGCCGGTGGCGCCACGCTATTTAGCCATACTCACAAAGATGCTTATGAGCCGATCGCTGAGACCACCGTCTCGTTCGCTGAGGCTTCTGACTCCACGGATTCACAGGAACCAGAAGGATCGGAGAAGCCAGAAGACTCCGACGCCCCAGAGAAGCCGCAGGATTCGGAAGAATCAGAAGGCTCTGCCCCATCCAAGAATCCATCGCCTTCCACGACCTCGAAGCCTTCTGTTCCCAAGATCCCCTCACCCAAGCCGCAGAACCCGAAGGATAAAGACACCCCGCACAAGGAGCTCAATCTGCACCGGGGTCACGTAGATATCTCCCCGATCCACGAAGATGGTGAGCTGCACCTGGGCATCAAGGACGAGACGAACCTGTACCACATTGGTGCAATCTGGCGTAAGCCTTCCGATGTCTTTTTCACCGTTCCAAAGCAGGTCAAGTCCACTTTGAACAAAGACATTCCGCACTTTGGAAAGAAAGGCAGCGCTGCCTACGTCCTGCCAGAGACACAGCGCACCGGTGTAGTGTGGCCTGGGCTCAGCACTGAGGATGCTTACAAGGACACCAAGAAGAATTACACCTTTACCTTCACCCCCGTCAGCGCCCCGAAGGACGGCGAATGGTTGGCATACCAGGCTGATCAGACCGGGCTGGACCAGCGCCTTGCCGGCAGCGATGACACGCATTCCTACACCACCGAAACCGCAGAACACATGCACCTCAACTGGGCATTCAACAAACCCGGTACGTATGAAGTTGGTGTCACGGTCGCAGAAAAAGACGGTAAGCCTGCGAAAAAGGCTGTTCTGCGCTTCAAGGTAGCTACCGAGGATTCATCATCTGCTGCCCCACCCACTACTGGGAACGACAGTGCCACTGAAGGCGACTCCAACGGCACGGAAAGCACCACACCGTCGAAGGAACCAAGCCCAGAGACAACGGAACCTGCTCCCAGCGCAGAACCGTCTAAGAAGCGCGAGATTACCAAGGGCCACATCGACTTCGGGCCAAAGGTTGTGGACAACAAGCTCGGCTTCTATGTCAACGAAGACGACCAACACAACGTGCCTGAAGACGTAGCGCTGCGCATTCACGATGCCCGCCGCGTGACGGTCGCTGACTCCCTGGCTAAGACGCTGTCTTTTACCGGAATGGTAAAGACTGGCTCAACGATCTACCACCTACCATTGCAACAGGACCACGACGCTGTGTGGCCGGGGTGGGACACGATCAAGGTGGGGCAAGACTACCGTGACGCCGCGATCGAAGTTCGCCCTAAGTCGGCACCTACGGACGGAAAATGGTGGGCCGGCCACACTGCCTCCCTAAACACACCGGCACGCACCTTAGCCGATAGCAACGGTACCCATACGATCAAAGGCGTTGAGGATGGTCCTTTCCACGTCCACGCGCACTGGATTTTTACCGAACCAGGGCGCTACGAAATGGAAATGCGCACCGTCAACAACGACGGCGACAAACTCACCGACTGGCACACCGTGACCTTCCTCGTGGGCGATTCAACCACCCAGCCCGGTGGAAAAGGCACTGACAAAGAAGGCGAAGAGGAAGAGGGCAAGCCCGCAGACTCCTCGAAGGTTAAGCAGCCAGGCGCTACCAAGCCAGATAACGGCTCGAATAGCACCGACACTAATAAGCCGGGGTCCGATAAGTCCAAGGCAACTAACTCATCTGGATCGAATGCGGGCGCTAAGGCATCCATGGGAAATGGCGCTGGGAAGTCGAACGGCTCCACCAAGTCCACTACTGCTAAGGGCGCAGGCAGTGGCTCTGGTCCAAGCTCCGGATCCGGCGGAGGCTCTTCCAGCCCCCACAACGGCGCACTAGCTTCTACGGGTGCCAATATCGGTTGGGTTCTCGTGCTCGCCGCACTCTTTGTTGTCGGCGGCATAGTACTGGTGAAAAAGCGGTCTAAAGGCAGTCAGTAGCCCTTAAGCTCCGGGGTTCGTTGACCGCCCAACCGCAACGAACTCTCACCGAGGAACTGCTCCACGACCTTAGAACCCAAGAAGCATCAACCCCTAACGCAGAGCTCAGCCCCGAGCATGGTCGATTACTAGCTCGGGCCGGGCTCATTTTGCGTTTTAAAGTGGTTTTTACGCACCAAGCCTTTAATCTCTGCCCGAATAGGTTGGAAGCTAACCTGGACTGCTGCATTCAGCATGTTAAACATAGTTCAATGGAATATGCCGGGTATCTACCTACCTTCCTGATTCATTCCTTTTGACAAAGAAAAACTATGCATAATAAATTTAGCTAACTGTTTACGGGTTCTTGGGAAAGTCAGTGGAAATTGAGCCCGTATGCAGTGATGACCCAAATAAGTGATAGAATAGACTGACCACTAAGAGAAATTGGGTCTATGCCGATCACCGTGATGACCTGAGCTATTTATAACCAATGGATGGACGAAGGCTCCCCCGTGAGAAATGTGATTAGCTTTGTTTAGTCGTATATCGAAATCTGTTTTACTTCCTTTAATCATTCTTGTATCCACTTCTCTAGCGGGCTTTTTCTGGGGAGAATTAAGTGTTTTCCCTCTTGCTATGGCAGTAATATACTTGACCCTGTATAACGCCTCTATACGTAGAGATTTTTACCCAAGATCGGAGTCTGGGGTATTTTTCGTCGGGTTTGTGCTATCCATTTTTGGTGGATTAATGAATGATTCAAACTACACGTTCTCCCTCGGGCTAATGATAGGTTCGACCCTCCTTATGTTAATAAGACTTAATAAGGAGGACTCAACCGGACCAAGGAAGTGAAGTGTCTGGCCATATAGCTTTTACCATGGCCACTGATATTCCCATCTACTTCTGCCGTCCAGGATCGCCGTGGGAGAGAGGCAGCAACGAAAACACCAACGGTAGGCTCAGAAGAAACCTTGCCAAAACAGTGGCCTGTACATCTACGCCGCCACGGACCTAGAGATGATCGCCAACATTCACAACCACAAACCACGCAAAGCACTCAACTGGCGCACCCCAGCCGAAGTCATGACCAACGCCCTGACACAAACCGGTAGTATCACACCCAAGTAACCGTCATCGTTGCAATGACCCCTAGAATCCACAGATGACAATAAAACTAAAAGGTCCCAACTCCTTCCATGGAAGTTGGGACCTTTTAGCGATCTATTTACTTGAACGGGAAGCCGAGCTCGCGCAGGAGCTTACGGCCCTCCTCGTCGTTGGTAGCACTGGTAACGACGGTGATATCCATACCACGGGGACGATCGATCTTGTCAATGTCGATTTCGTAGAACATGGACTGCTCGGACAGGCCGAAGGTGTAGTTACCGTGACCGTCAAACTGCTGGTCAGACAGACCACGGAAGTCACGAATACGTGGCAGCGCGATGGTCAGCAGACGGTCCAGGAACTCCCACATGCGGTCGCCACGCAGGGTAACGCGTGCGCCGATGGGCATGCCTTCACGCAACTTGAAGTTCGCGATGGACTTCTTTGCGCGACGCAGCTGCGGCTTCTGACCAGTGATAGCGGTCAGGTCCTCGAGAGCGCCATTGATGACCTTGGAGTCACGAGCAGCTTCGCCAACACCCATGTTGACGACCACCTTGGTGACGCCAGGGATCTGCATGACGTTGTCGTAGTTGAACTCTTCGTTCAGGTTCTTGCGGATTTCCTCGCGGTAGCGAGTCTTCAGACGCGGGGTGTAGTTCTCGCTCATTTTTAGATGTCCTTCCCGTTGCTACGCGCGATACGGACCTTTTTGCCGTTCTCGTCGAAACGGTAGCCCACGCGGGTCGGGTTGCCCTCGGAGTCAACGATCGCAACGTTGGACACGTGGATCGGGGCTTCTTGGGTAACGATTCCACCGGACTCAGCGCCACGCTCGGTAGCGGAGTTTGCGACGTGCTTCTTGATGCGGTTAACGCCCTCAACGAGGACCTTTTCGCGCTTCGGGTATGCCTCGATGACCTTGCCCTTCGCACCCTTATCTGGGCCCGAAATGACAATCACCATATCTCCCTTATGGATCTTCATAAGATTAGATCACCTCCGGTGCTAGAGAAACGATCTTCATGAAACGCTTGTCACGAAGTTCACGAGCAACCGGGCCGAAGATACGGGTACCGCGAGGTTCGCTATCGCCCTTCAGAATAACTGCAGCATTCTCGTCAAAGCGGATGTAGGAACCGTCTGGACGACGGGTCTCCTTCTTCGCACGGACGATAACTGCCTTAATTACATCGCCTTCTTTTACGCTGCCGCCTGGAACAGCGTCCTTGACGGTCGCGACAATTACGTCGCCGATGCCAGCGGAGCGTCGGACAGAGCCACCGAGAACGCGGATGCACAAAATTTCACGTGCACCAGAGTTGTCGGCGACGCGCAGACGCGATTCTTGCTGAATCACTATGGGTCTCCTGACCTGGATTGATGTGCGACAAGATTTCCGTCCTTGCCACACGCGGTCTACAAACTTGCTGTGCTCGAGCCTTTACAACGAACACCGTAAAGCGTCGATGGGTCTCGGACCGGCGATTCGGAAACGCACCGCTACGGACCGACCAGCTCTCGCAACCTATACATTCAACCATATGGGGGTGGCGCTTTCCAAACTTCGAATGCGAAGCAACTTTTCGCCCTAGCACCCCCCTATTTAGGACAGCTGTGCCTGGTTTTAAATAATCGGACGATTTTTCTTTGCGCAGCGGTAATGCAGCACAAAGAATCCTGTTAATCTTTAGATCCGTTTATCTCTCAGACGGACTCTTCCCTATTCCACTGCCCCCTAAGGACAAAAATAAATCGCATACCTAAAGTTCTGACCGCCACGGCGTTAGCTGGCGCCCTCACCTTCGGCGTCACACCCACCGCCCCTACGCCGGAAGCAAACGCTCAGGCGCAAAGTGGAATTGGAATTGCTGCCTTAGCAGCAGTTCTCGTAATCGGTGGCGTGACGTGGTACCTCGCCAAGGACGGCATTACCTACATCAGAGATCAATCTCGGACTCACTTGGAGCCTACTCCAGAAGAGAAGGCCGCCTCCCAAGAAATGATCAAAAACAACAAAGAAGAAGTAATCGCTCAAAGTGGCGCAATCGAGGAAACAGCTCCTGAGCAGGCCCCCCCGTCGAAACACCGGTGGAAGCCGAAGCACCTGCAGCTGTTGAGGCTCCGCGTGGCATGGCGGCAGAAACCGGCTCGAACACTGTCGCTCGGCTCCTGGCAGCCCTCAGCATTGCAGCAATGATGCTTGGCGGCGTGTTCACCGCCCGCCGGAAATTCTTCGCATAGTTCAATTCTCTTGCACTAAACGGTAGGTGTGCGTTAGCACTCGTATTCCTGAGTAGTCCTAAGGCAATTTCCCACGCGATTGGCCCACAACAAAACTTAGCCGTGCCGGTGTTGGTAGCGACCGACTTGGCGGTCTCTTATGGTTTCTAGGGGATCGATACCGTAGCCATTGTCACCGTGGTGACACCAGCCGCCCAAAGCCTGGGCAACGGCGCAACGGCGCCTAATGAACACCTGCAAGTAAAAGGCTGGGTTTATCCCCAGCCTTTCTTGTATCAGAAACCCCAGCCCTTAAGACGTTGCTTCCTTTGTAGAAGTCTCCGCAGTCTCCTGCTGAGCCTTCGGGTCAACGGTAAATAGGTCCGTCCCAGAGCCAATGAGCTCGCCCTCGCGGAAAGCCGCGGTGGGAATAACGGGACCGGTCTTCTTGGCGTTGGACACAACGATTGGCGTCGTTACCGGCAGCCCCGCTTCCTTGATGGCCTCGATATCGAATTCAGCCAGGACCTCGCCTTGCTTGACGGTATCGCCCTTATTGACATGCGAGGTGAAGTGTTCGCCCTTGAGGTTTACCGTATCAAAGCCAATGTGCATAAGGATGTCAATCGGTCCCACCGCTGGGTCGTCTACGCGCAGGGCGTAGGCGTGGTGGGAAGGAAAGGTCACGGTGATGGTGCCATCGGCAGGCGCGACGAGCTTGCCGACGGTCGGTTCGATAGCAACGCCTTTACCTAGCTTGCCCCCGGCGAACATGGGGTCCTTAACTTTGGATAGGGGCACAGCATTTCCCTCTAGCGGGGAAAATATTGTCGCGGCATCTGCGGCGGCGGAAGCGCTGGCAGCAAACTCTTCAGCAGCCTCGGCGGCCATAGCCTGTGCGGCGGGAGGATTGACCTCATCAGGATCGATGGTGCCGTTGCGGTGGATGAGCACCCGCCCGTACAGGTAGGCCCCGATGAAGGCTGCGGCGAAGGAGATGACACCACACAGCAAGAAGGTCGGGACAAAGCGGGGGACGGAAACGAAACCAATGAAGCCGGCGGCACCGAGGGCATCCGCAAGCACGCCAAAAATGGCGATAAACGTAGACGCAATAGCTGATGCCGCCATACCGATATAAAACGGCCAACGCAGGCGCAGGTTAACGCCGAAAATCGCGGGCTCAGTAATACCAAACAGTGCCGAGATACCTGAGGCGCCGGCCAAGCCCTTGAGCTTTTCGGAGCGCGCCAAGAAGTACACGGCCAAGGCCACACCACCTTGGGCAATATTGGCCATCGAGGCAATGGGGAAGATGAAGGAACCGCCCTCATTCCACAGCATCGTCTCAATGGGCGGGAAGGATTGGTGTAGGCCGGTAATGACGATCGGCGAATAAACCAGACCGAAAAGGAAGCCCGCCACGGGACCGGCAAAGTCATACAAGTTGGCCAGCCCCATGCCCAACCACTCACCGGCGGTGCGCAAGATTGGGCCCAGCCCCATAAAGGTAATAAAGCCCGTCACCAGCAGGGTAAGCAGGGGTGTAAGCATGAAGTCCACGGTGCCCTTGAGGTGCTTGTGCAGGAACTTTTCAATCGTCGCCAGGATCCAGGCGATGACCAGAATGGGCAAGATGGAGCCCTGGTAGCCAGCTTGGGCAACGTCGATGCCAAAGATATCCCAGTAGGGCATCTCGCCATTTTCAATAGCCTCGGCAACGTTATAGCCGCTAACCAAATCCGGCATGACCATCGCCATGGCCATGCCAGCGCCGAGGAATTCATTGCCGCCAAAGCGCTTAGTAGCAGTAAAGCCCACAAGGATGGGCAAGAAAGCAAAGGGAGCGGATGCCAGGAGGTTGACCAGCCCAGCAAAACCTTCCCACGAGGGATACATTTCGATGACGGATTGATCCCCAAATAGTCCCGGCGCGGTCAGCACATTATTTAATGCCATCAACAAACCGCCGCCGAGCAGGATGGGGATTAGCGGAACAAAGATATCGGCCAAGACCTTGACCGCGCGGGAAAACCAGTTGCCGGATTCCGCGGCAATATCCTTCAAGCGATCGGTGGACACGGCGACGTCCTTGGAAATGGACTTGGTCATCTCCTGAAAGACGATATTGACATCACCCGGGCCCACGATGACCTGGAACATGCCACCGGCTTCGAAGGTGCCCTTCAGATCCGGATCGTTGTCTAGCGCTGCGGTATCGACCTTGTCCGAATCATCCAAGACCATGCGCAAGCGCGTGGCGCAGTGGGCAAGGGCAATAATATTTTCTTCGTCGCCTAATGCCTTCAGGGTGCGGGCGGCGACCTCTTTATGCTCCATGGACCGACCTTTGTTATTTAGGTCACATCAAATGACCGGATGTGATTGGCTACTTCCCATTTAAGTCTGTTTGGACCCAAATGTCCACAAAGCAAAAAGCTGTCGACCCTAGTTTCGCAGGGTCTTAGTCCAGCGGCTCCCATGCCTGCCAGGGAGCATCCCCAAAAACGGCGAAGGACGCGGCGATGCGACCGCCGCCGGCAAAGACTTCTACGGCGCAGCCATCGGCAATGAGCCGCATTTCTCCATCGGGGCATGTGATCGGCTCACCGCCGTTGAAAGAGATGGTGCCACCGCCTTGCACCACGCGGAACGCTTCCTTCCCGGTGGCGTCGACAAGCGCATAAGCCCCCTCCCCCGTTACATCGATGGTCGAGCCAAAGCCGTCCCTGCCGCGGGTTTCCGGCAGCGCAGGCCACAGCGGTTCTTGACACAGGTAGTTATCTTCCAGCCACAGCCGCCGCGGAATAGTCAAGGTATGCACCCACCCCTGCGTTGGCGTCTCATCATGACCGGGCATGCCCATCCAGCCCAACAGGATATTTTCCTCGGTTGCTTGCGGCGCATAAAACTGCGTGCCGTGATCCAGAAGGGTAAAGCCGCGCTCAACGTGGAAATTAAGCCCGTCCAAGGTGCCGACGACGTAGCCACACCGGTCCGTTTCCTCCTGTGGGCAGAAGATCAGCACGTGTTTATCCCCAAAGGTCAGCAGGTTGGGACACTCCCACATATAGCCACCGGGAAGCTGCGCGGGATCATCAAAAACAAGCTCACCTTGGAATTCCCACCGCTTTAAATCCTGCGAATAATACAGCACGATGGTTCCGCGTTCGTCTTCCGTTTGCGCACCAATGACCATGCGCCCTCCCTCCCCGGCGCGGGAAATATGGGGATCGCGGAAATGGCCGGTATATCCCTCCGGAGAATCAGCGATGAGCGGGTTGTCGGTATCGCGGACATAGATCCCGCCTTCTGGCCCGGAAGGGTCTATAACCCGCACGCGGTTCTGCGACGGGATGCGGCGCCCGTCTTCTTTCAAGTTCCCCGTATAAAAAAGCCACACGTCAGTGCCATCAACAACGGCCCCGCCGGAGTAGCACCCATCCTTGTCATAGGGCAGGTCAGGATAGAGCGCATCGGGATAATGCCGCCATGGAGTAGGCGCGGACACCGTGGTGGTGGCGTGACCCCAGCCAGTCCGCTTGGGCTTGTGCGGAAAAGCAGGGTCATGCTGGTAATACGCGTGCAGAATATCGCCATCCACAAAAAGGCCATTGGGGTCATTGAGGCGGCCCAGTGGTGGGGCAAGGTGAAAGTTCGGTCGGTGGTTCATGTCCCCGATACTATGGAACTATGACTATTCATGTGTGCGGCGAAGGCCTCGTGGACTTGGTTCCGGTATCCCCCGGCCGCTTGAATGACCTCACCCCGGCGCTGGGCGGCGGCCCCTTCAACGTGGCCATCGCGGCGGCGCGCTTGGGCGCGGACGTGGAGTTTCAATCGCGGATTTCTACCGATGGGTTTGGCCAAGAATTATTTCGACGCTTGGAGGAAGAAGGCGTCGAGACCGCCCACGTGCAGCGCGGCGAAGAACCGACCACCTTGGCGGTGACCACCATCGCGGAAAACGGCACGGCTTCTTATAACTTTTATGTGGAAGGCACCGCAGATCGCTTCGTTGAGCCCAAACTAGCTCCGGCAGATATCGCCTGCTTCGGTACCGTCTCCCTGGCCTTGGAACCGGGCGCTTCCCGCTACGCGCAGCTGCTCAGGGACTTCGCCGCACAGGGAACGCTCGTGGCCCTAGATCCCAGTATCCGGCCCTTTTATGCCACCGAAGCGCATAAGAAATTCCTGACGGATTTGCTGCCACACGTCTCGGTGCTGAAGCTATCAGATGAAGAGGTGGACTTTTTAGGCGAGGACTTCACCAACCAAGTGCCCATCGTGGTCACCACCCGCGGCGGCGACGGAATTAGCGTCAGGGCTGGGGACACGTCCCTCGACGTTCCCGCCGCCGCAGTTGAAGTCACCGATACCATCGGTGCCGGCGACACCATCATGGCAGCCCTTTTGGCGCAATTAGATGAACGTGGCCTCGATGTGGACAAGGCCGCAGCACTAAGCGCCGAAGAGTGGCGCGAAATCCTCCACTTCGCTGCCACCGCAGCCGGCATCACCGTCTCCCGCACCGGCGCCAATCCCCCACTGCGCAAGGAAGTAGAGTCTGCCCTATGAGCTATACCAAGCGCACGCTGTGGATACACCTGGGACTATTCCTCTTAGCGTTCCTCGCGTTCATCCTCCCCGTCGTCGTCGGCACCGCAGCCCTACTCCCCCTCTGGCTCTCGGGTGGAGTAAGCATCATCCTTGCAGCGGGCGCGCTTATCGATGCCGCCTTTAAATTCTTCGCCCCCGCCTCCCCACGCAGCCTCAAGCTACTCTCCGGCATCGCCGGCATCGTGCTGCTGGTGGGCTGGGTAATCTGGATCTACATATACGGCAACATGGCGGCCGTGGGTACGGGCACCTACCGCATTGGCAATTTCCTGTTGAGTGTCGGCTGCGTGCTCAACCTCTTCATCATCGCCATTTCGGTTTTGGACATCCGCCGGTTGGCGCGGCAGTAGCCAAGCCAAACGCTCCTGGCGCTTAGCGCGGGCAGCGCTTAGCTGTCGCTGGGGAGGACGCGGCGAGGGACGATAATGGGGGCATCGCCAAGCGGGTCGTCCCAGGCCTCCGCCTCGATACCATAGGCCTGCGCCAATACCTTCGGAGCCAGCGCTTGTTTCGGCGCCCCGCGCGCGATGATATCGCCGGCCTTCATCACCACCATGGAATCGGAGTAGTGGCCCGCGAGCATGAGATCGTGCAGGACCACAACCACCGTTTTGCCGGCGCGCGCCTGTGCGCGAGCCAGCTCCAACATGCTCATGGCATGGGCGGGGTCAAGGAAGGTCGTGGGTTCATCAAGAAGCAGCACCGGCGTATCTTGCGCCAGAGCCAATGCGAGCCAGACACGCTGGCGCTGCCCGCCCGACAGGGAGGCGATATCGCGGTCGAGGAAGTCCACAATCTCCGTGGCCTCGCAGGCCTGGGCGATGATCTCTCGGTCCGTAGGAGAAAGGCCGCGCATCCTGCCCTGATAGGGGTGGCGCCCGCGCGCGACCAACTCGCCTACCCGCAGCCCATCCGGCGCCACGGGGTGCTGTGGCAGCAATGCCACCTGCTGCGCGGCTTCCTTCGCGTTCATCGCATGCAGGTCAGCCTCCCCGACCATGACGCTGCCCTGCCGCGGGGCCAGGATTTTAGATAGCGTCTTAAGCAGCGTGGACTTGCCGCAGCCATTGGGCCCAATGAGCGTGGTGACCTCACCGGCGCGGGCGTGCAGGTCGACGCCGGCGAGGATATCCTCGCCGTCCTTATATCCCGCATGGATGCCGGTGGCTTCGAGGCTGCACCGGCGCTTCGAGCGCGTGGGCTGATTATCCGTCATATCTTTTCCTTCATCCACGAACGACTGTGTAGGACTTTGTGGTTGGCTCGTTTGTCCGGTCCTCGCTGTCGCGCGCCACAGCGTTTAGGTGCGCCGGGCCGCATTCCACACCAATACCACCAGGGCGCAGCCGCCGATGACCGAGGAAACCGCGCCCACCGGGGCATTGACCGGAATCGCGCCAGCGATGACGGCGCACACGGTCAGCAGCGCTGCGCCCGCGGCTGCCGATGCCACCGGCGATGGCGTAGGCGTGCGCGCCACCATCCGCGCCAGGTGCGGCGCTAGCAGCGCGATAAATCCAATGGGTCCCACCACCGAAACCACCACGGCACAGATACCGGTTGCCGCGATGAGCAACAGGGCGCGCTGGCGGGTGATATTGACACCCAGGGTGGTCGCGGAGGAATCATCATGGGCAAGCAGCGGCAGCTCCCGCGCGCACCAGATGCCTATGGCGAGAAACGGCGCCAGGGCCACCAGCAGAGGGACGATGACCTCCATGCGCACGAACCCGGTCGAGCCTGCCAGCCACGTCTGTGCCTCGGCCGCGCGCTGGATCTGGGCGCTGCGCATCAAATACGCCACGATGGCCTGAAACATCAGCGATAAGGCAATGCCGACGATGACGATGCGATTGCTCGTGCCGATGCCACCCAAGACGGCGAGGAGAATAACGACGAGGAGGGCACCGCACATCGCCAAGCATGCCCGCCACCAGAAGTCCGGGATACCGTCCGCGAAACCGGGGCGCGAATGCACGGTGCCCAGCACCACCAGGACCGATGCGCCGCCAGTAACGCCGAGGATATCCGGCGATGCTAGCGGGTTGCGGGCCATGGTCTGCGTCCACGAACCGGCCACGCCGAGGGCGGCGCCGACGATGACGGTGGCGATGGCAACAGGCAGGCGCAAGTCCCACACCACCCTGATGTGGCTCTCGCTGCCGCCGCCGGTGAGCACATCGAGGACCTGCCGCGGGCTCAATTCCAGCGGCCCTTGCCCCAGCAATACCAGGTAGGCGGCAAGCGCAATAAGGCCAAATACGAGCGTAGAGGCGAGCACGCGGACGTGCTGGCGACGCTGTTGCGCTTGCAGGATACTGTTTATTGTTGTCATGCGTTATCGCCCCACGCTCTGCCCACGCCACGGTGGGCGCCCCAAATGAGGAAGGGCGCGCCCACGATGGCAAGCACGATAGACATCTCTAGCTCCGAGTTACCCACGATGAGCCGGCCGATGATATCGGCCGCGAGCACGGCGCAACCGCCCAAGAGCGCGGAGGGCAAGATCATCGTGGCCACGCTGGGGCCAACCACCCGCCGCACGATGTGAGGGATGGCGAAGCCGACGAAGGCAATGGGGCCCGTTGCCGCCGTGGCGCTGCCGGCCAGCACCACGACGCTGAGCGCCGCGCCCACCCGCGCGGTGGTGGGAGACCCGCCCAAGGCGAGCGAGGACTCCTCCCCCATGGCCAAAAGGTCGAGCGGCCTAGCCGCCATCGCCGCGCACGCGAGGCCAATGAGCAGGCCAATACCCGCAATGGCGACGTCTTCTGGGCCGCGCCCAAAGGTCGAGCCGATGGTCCAGCGCCGCATGCTATCGAGCACGTCCGTGGAATACAGGCCGATGATCGCCGCGCCCGATCCCAAGGCGGCGGAGACGCCGGCGCCGACGAGAATGAGCGTCAGTGGGTCCTGGAACCGCCGCGAGACGGCCAGAACCAGCAGCGTGGTAATGCCCGCGCCAACGAGCGCGAGGGTGGTCCGCATGCCGGTGGTGGTAGCGATGCCAATGGCCGTGCCTAGGGCAACGAAGAACGACGCGCCCGCGGTAATACCGATAAAGCCCGGGTCCGCCAGCGGGTTCCTGGTCCACGATTGCGCCAAGACACCGGCGACGGCAAGGGCCGCGCCGGCGAAATAGGCCAAGAAGGTGCGCGGCATGCGCAGGTTCCACACGATATCGCGGATATCCTGCTCGCCTGCCCTGCGCAGCGCGGCGATGACCTCATCGGGTGGAATGGAACGGGAACCCAGCGCCAAGGACGCCACCGCCAGCGCGAGGCTGGCGAGGATGAGGGCGACAAGGAACGTCGTGCGACCCTTTCCCCGCTCCATCACCGGTGTGGCTGTGGGGTTTTGCGCTGTGGAACCCGTCTGGATAGTCTGGCCGTCCTTCGTGGTTGCTGACAATTACAGCTTCTCTTCAAACTTATCTATTGCCCAAGGGATGGTCACTGGGTTCGGCATGCTCATGGCGTTGCCAGTATCCGTGTCCAGGTAGCGCACACGCTTATCCTTGACTACATCGAGGCCCTGGAAGGTCTTATCCTTCTTCAAGACATCGGCAGAGCCGTTGTAGTCCAGGACAAAGAGGTGATCAACCTGGTTCAGCTTTGCGTAGTTTTCCGGGGCAATGTCAACGAAGAAGCTGCTGTCATCGCCCTTCAACTCATCGGGGATTTCCATGCCAAGATCCTCGATGAACTGGCCGCGCCCATCCTCATCGGTGTACAGGCCAATCTTGCCGTCATAAGGCATGACGATGGCTGCGGACTTGCCCTGCAACTCGGTGTGCTCGCGGCGGAATTCCTCGAAGGCGTTCTCGGTGTCCTTGATAAGTTTATCGCCTTCGTCTTCCTTATCCACGGCATCCGCGATGGCCTCAACTTGGTCCTCCCAGGGAACCTGCCAGTCTTCATAGCCATCCGGCTTGACGGTGGTCGGCGCGATATCCTCCAGGGATTCCTTCGTGCGCGCATCTACTGCCTGGTTCACAGCAATAATCTTGGTGGGATCAGCAGCGGTAATCTGCTCGAAGGTATCCGCGGTGAAACCAGTTGCGGTGTTGTAGATGACCTCAGGCTTGGCATCGCCAAGCAGCTTCTTTGACCACGGGCCAACGCCGGAAGGATCGCCATCGCCCTCAGCGCCCCACGGCGCCACCGTCACGGGAGTAATGCCTAGGGCGAGCAGCGTATCGGCATCCCCCAGGCCCAGGCTAGCCACGCGCTCTTCGCTGGCGGCGTCGGTGGACTGCGTGCTTTCATCGCCCTCACCACGCGAGCAACCGGCTAATGCGACGGCTCCGGCTGACAGCAGTGCCACAACGCCCATGGTGCGGCGTCCGAAAATCTTCATGAAGCTGGCCCTTTCAAAAAGGAAGAAATTGACGTTGCTGATCCTAGACCCCAATCAAAGGATTAGGCAAGGCTTAGCTTCGAACGAGTATGTTGAATGCATGAGCTGTTCCCTACAATCGTCCCCGATGACTGAACACGCACTGATTCCCGTTACCCTGACCGCGAATGAACTGATCCGGCCGCGCCTGCACCGCCTGACGTTTCATGCCGAGGCGTTCCGGACGTATGACCTTGCCGGCCCCGATGAATTCTTTGGCCTTGTCATGCCCCAAACCGGGCAGGAATTTACGCCCTTCCCCGTCGACGGCGTTAACCTCCGAGCCGCCGTCGCCGCTATAGACGAGGAGACGCGGCCGGACCTGCGCTGGTACACCATCCGCGCGCTCCACCCCGAGGAGGCCACTATCGATGTCGATGTGGTCACCCACGGCGATTCCGGCCCCGGCTCGCGATGGATTCTGCGCGCGCAACCCGGCGATACAGCGGGGTTCTTTACCTGCAACGAGATGTGGCGGCCTACCGAGGCTGCGCAGCTATTGGTCGCCGATGCCTCCGCCCTGCCTGCCCTTCGGCACATCCTTTCCTACCAAGAGGAACATGACCCAGCGAAGCTCGGTTCCACCGACGTTGTAGCGGTGGTCACCAGCGATGACGAGGTAGAGCCCGGGCTTACGGACAGGTGGGAGTCCCGCGTGCGCAGCATGCGCGTCCTTCGCACCGAGCCGCACAAGGAGGCGGATTCTGTCGTTGCCACGCTGAAAGCAGATTATGCCGGTGCGCCGACGCCAGGATACGTGTGGGTCTCCGGCGAGGGGGACTTGGCGAAGAAGGTCCGGGGCCTCGTGGTGAGAGATTGGGGCCTTTCTTCCGACGACGTCACCTGGGTGCCCTACTGGTTCTACGGAAGGGCCCGGCCTTAAGAGCTCTAAAACAGCGAAAGGCCCCTGTATCGAACCATATGGTCCGGTACAGGGGCTGCGCTGGCTAGGTTTTACTTAGCCTTCTCGATGATCTTTACGAGACGGAAGTGCTTGTCCTTGGACAGCGGGCGGGTCTCAGCGATACGTACGAGATCGCCTACGCCTGCGGTTTCTTCCTCATCGTGCGCCTTAACCTTCTTGTTAGAGCGCATGATCTTGCCGTACAGAGCGTGCTGCTTGCGGTCTTCGATCTCGACGACGATGGTCTTGGACATCTTGTCCGAGACGACGTAGCCGGTGCGGACCTTAGGAGCACCCTTGACCTTCTCCTTCTTCGGAGTTGGTCCCTTCTTGGATTCAGTCACGTTAGCCTCACTCATGATTAAGCCTCAGCTCCCGGAGCGACAGACAGGCCCAGCTCGCGCTCGCGCAGAACGGTGTAGATGCGGGCAATGTCGCGCTTAACCGTGCCGATGCGGCGGTTGTTGGTCAGCTGGCCGGTGGCCTTCTGGAAACGAAGGTTGAACAGTTCTTCCTTCGCATCCTTCAGACGGGTTTCCAGCTCTGCGTTGTCGAGCTCACGGAACTCGTGGGCGGGGGTACCGGTTGCCATTAGAACTGGTCCTCCTTCTTGATGATGCGGACCTTGCAAGGAAGCTTCTGGCCAGCGCGGCGCAGAGCCTCGATTGCAACAGCCTCAGTTGGGTAGCTCATCTCGAAAAGTACGCGGCCAGGCTTCACGTTAGCCACCCACTTCTCAACCGGGCCCTTACCAGAACCCATACGAACACCGAGCGGCTTCTGGGTCAACGGACGGTCCGGGAAGATGTTGATCCACACCTTGCCACCACGCTTAACGTGGCGGTTGATGGCAATACGTGCGGCCTCAATCTGACGGTTGGTGATGTACGCAGGCTCCAGTGCCTGGATTGCGTAATCGCCGAAGTTAATGCGGTTTCCGCCCTTGGACACGCCACGACGGCTCGGGCGGTGCTGACGGCGGTACTTAACACGCTTAGGAATCAGCATGGATTAGCCCTCCTGCTTCTGCTGTGCACGCTGGCGGCGCTGGCCACCGCGGCGGGAGCGACCGTTGCGGTCACCACGGCCACGGCCCTGTGCCGGAGCGTTCAGTTCGGACTCGCGTACGCCACCGACGACGTCACCCTTGTAGATCCACACCTTGATGCCGATGCGGCCGAAGGTGGTGTGGGCCTCTGCGGTGCCGTAGTCGATCTCGGCGCGAAGAGTGTGCAGCGGAACGCGGCCCTCGTGGTAGCGCTCGACGCGGGACATTTCTGCACCGCCCAGGCGGCCGGACAGCAGGATCTTGATGCCCTTAACCTGTGGCTGGCGCATAGCGGACTGGATAGCCTTGCGCATTGCACGACGGAATGCGACGCGGTTAACCAGCTGCTCCGCAATGGAGTGAGCAACGAGGGTTGCGTTTGCGTCTACCTGCTTGACCTCGAGGATGTTGAGGGCAACCATCTTGCCGGTGAGCTTTTCCAGCTCGCGACGGATGCGGTCAGCCTCAGCACCACGGCGGCCAATCACGATGCCCGGGCGGGCGGTGTGAATGTCCACGCGTACGCGGTCACGGGTGCGCTCGATAACAATGTCGGCGATGCCGGCGCGCTCGAGGCCCTTGTTGAGGTAGTTACGAATCTTGATGTCTTCGGCTACGTAGTTCGCGTAGTCCTTATCCGCGAACCAGTGGGTCTTCCAGTCGGAGGTGATGCCCAAACGTAGGCCGTGAGGATGGATCTTCTGGCCCATTACTTGGCCCCTTCCTGCTGGCTTTCGACAACCACGGTGATGTGGCTGGTGCGCTTACGAATCATGAATGCACGACCCTGTGCACGCGGCTGGAAACGACGCATGGTCGGTCCCTCGTTGGCGTATGCCTCAGAGATGACCAGGGTGCGTGGGTCGAGGCCGAAGTTGTTCTCAGCGTTAGCGGCTGCGGAAGCAACGACCTTTGCAACTGGCTTGGAAGCACCCTGCGGTGCGTACTTCAGGATTGCCAAAGCTTCGCTTACGGACTTGCCGCGGACCAGATCGAGCACACGACGTGCCTTCATCGGGGTAACGCGGACGTAGCGGGCCGTGGCGGATGCGGAGGTGATGGTCTCACTCATCGCTTATCGACGTCCCTTCTTGTCATCCTTGACGTGACCCTTAAAGGTCTTGGTTGGTGCAAACTCGCCCAACTTGTGGCCGACCATGGAGTCCTCGATGAAGACCGGCACATGCTTGCGGCCGTCGTGGACGGCGAAGGTGTGTCCGATGAAATCGGGGAGAATGGTCGAGCGGCGAGACCAGGTCTTGATGACCTGCTTGGTGCCTGCATCGTTTTGAGCATCCACCTTGTTGAGGAGGTGCTCATCGACGAACGGGCCTTTCTTAAGGCTGCGTGGCATTGTTTACCTCCTCTTAGCGCTTCTTGTTCGGGCGACGACGGCGCACGATCATGTTGTTGGAGTAACGGTTCGGGTTGCGGGTGCGACCCTCCTTGTGACCCCATGGGGACACTGGGTGGCGACCACCGGAGGTCTTACCCTCACCACCACCGTGTGGGTGGTCAACCGGGTTCATAACGACACCACGGACGGTCGGGCGAACGCCCTTCCAACGCATGCGGCCGGCCTTGCCCCAGCGGATGTTCATCTGCTCGGCGTTGCCAACTTCACCAACCGTTGCGCGGCAACGGATGTCCACGCGGCGGATTTCAGAAGACGGCATACGCAGAACTGCGTACTTGCCTTCCTTACCCAGCAGCTGGATGGAAGCACCAGCAGAGCGAGCCAGCTTAGCGCCAGCGCCAGGCTTGAGCTCAACAGCGTGGATGGTCGAACCGGTCGGGATGTTGCGCAGCGGCAGGTTATTGCCCACCTTGATATCTGCGTTCGGGCCGGACTCGACAACGGCACCCTGCTTCAGGCCCTTCGGCGCAATGATGTAGCGCTTCTCGCCATCTACGTAGTGCAGCAATGCAATGTTTGCGGTGCGGTTCGGGTCGTACTCAATGTGAGCGACCTTTGCCGGAATGCCGTCCTTGTCGTTACGACGGAAGTCGATCAGACGGTAACGGCGCTTGTGGCCACCGCCGATGTGGCGGGTGGTGATGCGGCCGTAGTTATTACGACCACCGGTTTTGCTCAGCGGGCGCAGCAGGGACTTCTCCGGAGTCGAACGAGTGATCTCGTCAAACTCAGATACGGAGGATGCGCGGCGACCCGGAGTTGTCGGCTTGTACTTACGAATAGCCATAATTCTTCCTTTTCCTTTCGGCTCTCCGGTGGCGCTTAAGCGCCTGCGCCGAAGACGTCGATGGAGTCGCTGCCTTCACGGAGCGTCACGTATGCGCGCTTGGTGGACTTACGCTGACCGAAGCCGGTGCGGGTGCGCTTGCGCTTACCTGCACGGTTTACGGTATTCACGGAGTCGACCTTCACGTCAAAGATCTGCTCGACGGCATCTTTAATCTGGGACTTGTTGGAGTCTGGGGAGACGAAGAACGTGTAAACGTTCTGCTCCATCAGACCGTAGGACTTCTCAGATACAACCGGGGCGATGATGACATCGCGCGGGTTAGAAATCTTAGCCATTAGTTCTCCTCCTTATCCGCGCCGGTAGCGCGAGTGATGAAGGTGTGTAGCGCCTCAACGGAGAACACAACGTCATCGGAGTAGAGAACGTCGTAGGTGTTGAGCTGACCGGCGTCCAGGATCTGAACGTTCGGCAGGTTATTAGCGCTACGACGGGCGTTGATATCCTCGCGGCCGATAACCAGCAGCACGTTGTCGCGCTCGGTCAGGGACTCGAGGAAAGCCTTGGCCGCCTTGGTGGACGGCTTCTGGCCTGGAACCAACTCTTCGATGACATGGATGCGCTCGTTGCGAGCACGGTCAGACAACGCACCGAAGAGAGCAGCCTTGATCATCTTCTTAGGGGTGCGCTGTGCGTAGCTACGTGGCTGCGGGCCGTGGACGGTGCCACCGCCGGTGTAGTGCGGCGCACGGATGGAACCCTGGCGCGCACGACCGGTGCCCTTCTGGCGGAAAGGCTTGCGGCCACCACCACGGACAGCGCCGCGAGTCTTGGTGGCGTGGGTGCCCTGACGAGCAGCAGCAAGCTGTGCGTTGACAACCTGGTGCATCAAAGCAACGGATGCCTCGGTGTCAAAGATTTCAGCCGGCAGGTCCACGGAGCCATTGGTCTTACCTTCAGAGGTGTGGACGTCTAGCTTGAGGTTGCTCATGCGTGTGCACCGCCCTTCACTGCGGTCTTAACGGTGACGAGGCCGCCGCGCGCACCAGGGATAGCACCCTTGATGAGCAGCAGGTTGGACTCGACATCGACTTTCTGAATCTTCAGGTTTTGGGTTGTCACGCGGTCGTGGCCCATGCGGCCAGCCATGCGCTTGCCCTTGAAGACGCGGCCCGGGGTAGCAGCGCCACCGATACCACCAACGCGGCGGTGAGCGGCCTGGTTACCGTGAGCTGCGCCCTGACCCTGGAAGCCGTGGCGCTTCATAGCACCAGCGTAGCCGTGGCCCTTGGTCTGGCCGGTGACGTCAACGAAGGTGATGCCTTCGAAGATGTCTACCTTGACCTCTTGGCCAACCTCGTATGCGGAGGTGTCGTCCATGCGGATTTCTGCAACGTGACGACGCGGGGTTACGCCAGCCTTCTTGAAGTGACCAGACTCAGGCTTGTTTGCCTTGCGTGGGTCAATCTCGCCAAAGGCGATCTGGATGGCACTGTAACCATCGGTTTCGGGGGTGCGAATCTGGGTGACAACGCATGGCCCTGCTTCAACGACGGTAACCGGAACAACGCGGTTCTCATCGTCGAAGACCTGGGTCATGCCGAGCTTCTTGCCCAGAATGCCCTTGATCTCGTTTTCACTCATTATTAGTTCTCCACCAAAGTCGCTTACTGGATGTTCACGTCGACGCTTGCCGGAAGATCGATGCGCATCAAAGCATCAACGGTCTTCGGGGTCGGGTCGAGAATATCGATCAGGCGCTTGTGCGTGCGCATCTCGAAGTGCTCGCGAGAGTCCTTGTACTTGTGCGGAGAACGAATAACTGCGTACACGTTCTTCTCGGTTGGGAGCGGCACTGGGCCAACTACACGAGCACCCGTACGGGTAACGGTCTCGACGATCTTCTTTGCAGAAGCGTCGATTGCCTCGTGGTCATAGGCCTTCAGCCGAATGCGGATCTTTTGTCCCGCCACGCTTATCCTCTTCCTCGCTTCCCCACTTTCACATTCCCGGCGTTTCCGGGGCGTGAAGCGGTGGGAAATTGCTTCTCGATTTCTCTATAACGTTGTCCGGGCCTGGGGCCTGACACAACGCCAGTGGTCTGACTGTCATGACAACCAAGAGATACAGCACATGGCAAATGCCAGTCTGCAGTGCTCCTGACGGGGTACAAGACCCGTAGTCAAAGTATTGTGAAGAGGACGGTTTTCACGCATTACACGTGGAGAGTGTCCTATTCGCTAACTGCCGCTGTTTATTTGCCATGCCCCTTCTCCGGTCCATCGTCTCGGGGTGTCTCTGCTCTAGCGCGGACCTAGCCCGATCGGATGACCTTCCAGTCTGTGTTTCAGGAAACCCCTGAGCCACGGTGACAACGAAGGTGTCATGTTCGCTTTACCAGCTCAGCGTCTCCCCGATATGCACCGTGTTTAAGACGGCCCATTATCGGTTCGCGCTGCCCTGTTAAAGCAACCTAAGTATTTAAGCACGATGGGCTGGTGTTTTTCAAACCACTCCGGCAATAGTGCCAATAATCACGTTTTGGTAAATATTGTTGTCCTAGACCCCACGTCTGCTTGGGCGGTAGGTACGCTCAAGGAAGGATTTTGAACCGTTGGTTCTTGGTCCTTCAATTTCATATTGCGACCATGCAAGTCAATTTTTAAGGAAAGGCCTTAAAGACCATGTCTGAGAACAACACTCCTGCAAAGCACTCTGAGAACAACGTTGCCGCTTCTGAAGAGCGCGAGGTAAACAACAACCTGGAGACTCAGTACGGCACCACCACCATTGATGACGTCGTTGTTTCCAAGATCGCTGGCATTGCAGCCCGCGAAGTTTCCGGCGTTGACTCCCTCGGTGGCGGCGGCGCTCGCATGATGGGCACCATCCGCGAGTCCTTCGGTGCATCCGAGGACGTACGCCAGGGTGTTGACGTAGAGGTAGAAAACGGCTCCGCAAAGATCGAGATCGCCATCACCGCTGAGTACGGTGTTGCTATCCACGAGCTGGCTGAGGCAATCCGCCGCAACATCATGAATGCTGTCGAGCGCATGACCGGCCTGACCGTAGAGCGCGTTGACGTTGTCGTTCACAACGTCAAGCTGCCGAAGGAAGACTCCGAGTCTGAAGAGCAGGCTGCACTGAACCAGGGCCAGGCATAAGAACAATGCCTGAACCCCGAGCACAATTTGAGCTCGAGGTAAGCCACGCTCACGCAATTGCGGAAGCGGTGCAAAAGCTCAACGGTGTCGCGGGCCTTGACGGCGGACGCTACGGCTCGGTGAACCTACTCTTCCCGGGCGAAAGGGTTTCCGGCATGCGCCGGCCCGATCCCCGCGACGATCGCCACCTGCAAATCAACGTTCGCGTTGATATCAGTGCGCAACCTGATCTGTACCGTCTGGCGGAAGAAATCCGCTCGACCGCCCGCAAGGCATGTACGGAACTAGATCGCGTCGACGTTGAGTTTTCTGATGCCGTAGATGGCTTATCCGCTGCTCCCTCGAAGGATTAGATATGAAAAATTACACCACATTGGGCATTGTTATCGGCCTGCTACTTGCCTTCTTTTTGTACTTAGGTTGGGGTTGGATGCTGCTGGCCGTGCTGCTTGCTGCCATCGGTGGTCTCTTGGGCTCCCACTTTGATGGCCGCATCGACCTCACCGCTGTGTGGAATGGCCTCATTGGCAAGGAGAAAGGCCAAGGCTAATGTCAGAAGGTTCCACTAAGGGCCACACGCGTTTCTCGCTGCGGACCATGGAACGAATCGTGACCGCCGCAATTGCTAGCGTGCCTGGCACAAAAGATTTAGATGCCAAGCTTGCTGGCATTGGCGGACGCGGTTATCCACGGGTTTCGGTACAGATGGATCCAGAGCGTGAAGTCGCTGCCGTGAGCGCGACCATCGCTGTGGTGTGGCCGTCTCCGGTTACCGCAGTCGCGGAAAGTACGCGTGCCGCCATTTCAGAGGCTATTGCTGCCCATACCGGCTATTCCACCACCCGCGTTAATGTCACCGTCGGTGAATCGGTTCCGGATACCCGGGTTACCGCAGAACAGCTTGCGCAGCGTCCTGCCGCTTCAGCTTTTACCCCGGAGGTCAGTCCTTCTACCGTGACCCAACCCGTTACTCAGGACTCGGTCGAAGTGCGAAGCATCGAGACTCCGGAAGAAGCAACGGTTCGCAACGTCGACACCCCGCAAGAGGCGGAAATCCGCGAAATTTCTTCTGGAAAGGAAGTTGCTGTTCGCGGAGTATCGACACCCTCTGGTGACACGCCAGTGCGCTCCGTCGATACGCCGCGAGAAGCATCGGTGCGCAGCATTTCCGCTGCTCTTCCAGACCACCAGCTGCTAGAAATTAGCGCTCCAGAAGATCACGAACCGCGTCGCATCGTCGAACCACGCCCAGAGCAGGTACGCAGCGTTCGCGCTCCGCGCCCTGGCAGGTTGCTTCCGAGCGGACAGGTACGCCCCTTTGTCAAAAAGGCAAAGGTCTCTGTTCCCCGTCCGCAGCCTTTGCGCAAAATCGAGATCGACAATTCAGAACAGAAAAAGCGCGTTCGCATTGCCCGCCCGGCTCCCCTGCGCAAGGTGCAGCCACCGCGCCCGCAGCCGCTGCGCAAGATCGAGATCGACAACTCCCGAAGCGAGCAACGCGTGCGGACCGTTAGGCCCGCGTCACTGCGCAAGGTTCAGACCCCGCGTCAGGAACCGCTAAAGCGCATTGAGGTATCGCCAGCTAGCCAGCGCCCGTTGCACGTCTATGCGCCACGACCTGAGCCGCTGCGTGCCATTTCCATTACCCCGTACCACGAGCAAGGAGGCAATAATGGCTGAAATGAATTTGCCTGAGCATTTCGGGCAGCGGCCCAAGGCGTCTCCTGCAGTGCGCACGTGGACCGTAATTCTGGGTTTCGTTCTGCTTGCCATTGGCATTGTGGGTGTCCGCGAAACCTGGCTTGTCGGAGCAGATGCCAATGCCCAATCGTGGGTTCAGCCGGTCCTTGATCTTATTGCCACCGAGCAATTAGAGACGTGGATGATCTGGGCTGGCGTGGCTTCCATCGTGGTTGGTCTCATCTTTGTATTCGCTGCGGTAAAGACCCGTCGCAATACCCACACCCAGGTCGCTTCCGAGTCCGCTTCCATGTGGATGCGGCCAGTCGATGTCGCGCGATTGAGCTCTGCTGCAGCACGCCGTGTTCCGGGAGTTGCTTCCGCGCAGACTTCGGCGGATACCAAGAGCGCGAAGGTCACCGTTAATGGCGATGAGCAAGACGCCGATTTGCCTGGGCGAGTGGAAAAGGCTGTCACCCGCGCTTTAGAGGTCCTTGCAGACCCACCCAAGGTCACCGTAGCCGTAGAGAAGATTCCGGAGATGGATAATCATGTCTAAAAAGCTTGCTACCTTTGACCGAATCCTCCTCGGCTTGCTTGGAATCATCCTCATCGCGCTAGGTGTATGGCCGATCCTCATTAACTTCAATGTGGAATTTGCTGAGTACTTGGCCGAGTGGGTAGACCACGATACGTGGCGCACTTTGGGCGATAATAATTGGTGGGTGTGGGTCTTGGCTGGCGCCTCTGCCCTGCTGCTCATCATTGGCTTGTGGCTCATCGTCGTGAACCTTCGTCACCGCCGCTTTAATAATGTGGAATCCGCAGCCTCCAATGAACAAGGAGCAATCTCTGCATCCATGAACGCCATCGCCACCGCGGTGGCCAAGGATCTGGACTCGCTCGATGGAGTGGAACGCGTAGACCGCTTGGTTGCATACGACCGCGCCCGCCCAACGCTGCAGTACACGGTGGTTGCTAACCCAGATACCCCGCTGGAGAGACTGACTGATGCTGTGGAGACCAATGAACGCGACTTCCGGGAGGCTTTCCCCGACGCTGACCTGGATACCAGTTATAAGCTGCACTTCACCAAGGTCAAACCTATGAAGGATTTAGCTGAATAAGGGGTTTGGGGTCTCTGCAATAAGGACCTCAACCACCCTGCCCAATCGCGCATAATCGCCGCCCTCGAGGAGTACTTCCAGCTCCTCGCCGGGGCGGCATTTTTCTATCCTTTTCCACGCATAATCGCGGGCCACCACCCGCCGATTCTCCTTATGAAAGAGATGCAATCCGTGGTCTAGAACTGCAATCGCGTCCTCCAAGCGGAGGACATAGACAAAGTCACCCAACTCGTAGCGGCTCAGGCCGCTAAGTTCCGGCAGCGGTTCATCCAGGCGCATGATGCTGGAGACGATCCCAAGCCGGTGTTCAAAGCCCTCAGTATCCGTAACCACAAAGGGCCGCCCGGGCCCCGTTGGCCTAATGGCGCTGTATTCCCACACCACCGGCTGAGCATTCGGGCGGCGCACAATGATGCGGGAGGTATCGGCGGTGATGCGGGAGGTGGGGGCATCGCTAAGCACGAGCCACACACCAGTGCCCACGCGGCCGCCCTCAAGGGGCAGTAGGGGCGGGTGGACCTCGGCCTGCCGTTCAAGTTCGGTCACCAAGTCCGCGTCGCTCACGCCCCAGCCGATGCCCCGGTTGGCCAATAAGGCAAAGAGCGTCGGCAGGCTCAGATCGGGCTGGCCCTCCCATGCGTTGCGCAGCGCCGCCAAGGTCGGGTCAATGCGAGTGGGATCTTCCATAAGGGTCTAGCCTACCGAGCCATTCCGCCCTATTACAGCCACGGGCAGCAGCCCGCCTTGGCTGATTGGTTACCCCCGTTTTCCCTTATTTTCAGGTAAGCGTTCCTTATAACTGTTGAACAATTCAGGTTTTTAAATCTGCAGCTGAATCCCATTTTTCTTTTTAAGACCCTAAGCGTCTACACTGAAAAAATACCTGTCGTTTGATTGGCGATGTACATCACGGGACTACATGAATTGTGCGCTCGCTTATATCTTATTAGATTGGTCACATACAACGACTCCATCGTTGGCTTCATATTTGTTCGCACTGTTTCCTGCTTAACCGCGCACGGAGAATTTCCCAATGACAAAGTAGTTGATCAAAAAGATCTTGGGCTGGTTACTCATGATCTTTTTAGCCACTAACTTGGCTTATTTCTTGGCGGCCTCGTTTTTGGACCCGCGTTCAAACTACACCGAGCGCCGTCCACCACTTTCAGATGAGGAAATCAATAACCTCCTCGAGCCTTATAACCTCAGCCCAGAAACCCCGCTCTTAGAGCGTTGGTGGACCCGGCTGACCAATATCCTCACGAGGTGGGACTGGGGACAATCTCCGGTCGGTGAGATGGTTAACGAAGAGATCAGCTACCGCATCTGGGTATCCGCACAGCTGCTGTTGCTGGCCACCATCCTCTCCATCGTCATCGGTGTGGCCGTTGGTGTGTACACCACCTCCCGCCAGTACAAGACCGGTGACCGCGTGTGGCAGGGAATTTCGATCATTGCGATGAACACCCACGTGGTTGTCGCCTCGATCGCCGTCGTCTGGGCCGCCCTGGAGATCAACGATTTGACCGGCAAGAAGATCTTCTACGTCGTCGGTTCCAAGTCCCTGGGGGTCGAGGGATTCTTCCCCAAGCTCCTGGACTCCGCGCAGCACCTCGTCTTGCCCACGATTTCCCTGGTGATCATCAGCTACGCCAGCTACCACATGACCCAGCGCACGCTGTTGCTCGATAACCTCGATGTGGATTATGTCCGCACCGCACGCGCAAAGGGGCTTACCCGCCAGCAGGCCATCCGCAAGCACGCGCTGCGCACCTCCATTATTCCGGTGGCAACGTCCGTCGCCTTCTCCGTGCCCGGCATTTTCACCGGTGCCGTGATGACGGAGCGTATCTTCGGCTGGAACGGTATGGGCCAGTACTTCATCCAGACCATCAGTAAGAACGACATCAATGGCGCGGTAGCCGTCGCGGCATTCGGTGCCGCGATGACGGCCGTGTCCGCCGTCCTGGCAGACCTCGTTGTTGTCGCCTTGGATCCACGAGTAAGGGTGAGCTAAATGACAAATCCCAAAGAACCAAAGATGTCCAAGAAACAGCCCCGTGGCGAGGTTTCTACGCGCACCGAGGTCGTCTCCGAGGATCCTTTAAGCAATGAGGAGGCCGAGCGCATGGCCACGCTGCCGGAGGTTCCCCGCGGTACTTCCCGGTACAAGCTGTACGTCCGCCGCTTCTTCCGCAACAAGCTGGCTACCGTCGGCGTTTTCATCTTGGGTTTTCTCATCTTCGCCGCCCTTTTTGGCAATTTCTTTGCCCAGTGGGACTACACGGAACCGGACTTCCTCGCCCTGTCTGAGCCACCGAGCTCCGAGCACTGGTTCGGTACCAACGATTCCGGTAATGACCTTTATGCCCAAACCATCCACGGTCTAGGCAGGTCCCTGACCATTGCCATCGTGGTGTCCTTTGCCACGTTGGTCATCTCCGCATTCATCGGCTGTGCCGCAGCCCTGTGGGGCGGAATCGCGGAAAAGGCCGTCCTCGCCGTTATCCACTTCCTGCTGTCCATCCCGACCTTCCTGCTCATCGCCCTCGTGGTGGCAGACTCCGGCGGTGACTGGAAGCTTTTGATGGTCGTCCTTATCGCCTTCGGCTGGATGTACCAGGCCCGTGTGATTTGGTCCTTGGCCCTTACCGTCCGCGAGCAGGACTATGTCCGCGCCGCAAGCTACATGGGCGTATCCAAGATGCGCACCATCATCCGCCACGTCATTCCCAATATTGGTTCGCTGCTTATCATCCAGTTCGTCTTCGGCGTTGTGGGCACCGTGGGCTCTGAGACCGCACTGTCCTTCTTGGGCTTGGGTGTAAAGCTTCCCGATGTCTCCCTCGGTACCTTGCTGCAGGGCGGCACCGCCTCCCTGCAATCCGCCCCATGGCAGTTCTACTTCCCCGCCGCTACCTTGACGCTGCTGACCGTCTCCATGGCATTTATTGGCGATGGTCTGCGCGACGCACTCGATCCCAACTCCAATTCCGGAGGTAAACTATGACTTCGCCTATCTTGTCCGTCAATGACTTACGCGTCAGCTTCCCCTCTGAAGCTGGAACCGTCTCTGCAGTGCGCGGTGTCAGCTTTGACCTGCACCCCGGCCGCACCCTGGGCATCGTCGGCGAATCCGGCTCCGGTAAGTCCGTAACCTCCATGTCCATCATGGGCCTGCTGCCGGAATACGCCAAGGTAGAAGGCTCCGTGAAATTCGATGGCCGCGAGCTCCTTGGGCTTTCTGATAAGGAAATGTCCGGTATCCGAGGCGATGGCATCGGCATGATCTTCCAGGATCCGCTCTCCGCGCTGACTCCAGTCTTCGATATTGGTTCGCAGCTGGTGGAGGCAATCCAGGCACACCAGGACATCGGCAAGAAAGAAGCCCTGAAGCAAGCCACCGAGCTCTTAGATCTGGTGGGCATCCCCGAGCCCCACCTGCGCCTGAAGTCCTTCCCGCACGAGTTTTCCGGCGGTATGCGCCAGCGCGTGGTCATCGCCATTGCGATTGCGAATAACCCGCGCGTACTCATTGCCGATGAGCCGACGACGGCCCTCGACGTCACCATCCAGGCCCAGATCCTGGACGTCATCCGGCTGGCCCAGCGCGAAACCGGCGCCGCCACCATCATGATCACCCACGATATGGGTGTGGTGGCAGAAACCGCCGATGACGTCATGGTCATGTACGCCGGCCAGCCGGTAGAACACGGCGATGTCGATACCATCTTCTCCAACCCGCGCATGCCCTATACCGTGGGCCTGCTTGGTTCCACCCCGCGCCCCGATGCCTCGGCCTCGGAGCCCCTCACCCCCATCGAGGGCAACCCGCCGGTCTTGGTGGATCTAAAGGATCGTTGCCAATTCGCCCCGCGCTGCCCCGTCGCGCAAGAGGCTTGCCTTTCCGGCGAGCCGGAGCTGATTCCGCTCAAGGACGAATCCACCTCCCACCGCAGCGCCTGCCTGCGCGCTCCGGAGATCCACGACCGCAAGATCGACGGTGAGCTGATGTTCAAGCCACCGCTGCTTTCCGATGACGTCTTGGCCGACGTTCCCCGCGAGGATCGCAAGACCACCCTCGCCGTAAATGACCTGCGCAAGCAGTTCCCGCTTACCAAGGGCGCGTTGATTAAGCGCAAGGTGGGCACCGTCAAGGCCGTGGACGGCATCACCTTCGATATCCGCGAAGGCGAGTGCCTGGCCATCGTCGGCGAGTCCGGCTGCGGTAAGACCACCACCCTGCTGGAGATCATGGACTTGGACCCAGAAAACGGTGCCGTGGTCCTCAATGGCAAGGACGCCAATGGCATGAGCGGCTCCGAGCGCCGCGAGGCCCGCAAAGACATCCAGATCGTCTTCCAAGACCCGATGAGCTCACTCAACCCCCGCCTGACCGTGCGCGAGGTCATCGCGGAACCGCTCAACTCGCTTGGCTACGACGGCGATGTCGATGCCCGCGTGAACGAACTCATGGGCCTAGTCGGCCTCGACTCTTCGCAGCTGGACCGCTTCCCTAGCCACTTCTCCGGCGGCCAACGCCAGCGCATCGGTCTGGCCCGCGCCCTGGCCACGCGCCCTTCGGTGCTCGTGCTCGATGAGCCCGTCTCCGCTTTGGACGTATCCATCCAGGCGGGCGTCATTAACCTGCTCGAGGACCTGAAGCGAAAGCTGGGCCTGTCCTATCTCTTCGTTGCCCACGACCTTTCCGTAGTGCGCCACCTTTCGGACCGCGTTGCGGTCATGTACAAGGGCAAGTTTGTTGAGTCCGGTTCAACGGATGAGATTTTCGATAACCCCCAAGACGACTACACCAAGAAGCTTCTGGATGCCATCCCGAATCCAGATCCCAAGGTTGCCCGCGCACGCAGGGAAAAATCCCGGGCCTAGCTCCCAGACCCCCGCACTCTTTCCATAAAGTGATTGCGGACACAAATATAATTATTGTAAAGTATTTCACATAGTTGCAGCAGATGGTCACCTAATCGGCCGTCTATGCCAACTTCGTCTTCATCTCACGCAAGGAGTAATCCCCATGAAAAAGTTCGGTCGCTTCCGCATAGCAACGGTTGCCACTCTCTCCGCCACGGCACTCGCACTCACCGCCTGCTCGGGCTCTGACGGTGGCAACGGCGACGGTTCCTCCAATAAGGCAGTTGGCGGTCTCGAGATCGACGTCAAGCCCACCGGTGACTACAACGAAAAAGAACGCGATGAGATTAAGGATGGCGGTGAGCTCACCCTCGCCCTCGGCGAGCTAACTGAGCAGCAAAACAACTTCCACGCCAACATGACCGTGGATACCGGCACCGTGTGGAGCTGGTACAACCCGCAGATGGCGCTTTATGACGGTGAGGGTCACTACACCCCAAACCCCGCGTACCTGGATTCGGTAGACGAGTCCACTGAGGGCGATAAGACCGTCGTAACCTACGACATCAATGATGACGCAACCTTCAACGATGGCACCCCCATTGACTGGACCGCTTTCGAGAACACCTGGCGCTTCAACAACGGCAAGGACATGGACGTCCAGGTCAACTCCACCGACGGTTACGAGCTCATCGAATCCGTGGAGAAGGGCGAGAATGACAAGGAAGCCGTGGTCACCTTCGAGGGTCCATACCCATGGTGGCAGGGACTTTTCAACGACATCCTGCACCCAGCAATCGATACCGCCGAGAAGTTTGACCAAGAGTACTTGGGCAAGCTCAACCCACAGTACGGCGCGGGCCCATTCAAGGTTGACAACGCCGACTTCCGCGGCGGCACCGTGTCCTTCGTACCTAACGAAAAGTGGTGGGCGATGAGCCGAAGCTGGACAAGGTCAGCTACCGCGTGATGGAGTCCCAGGCAACCATCAACGCTTTCCAGGCCGGCGAAATCGACGCGGCCGGTGTGGGAAGTAAGAATAACCTCACCATCGCCGCAGATATGGGCGATTCCATCGATGTCCGTGCAGCTACCCGCCCGGCCAGCGTCCTGTTCACCTTGAACTCCAAGGCCCCACAGCTGGCTGATAAGGATGTTCGCCACGCAGTATTTGCAGCCATCGACCGCGACCAGCTCGCAGAAATCCGCTACAACGGGCTTGGCTATGAAGAGGAAATGCCGGGATCCCTGACCCTCTACCCAACCCAGGAAGACTACAAGGACAACCTCTCTGAGGTTCTCGAGTACGACGTTGAAGAGGCAAAGAGCCTACTGGAAGACGCCGGCTACTCTGAGGGCGATGACGGCTACTACGCCAAGGACGGCGACAAGCTCTCCCTACGCTACGTGCTTATCGGCGATGACGAGGTCTCCAAGTCCACCGCTGCCGCCGTCCAAAAGATGCTGAAGGACGCGGGCATTGAGCTGAAGATTGAGGAGCGCCCAAGCTCTGACTTCTCCAAAATCACCAGCGAGCGCGACTTCGACCTCCTGCTCTCCGGCTTCGCTGCAAGTGACCCATTCGGCCCAGCATACTTCGGCCAGACTTACGCTAGCGACTCTACCCTCAACAAGTCCTCGACCGGTAGCGAGGAATTCGATAAGAAGATCGAGGAAATGCAGAAGCTGCCAACCCGCGAGGAGCAGATCGAGCGCATCAACGAGCTTGAGTCCGAGGCCTTCGCTGAGTACGGACTGCTTCCATACGCCAACGGTCCAGTGATGGTCGGCCAGAAGAAGGGCCTCGCCAACATGGGTGCCCTCGGCTTCGCCGTCATCCCTAAGGAAAACATCGGCTGGGAGAAGTAGTACCTACCTCCCTTAACGAGTAAAGGCCTTCCACCACCTGCTAGCAGGTGTGGGAGGCCTTCCTTCGTCTCTGAGTGTGTTTGGCCCCGGTATCCCAATCCAGGCCCAACTCAAAGGCAATAGCCTCGCTCCTCCGTGCGTGCGAGCGGGACAGCATCGCGCCGCCGGACCATTAGGCGTTAGCGCAGTCCGTACGCCAGCTTAAGGGCCCCACGACCCCGGAATACCCTTAGAACCATCCTTAAGCGCCTCCTGCCGAAGGGGGCCAGCCAAGCCGTTGGCCCAAGCGCCTAGGAACCTCTGAGATAGCCTCTACCCTGGCATAACCATATCGCTGCCTTCAGGCCTCCAACAGCGATCCTATGCCTCCGGCTGGCTCTACAGTTACCACGGAGTGCAGCAGACAGCCGCTAATGCACCGGCGGCCGGTGGACGAAGACCTTTCCAATTCAAGGCGTGTAGGAATCAAAAAAGTCCGCCACACCGGCATGCGGTGCAGCGGACTCTTAAAGCTCTACTGAGCGGTTACGAAGCCTCGATTAGTCAAGAACCTTGGTAACGCGGCCAGCGCCGACGGTGCGGGAGCCCTCGCGGATAGCGAAGCGCAGGCCCTCGTCCATAGCAACAGGCTGGATGAGCTCAACAGACATCTCAACGTTGTCGCCAGGCATAACCATCTCGGTGCCCTCAGGCAGGTTCACAACACCGGTAACGTCGGTGGTGCGGAAGTAGAACTGAGGACGGTAGTTGTTCATGAACGGGGTGTGGCGGCCGCCCTCGTCCTTCTTCAGGACGTAGACGGAACCCTCGAACTTGGTGTGAGGGGTGTAAGCGCCCGGCTTGATAACAACCTGGCCACGCTCAACGTCTTCGCGCTTGGTACCACGCAGAAGCAGACCACAGTTGTCGCCAGCCTCGGTGTAGTCCATCATCTTGCGGAACATCTCGATACCGGTAACGGTGGTGTTCTGGGACTTCTCCTGGATACCGATGATCTCAACTTCCTCGTTGACGTTCAGACGACCACGCTCAACACGGCCGGTAACAACGGTACCGCGGCCGGTAATGGTGAAGATGTCCTCGATAGGCATCAAGAACGGCTGATCGGTAGCGCGCTCCGGATCAGGGATGGAGTTGTCGCAGGCCTCCATCAGGTCAACGATGGACTGCACCCACTTCTCGTCACCCTCGAGTGCCTTCAGAGCGGAGATGTGAACGATAGGAGCTTCCTCATCGTAGTCCTGCTCTGCGAGCAGCTCGGAGATTTCCATCTCCACGAGCTCGATGATTTCCTCATCGTCAACCATGTCGCACTTGTTCAGTGCAACGAGGATGTAAGGAACGCCAACCTGGCGAGCAAGCAAAACGTGCTCGCGGGTCTGTGGCATCGGGCCATCGGTTGCAGCAACAACCAAGATAGCGCCGTCCATCTGAGCTGCGCCGGTAATCATGTTCTTGATGTAGTCGGCGTGGCCCGGGGCGTCAACGTGTGCGTAGTGACGCTTCGGGGTGGAGTACTCCACGTGGGAGATGTTAATGGTAATACCGCGCTCCTTCTCCTCAGGAGCCTTGTCGATCATGTCGAACGCGAATGCCTGGTTCTCCTCAGGGTACTGGTCAGCCAGAACCTTGGTGATCGCTGCGGTGGTGGTGGTCTTGCCGTGGTCGACGTGTCCGATGGTGCCGATGTTCACATGCGGCTTCGTACGCTCGAACTTCTCCTTTGCCACTGTATGTCCTCCTGGACTATATGGTGGCTACGACCTTCGCAGCCACGTGGTTGACAGTTGTCATTGGCACCTGACCCAATATCTGGGACAAAGCGCTAATGACGCTTTCTTTACGTGCCAGTTACACGATCCTAGATTTATCCCGCGGTTTTTTCAAACCGCCATTATAGGAGGTAACCCCGCGAATCTTCGCGGCCATTTCCCTCAACAAGAGTCTCAAATAAAGGATCCTGGGAGGGTAACGGCCGGCTCAATTCACAACCAATGGTTTTAGCTGCAAACTCAGCCCGCCGCTACCCTGGCCCAGTTGCCACATTTAGCGGTGAGGCTGGCATCTACTGGCAGAGACTACCAGCCCTTAGCCACCGCTGAACGGGCGGGGCGTCGCTATTAGTTAGCGCCGCCGGTGCGCTCTTCGATGATCTCCTGAGCCACGGAGGAAGGAACCTCAGCGTAGGAGTCGAAGACCATGGTGAAGTTAGCGCGGCCTGCGGTGGAAGAACGCAGGTCACCGATGTAGCCGAACATTTCAGACAGCGGAACCTTGGCCTTGACAACCTTGGCACCAGAGCGGTCTTCCATGGCGAAGACCTGGCCACGACGGGAGGAGATGTCACCGTTAACGGTACCCATGTACTCCTCAGGGGTAACAACCTCAACGGCCATCATTGGCTCCAGCAGAACCGGCTTTGCCTTGGCCATAGCTTCCTTGAATACCTGGGAGCCAGCCAGCTTGAAGGCCATCTCGGAGGAGTCAACGTCGTGGTAAGCGCCGTCTTCCAGCGTTGCCTTGATGTTGACCATCGGGAAGCCAGCCAGGTAGCCGTACTGCATAGCGTCCTGGATACCAGCATCGACGGAAGGAATGTATTCCTTCGGCACGCGGCCACCGGTAACGGCGTTCTCGAAGGCGTAAGTTGCAGATTCGCCCTCTTCCAAGGTCTCTGGGTCCGGGTTGTACGGCTCGATGGTGCAGATGACCTTTGCGAACTGGCCGGAACCACCGGTCTGCTTCTTGTGGGTGTAGTCGATGGACTCCACCTTGCGGCGAATGGTCTCGCGGTAAGCAACCTGTGGGTTACCGATGTTCGCCTCGACCTTAAACTCGCGCTTCATGCGGTCAACAAGCACGTCGAGGTGGAGCTCGCCCATACCGCCGATGACGGTCTGGCCGGTTTCCTCATCCAGCTCAACGGTGAAGGTTGGATCCTCGGCAGCAAGCTTCTGGATGGCGTTACCCAGCTTCTCCTGGTCGGCCTTGGTCTTTGGCTCGATGGAGACCTTGATAACCGGATCCGGGAAGTCCATGGACTCAAGAATGATCTGGTCATTCTTGTCACACAGGGTGTCACCGGTGGTGGTTTCCTTCAGACCAACAACGGCGTAGATGTTGCCGGCGTCAGCCTGCTCCACCGGGTTCTCCTTGTTGGCGTGCATCTGGAAGAGCTTACCGATGCGCTCCTTCTTGCCCTTGGTGGAGTTCATGACCTCGGTACCAGGGGTGACCTGGCCGGAGTACACGCGCACGAAGTTGAGCTGACCGAAGAACGGGTGAGCTGCAATCTTGAAGGACAGTGCGGAGAAGGAAGACTCAACGGAAGGCTTACGGGTAAGCTGCTGGTCCTCATCGCCCACAGCGTGGCCGATAACCTCGCCCACGTCCAGCGGGTTAGGCAGGAAGTCCACAACAGCATCCAGCAGCGGCTGGACACCCTTGTTGCGGTAAGCGGTACCGCAGTAGACCGGGTAAATCTCGGAGTTGATGGTCAGCTTACGGATGCCGGCCTTCAGCTCGTCGATGGAGAGCTCTTCGCCGCCGAAGTACTTCTCCATGAGTTCTTCATCAGACTCTGCAACGGCCTCAACCAGCTGCTCGCGGTACTGCTCAGCCTTTTCCTTGAGGTCCTCAGGGATCTCCTCGTAGGTTGGCTCAGCGCCGGTCTCGACCTTGCCGCGCCAGGTGATGGCCTGCATGTTCAGCAGGTCAACAACGCCGTCGAAGTCATCCTCAGCGCCGATAGGCAGCTGCATAACGAGCGGCTTGGCACCCAGGCGCTCAACGATGGTGTCAACGGTGTAGTAGAAGTCTGCGCCCAGCTTGTCCATCTTGTTGACGAAACAGATACGCGGAACGTCGTACTTAGCGGCCTGGCGCCACACCTGCTCGGACTGTGGCTCCACACCTTCCTTACCGTCGAAGACGGCGACGGCGCCATCGAGGACACGCAGGGAGCGCTCAACCTCAACGGTGAAGTCAACGTGACCCGGGGTGTCAATGATGTTGATCTGGTTGTTGTTCCAGAAACAGGTCACGGCAGCCGAGGTAATGGTGATGCCGCGTTCCTTTTCCTGTGCCATCCAGTCAGTGGTGGATGCACCGTCGTGGGTCTCGCCCACCTTACGGTTAATACCGGTGTAGAAGAGAATACGCTCGGTGGTGGTCGTCTTACCAGCATCGATGTGGGCCATGATGCCAATGTTGCGGACCTTGTTCAGATCCTTGAGCACTTCTTGTGCCACGTTTATACCCCAACTTAATAGTCGTCGACGCCGTGACCAGAAACCTGGCTAAGACGCCTGCATGGATAAGTTCTTGAAAAGTTTGCCATTGAGTGGCCGTGCTAGGTGCCCAGCGGCTCCTAGACTTCCATCGCTTCAGTGTACTGGACACAAAGCGAATGCGCTGGACTAGGCCAGCTGTGCTGGACTAAATCACACCACGTGCCACCAAAATGGCCTAAGCAAGAGATATGAAGTTTTAATTCGCCGCCGGGAAACCCGGAAATCGGCGCGAAACTCGTTTCTCGTTGCTTAGGCCATTGATGAAGGTGCTTAAAAATTACCAGCGGTAGTGAGCAAAGGCGCGGTTAGCCTCAGCCATCTTGTGGGTATCCTCACGGCGCTTCACGGAAGCACCGAGGCCGTTTGAGGCATCCAGGATCTCGTTGGAGAGACGCTCGATCATGGAGTTCTCGCGACGCTGGCGGGTGAAGGTCACCATCCAGCGCAGTGCCAGGGTGTTGGCACGGTCTGGGCGGACCTCAACCGGCACCTGGTAGGTAGCGCCACCCACACGGCGGGAGCGAACCTCGAGGTCCGGGCGGATGTTGCCCAGGGCCTTTTCCAGGGTGCCAACCGGGTCGGTGCCGGTCTTCTCACGGCAAGCCTCAAGCGCGCCGTAGACGATGCGCTCTGCGGTGGACTTCTTGCCATCCTGGAGGATCTTGTTGACGAGCATGGTTACCTGCTCGGAGTTGTATACCGGGTCCTTTACTACAGGACGCTTCGGAGCAGCATTCTTACGCATTGTTTATTACTGTCCCTTCTTTGCGCCGTAACGGGAACGAGCCTGCTTACGGTCCTTGACGCCCTGGGCATCCAGGGAGCCGCGGATGATCTTGTAACGAACACCTGGAAGGTCCTTCACACGGCCGCCGCGAACGAGGACCATGGAGTGCTCCTGCAGGTTGTGGCCCTCACCTGGGATGTAGGCCGAAACCTCGATGCCGCTGGTAAGGCGCACACGAGCAACCTTACGAAGAGCGGAGTTCGGCTTCTTCGGGGTGGTGGTGTACACGCGGGTGCACACGCCACGACGCTGCGGAGAACCCTTCAGCGCAGCGGTAGAGACCTCTTTGCGCTTGGTCTGGCGGCCCTTGCGGACCAGCTGTTGAATAGTTGGCATTAAACAGTCTTTCTGTCGAATTGCACCACTTCTTAAGAAGGGAACCAAACATGCAAAAATAGGCGCTCTTTCCCGGGGCGCTTCCGCATGTCCAGAACTCTTCCCAAGGCGGGCGCCTTGTTAAGGATCAGACTTTTCACCATGTTCTTTGCGCGCCATATTCACACAGGGCGCGCAGTACATAGTGAACTAGCGCTAAGACTAGCAAAGCCAGCGCCATGAACACAAAACCGGTAGTCCATCCTGCCGGCGGCGCGGAGGGACTACTCCCACTCCCACGTCAGGTCTGGCTCTGCAGCCTTGTCAGAAAAGTAGGATTTTTCCTGTTCTTCCCAAGTGGCAAACCACTTTTCGTAGGCCGGCTCGCGCGCAATCGCGCGCTCATAGCGCTGCTCGCGGGGGCCATCGATGCGCACGGTTACTACTGCGCCGCGCTTTTTCGCGGCCGCAATGTTGTCAGCGGTGACGGAGCCAACGCCCTCGACGATGAGATCATCGCGCACATCGAGGCTGGCCCAGTCACCGGGGCAGTTGGCTTCCCAATCCCAGCGCCAATAGCCGGGATTCATGGTGCGCAAGACTTGCTCGCCCACCATCTCGGAGCCCTTTTCCAGGCCATGCCAGCCGGGATAGAATTCATCGAGGTGAACCACCCGCCAATTGGTACGATCTGCCAAGGCGGCGGAGGTCCAGGTTTTGCCGGAGCCCGAGGGACCATCGATAAGCACCGTGACGGGTTTAAACGCACGCTTTCGTGAGGCTGCTAGCTTAACGATGTCCTCCAAGAGGCGCTCTTGTTCGGCATCAATGTCCATAGTGCTTGAATCACTGCTTTCGCGGATTAAAGGCCAAAGAATCTCCAGGCCCCAGTAAGTACCGAAGTTACCACCGGTACACAAGCAAGGGCGAGGCCGCAGGCCATCACCCACCCATCGTGGGCGTGCAGCCTGGATTCTCGGGCCCAGGTCCGCTCCCCTCCTCCGGGTGGGGTGCGCCCGAAACCGCGTGCTTCCATCGCGGTCGCAAGCTTGCCGCCGCGGCGCAAAGCAATCACCAACAGACCAAAGGACATCGTAAGCAAGTGCTTTAAGCGCCCTTCATCCATGAGCCCGCGGGCCCTGCGCGCCATGCCGAGCGATTGCCAATCGGATTTCAGGAGCGTCATCATCCGCACGCCGGCCACAGCACCAATGACGAAGCGGGAGGGAAGGCGGAGGATCTGCGAGAGGGCATCGCCAAGCTCGGTGGGATCGATATCGCGTGCGAGCACCACCGTTGGTAGTGCGACCGCAAGCACACGCAGCGTGATCGCAATGGCCAAGGTGAGCGAATTTTCCGTCACCGTAATCAGCCACCAGCTGAAGTACTCCTCTCCCCCGGGCGCGCCATAGAGCAGCATGGAAATGCCCGATAGCGGGGCGATAAGGAATAAGAACCAACCGGCCTTCCACAAGCGCACCCAGGAGACGCCACATAACGGCGCCAAGATGAGTGTCAGGCTTAGCGATATCGCCGCCGATACCCAGTCGATGGAGGCAAGCAGCGGCGTAACCCAGACGAACATCAAGAAGATGCGGGTTAGCGGGTTGACGTTGCGCAAGAGATTAGGCACCGTGCACCTCCACCTGGTGGTCACCCAAGGCTTCTATAAACAGCGGGTCATGGGTAATGGAGGCAATGGTGGTGCCGTCATCGGCCAATTGGCGCAACAAGCCCACCAATTCCACGAAGGTGCCGGGATCCTGGCCAAAGGTCGGCTCGTCCAAGAGCAGCACCTCCGGCGCGGTCACCAGAGCCGTTGCTACCGAAAGCCGGCGCTTTTCGCCGCCGGATAGCGTAAACGGATTGGCCTTGAGCAAGTGCCCCAAGCGCAGCGATTCCAACAACTGGGCGATGCGTTCCTCTGGGGGATCAACGCGCATGACCTTGGGCGCGACCCGCAATTCCTCTTCCACGCTGCGGGAGACAAATTGGTGTTCCGGATTTTGGAAGACGAAACCAATGCGGTCCGCCAATTCGCGGGATTTCCACCGGGAAGGTGGGCCCTTCACGCCGCGGCGGATGAAGTCAGCGACCCCGATTTCCCCGGACTCGGCCGGAAGTAGCCCCGCCATAGTCATCAGCCACGTGGATTTTCCCACGCCATTGCGGCCGGTAATGACGGTCGACGCCCCCGCCGGCAGGGAGATGGACCGCGGTGGCCCATAGCGGGTTACCAAGTCCGTGCTCCACAGCGCCGCGTTGGACTCATCGAGGGCATCGCTTGCCAACGACCGCGCCTGCGGGAGGCCGGTGACCTGGCGCTTGCGGGCGGCATCGGCAAAGGGGGCATCGGAAATAATGCGCCCATCCTTCAGCTCTACCGCGCGGTCCAGCACGCTTTCCCACGCCGCATGCTGATGCTCGACCACCACCAAGGTGGCACCCGTGTGCTCTACCAGCTTGCCGACGGCCCGCACCACGTCCTGCGCCCCTTCCGGATCCAGGTTGGCGGTGGGCTCGTCCAATAGGACCACGCCCGCGCCCATGGCGATGACCCCGGCAAGCGCCAGGCGTTGCTTCTGCCCGCCGGAGAGGTGCTCGGTGGGAAAATCCAGGTCCACATATGGGCCAACCAACTCTTGGGCTTGGCGCACCCTGCGCCAGATCTCCTCGCGCGGATAAGCTAGGTTCTCGCAGCCGAAGGCGATATCATCGCCCACGCGCGCGGAGATAACCTGGGAATCCGGATCCTGCAGGACCAACCCCACCGGAATGGTCCGGCCCGGTTCTTCGACCGTGCCCGCAGAGTCCTCCAAGGTGATGGTGCCGGTTCGCGTACCTTCTTCATCAGAGCCCAAGACGCCGGCGATCGCCGCCAAAAGCGTGGACTTTCCGGAGCCGGAATCCCCGCACAGCAAGACCTTCTCACCGGGTTCGATGACAAGGTCTATGTCCTGCAGCGCCGGTTGGGAGCGCCCAGCGTGAGTCCAGCCGTAGCCGCGAGCCGATATTTTTGTGGCGTTTCCTGCTAAGCGTGAAAAATCAGTCACAGCGGTCTAAGCCCTAAGCGCGCTGTTCGCGGCCTACTGCAAAGCGGTCAAGGGCACCGGTCTTTGCCAATGCCTTCACCACATAGAAGCCCAGGGCGCCGGCCAAGATGGCACCGGAGATGGTCAGGGTGACCAAGTAGATAATATTGAACTCGAAGGACTTCGCGAGGTTACCGGAGGTAAACAGCTCCAGGACGAAAGCGCCCCAGCCTGCTGCCATACCGGCCAGGATGGTCACCCCAAGGTTGAACTGGCGGTACATGAAGATGGCGAAGATGATCTCCACACCGATACCCTGTGCCAGGCCCGAGTACAGGGTGCTAATGCCTCACTGCGAGCCCAAATCGGCTGACACCGTGGCGGCAAGGACCTCCACGTAGACTGCCGCACCCGGCTTGCGGATGACCAATCCACCCAGGATGCCGCCTAACAGCCAAATGCCCGTGGCCAAACCGCCAAGGCCCGGCGTAAGCGCATCCATGGCCTCATACCAGGCATAGCCCACGGCATTCCAGCCCAAGAATACGAAGCCACAGGCAACACCCAAGACGGATGCCACCACGATGTCCACCACGCGCCAATTCAAGTTGCGCTTTGGCGCTGCGGACGCAGCTGCATTAGTAGTCATTATTTCCTCCCTCTCGCCGGAATTACCCGGATCAGGTTCAACGGTTCACCGCGTTATATCGCAGTATCTCAGCCTTCATTTCTGTGCCGGGGCGACCTGTGCGTCCGCGGGCCCACAGATTCTGAAAGCTCCCGTGTAATGGTTTAAATCAAGTAGTCTAAGGCCCACATTTTACTTATCTGGGCCACAGGCTTTACTCATACTAGCAGGCACGCATACGGGTCCCCGTAACCGATTCGGCGGCCGAATCAGGCATGCGCAACCGTGACAACAACCCCAACAACAAGAGCCCCCGCTTACCGTATGCACGGAAGCGGGGGCTCTAATTGAACGCGGTGCCGAGGGACACGAGCGCCTAGGACTTAGAAGGTGAAATCCTCATCCAGCGGAACGGAGGCGCCGGTGAATTCACCGAAGCCATCATCGCCGTAGATGGAATCGCCGTAAGTCGGAATCGAGTATGCGGCGTTGCGCGCAGCCTCGGTCGGCTTGACGGAGATATTGCGGTAACGGGAGATACCAGTGCCGGCCGGGATCAGCTTACCGATGATGACGTTCTCCTTGAGGCCGATAAGCTTATCGGAGCGCTTGTTAATAGCGGCATCGGTAAGCACACGCGTGGTCTCCTGGAACGAAGCAGCGGACAGCCAGGACTCGGTAGCCAAGGAGGCCTTGGTAATACCCATGATCTCCGAGCGCAGCTGCGCCGGCTCGCCGCCTTCTGCAACCTGTGCAGCGTTCATCTGCTTGGCCTCAGAAAGGTCGATCAGGTTGCCCGGCAGCAGCTCCGTGGTACCGGCGTCGATGACGGTACCGCGGCGCAGCATCTGGCGGATGATGATCTCGATGTGCTTGTCGTGGATGGCCACACCCTGGGTGCGGTACACGGCCTGCACCTCGTTGATGAGGTGCTGCTCCACGCCACGACGGCCCAGAACCTCGAGCACGTCGTGCGGGTCAGCCGCACCACGCATCAAGCGGTCACCGGTCTCAACGTGGTCGCCGTCCTTCAAGGAACGCTCGATCATCGCATCCGGGTTGGACTCCATCGGGCGACGCACCTGGGCCAAGCCCTGGCGCTTGGAGAGCTTCTCGTAGATCACGTCATCAGAACCATCATCCGGGGTGATGGTCATGGTCCAGAAGTTGCCCTCATCAGACAGGGACACGGTGCCGTCCACGGAAGCAATTGGTGCGCGGTTCTTCGGGTTACGGGCCTCGAACAGCTCCTGCACACGCGGCAGACCACCGGTAATGTCGCCACCAACACCACCCTGGTGGAAGGTACGCATGGTCAGCTGGGTACCAGGCTCACCAATGGACTGTGCAGCCACGATGCCGACGGCCTCGCCGATGTCGACCAACTGACCGGATGCCATGGACTTGCCGTAGCACTTAGCACAGACACCGGCCGGGGTCTGGCAGGTCAGCACGGAGCGGACCTTGACGTCGGTGACCTTGGCATCGAGAAGCTTCTGCGTAAGCTCCTCGGTCAAGTCTGCACCAGCCTCTGCAACGACCTCGCCGCTTTCGTCCTTGACGTCGGTGGCAAGCACGCGACCGGAAGCGGAGGTCTCCCACAGCTCGGAGAGGACGACCTTGTCGCCGGAGACCTCGCCGATAGGAACGCGCACGCCCTGGCGGGTGCCACAGTCCTCTTCGCGGACGATAACGTCCTGAGCAACGTCCACCAGACGGCGGGTGAGGTAACCCGAGTCAGCGGTACGCAGCGCGGTATCGGCCAGACCCTTACGGGAACCGTGGGAGTTGTTGAAGTACTCCAGCACGGACAGGCCTTCACGGAAGGAGGTCTTAATCGGACGGGTGATGTAATCACCGTGCGAGTTCACAACCATGCCCTTCATACCGGCCAGCGTCCAGATCTGACGCATGTTACCGGCAGCACCCGACTTCACAATCATTGGAATTGGGTTGTAATCCGGGTAGATGCTCTCAACGGCCTCACCGACGGTGTCGGTAGCGTCCTTCCACAGCTCCACCAGGCGGTCATAACGCTCGCGCTCCGTAAGCGCACCCTGCTCCCAGTACTTACGCTCGATGCGCTCTGCTTCCTTCTCATAAGACTCGAGGATCTCGGTCTTATTCGGCAGCACCAGCACGTCAGACATCGTAATGGTCACACCGGAGCGGGTTGCCCAGTAGAAGCCGGCGTCCTTCATGTTGTCCAGAACCTGAGCCACGGTGATCATTGGGTACTTGGTGGCCAAGTCATTGACCACGTCACCAATGAGTACCTTGCCGTCGGTGCCGCCGCCCTTGCGGACCATGATGCCCTCAAGGTACGGGTAGTTCCACGGCAGCAGCTCGTTGAACATGATGCGGCCGATGGTGGTGTAACCCAACCATGCCTGGCCCTTGGACCAGCCATCGGGGAAGAGTTCTGCCTCAATATCCTCTGGCGGGCGCAGGTGATCGATGCGGACCTTGATAGGTGCCTGCAGGCCAACCGTGCCGCGGTCGTAGGCCATGAGGGCCTCGGCGTAGGAGGAGTACACGCCGGTTGCCGGGTAGTCCTCGCCAGCCTTGCGGTAGCGACCGTTGCCGCCGATCTCATCCTCTGCCTTGTCCATGGTGAGGTAGTACAGGCCAGTCACCATGTCCAGACGTGGCATAGCCAGTGGCTTACCGGATGCCGGGGACAAAATGTTGTTGGAAGCCAGCATCAGCACGCGAGCCTCTGCCTGTGCCTCGGCGGATAGCGGCAGGTGGACTGCCATCTGGTCACCGTCGAAGTCGGCGTTGAAGGCCTCACAGGCCAGCGGGTGCAGCTGGATAGCCTTACCCTCAACCAGCTTAGGCTCGAAGGCCTGAATACCCAGGCGGTGCAGCGTAGGCGCACGGTTGAGCATCACTGGGTGCTCAGAAATGGCCTGCTCCAGCACGTCCCAGACCTCTGGGCGCTGGCGCTCCACCATGCGCTTTGCAGACTTGATGTTCTGGGCGTAGTCATTTTCAACCAAGCGCTTCATGACGAAAGGCTTGAACAGCTCGAGTGCCATCAGCTTCGGCAGACCACACTCGTGCAGCTTCAGCTGCGGGCCGACGATAATAACGGAACGGCCGGAGTAGTCCACGCGCTTACCCAGCAGGTTCTGGCGGAAACGACCCTGCTTGCCCTTGAGCAAGTCAGACAGAGACTTCAACGGGCGGTTGCCCGGGCCGGTAACCGGACGGCCACGGCGGCCGTTATCGAAGAGCGCGTCCACAGACTCCTGCAGCATGCGCTTCTCGTTATTCACGATGATCTCTGGTGCACCCAGGTCGATCATGCGCTTCAGGCGGTTATTGCGGTTGATAACGCGGCGGTACAGGTCATTCAGGTCCGAGGTGGCGAAGCGGCCACCGTCCAGCTGCACCATCGGGCGCAGCTCAGGCGGGATAACCGGAATAGCGTCCAGCACCATGCCTGCCGGGTCGTTGCCGGAGTTCAGGAATGCGGCAACAACCTTGAGGCGCTTAAGCGCGCGCATCTTCTTCTGGCCCTTGCCGTTGTTGATGATCTCGCGCAGCTCCTCGGCCTCTGCCTCGAGGTCGAAGTTGCGGACCAAGGTCTGGATGGCTTCTGCACCCATGCCGCCGGTGAAGTAATCCTCGTAGCGGTCAACCAGCTCTTCGTAGATGGTCTCATCGATGACCATCTGCTTCGGAGCAAGCTTCAGGAAGGTGTTCCAGATTTCATCCAGGCGTGCGACTTCGCGCTCGCCGCGCTCGCGGATGTGCTGCATTTCCTTATCGGCAGCGTTTTGTACCTTCTTGCGGGCATCGGCACGCGCACCGGCTGCCTCCAGCTCTGCCAAGTCGGACTCGAGCTTGGAAGCGCGCTCTGCGATCTCGGACTCGGTATCGTCCTCAACGTCCTTCTTCTCCAGCAGCATTTCAGCTTCCAGAGTGGACTGATCGTTGTGGCGAGCCTCTTCATCAACGGAGGTGATGATGTTGGCAGCGAAGTAGATGATGCGCTCAAGGTCCTTCGGAGCCAGGTCCAGCAGGTAGCCCAAGCGGGAAGGAACGCCCTTGAAGTACCAGATGTGGGTTACCGGAGCAGCCAGTTCGATGTGGCCCATGCGCTCACGGCGCACCTTGGACTTGGTGACCTCAACGCCGCAACGCTCACAGATGATGCCCTTGTAACGCACGCGCTTGTACTTACCGCAAGCACACTCCCAGTCACGGGTAGGTCCGAAAATGCGCTCGCAGAACAGGCCGTCCTTTTCCGGCTTCAGCGTGCGGTAGTTAATGGTCTCGGGCTTTTTAACCTCGCCCTTAGACCAGCGACGGATATCGTCAGCAGTGGCCAGACCGATGCGGAGCTCGTCGAAGAGATTTACGTCAAACACGTAATGTCTCCCTTTCATCCTCGTAATGTGAGGAATTGATGGCTTTTAATGAATTAATCTTTATTGCCCGCCCGCGGCGGCCCCGGTGCTATACACCGGAACCGTGCATTCCGCAGTGGACCGAGAATCTATTTAGGCGATGTCAGCGGAAGAACCCTCATCGCGGGACAAGTTAATGCCAAGCGATGGGCTATCCATGTCATCGTCATCAGAGCCAGACAGCTCCATCGGGGTGCCGTCGGTGGAAAGAACCTCCACGTTCAAGCACAGGGACTGCAGCTCCTTGAGCAACACCTTGAAGGACTCAGGGATGCCCGGATCTGGAATATTATCGCCCTTCACGATGGCCTCGTAGACCTTCACGCGGCCTACCACGTCATCGGACTTGATGGTAAGCAGCTCCTGCAGGGTGTAGGCAGCGCCATAAGCCTGCATTGCCCACACCTCCATCTCGCCGAAGCGCTGGCCACCGAACTGAGCCTTACCACCCAGTGGCTGCTGGGTAATCATGGAGTAAGGACCAGTGGAACGGGCGTGAATCTTCTCATCGACCAAGTGGTGCAGCTTGAGCATGTACATGTAGCCCACGGAGATGGGGTACTTGTACGGCTCGCCCGAGCGGCCATCGAAAAGCGTGGCCTTGCCGTGCTCGTTGACCAAGACGTCACCGTCGCGGTTCGGGCGGGACGATGCCAACAGTCGCTCGATCTCGTGGTTGGTAGCACCATCGAAAACCGGGGTCGCGGTCAAGGAGTCCGCTGGGACATCATAAAGCTCTTCCGGCAAGGTCTTGAGCAGCTCGGCGTTAGCCGGATCCTCGGTGTCGACCTTCCAACCAGCGTGAGCCAACCAGCCCAAGTGCAGCTCAAGCACCTGACCGATGTTCATACGACGCGGCACACCGTGGGTGTTCAGCAGGATATCCACCGGGGTGCCGTCCTCCATGAACGGCATATCCTCTGGCGGCAGAATCTTGCCCACAACACCCTTGTTGCCGTGGCGGCCGGCCATCTTATCGCCGTCCTGAATCTTGCGCTTTTGTGCAACGTAGACGCGGATCATCTCGTTGACACCAGGTGCCAGGTCGTCATCATCATCGCGGGAGAAGCGAGCAACGCCAATGACTTTGCCCACCTCACCGTGCGGAACCTTCATGGAGGTATCGCGCACCTCGCGGGCCTTCTCACCGAAGATGGCGCGCAGCAGGCGCTCTTCCGGAGTCAGCTCGGTCTCACCCTTCGGGGTGACCTTACCCACCAGGATATCGCCGGCACGAACGTCAGCACCGATGCGGATGATGCCGCGCTCATCGAGGTCGCTCAAGACGTCCTCGGAGACGTTTGGAATCTCGCGGGTGATTTCCTCGGCGCCCAGCTTGGTGTCACGAGCATCGATCTCGTGCTCCTCGATGTGGACGGAGGTCAGGATGTCCTCTTCCACGATGCGCTGGTTGAGGATGATGGCGTCCTCGTAGTTGTGGCCTTCCCACGGCATGAACGCAACCAGCAGGTTACGGCCAAGCGACATCTCACCGTTGTGTGTACCTGGGCCATCGGCCAAAACCTGGCCAGCCTCTACGCGCTGACCCATGGACACCAGCGGGGTCTGGTTGTAGTTGGTGCCCTGGTTGGTGCGCTCGAACTTGCGCAGGATGTAGGTATCGCGCTGGCCCTCATCGTCCATGATGGTGATGACGTCAGCGGTGACGTTTTCCACCACACCGGCCTTAGGCGTAATGACGACGTCGCCAGCGTCATATGCGGCGCGCTGTTCCATACCGGTACCCACCAGTGGGGCCTCGGAACGAACCAGCGGAACCGCCTGCTTCTGCATGTTCGCACCCATCAAGGCACGGTTAGCATCGTCGTGCTCCAAGAACGGAATCATGGCGGTACCAACGGAGACCATCTGGCGCGGGGAAACGTCAACGTAGTCCACACCGGAGGCATCGGTCACTCCGATGTCACCCTCCTTCAGGCGGACCTCGATGCGCTCACCGATCAGGCGGCCTTCCTCGTCCTGCTCGACCTCAGCCTGAGCAATGGCGAAGCGGTCCTCCTCATCAGCGGTGAGGTACTCAACCTGATCCGTAACCTTGCCGTCAACGACCTTGCGGTACGGGGTCTCGATGAAGCCGAACGGGTTCACGCGGGCGTAGGATGCCAGCGCACCAATCAGGCCAATGTTCGGGCCCTCAGGGGTCTCAATCGGGCACATGCGGCCGTAGTGCGAGGCGTGCACGTCTCGCACCTCAATGCCGGCGCGCTCACGGGACAGACCGCCTGGGCCCAGCGCGGACAGGCGGCGCTTGTGGGTCAGGCCGGACAGGGAGTTGTTGTGGTCCATGAACTGCGAGAGCTGCGAGGTACCAAAGAACTCGCGGATAGCAGCAGAAACCGGACGCACGTTAATCAGGGACGTCGGCGTGATGGACTCTGCGTCCTGGGTGGTCATGCGCTCGCGCACAACGCGCTCCATGCGGGACAGGCCCACGCGGACCTGGTTCTGGATGAGCTCACCCACGGTGCGCAGACGACGGTTACCAAAGTGGTCGATGTCGTCGGTGTTCAGCGAGATCATCTCACCGTTGGGTGCCTTCATCTCACGCTCGCCAACGTGCAGGCGTACCAGGTACTCCAGGGTGACGGCGATGTCTTCTTCAGTCAGGGTCATCAGACCGTCGTGGTCGCCGCCAAGACCCAGCTTGCGGTTGGCCTTGTAGCGGCCAACCTTGGCAAGGTCATAGCGCTTAGCGCGGAAGAAGGAGTTATCCAACAAGGACTGCGCCAGCTCACGGGTAGGCTGCTCGCCCGGGCGCTGCTTGCGGTAGATCTCCAACAGTGCTTCATCGGTATTGGAAACGCCGTCAGATTCCAGGGTGGACATCATGAGTTCAGAGAAGCTGAAGCGCTCCCTGATCTGCTCCTCGGACCAACCCAGCGCCTTCAACAGGACGGTCACCGGCTGGCGGCGCTTACGGTCAATGCGCACGCCGACGGTATCGCGCTTGTCCACGTCGAACTCCAGCCAAGCACCGCGGGAAGGAATAATCTTCACGGAGTGCAGCGGGCGTTCGGTGGACTTATCGATGGAACGATCGAAGTACACGCCTGGGGAACGCACCAGCTGGGAGACGATGACACGCTCGGTACCGTTCACGATGAAGGTACCCATATCCGTCATGATCGGGAAGTCGCCGATGAAGACGGTCTGCGACTTAATCTCTTGGGTGTCGTTATTAATGAACTCTGCGGTCACGTACAGCGGCGCGGAGTAGTTGATGTCCTTTTCTTTACACTCGTCGACGGTGTTTTTCACCGGCTCGAAGCGAGGCTCCGACAAGGACAGGGACATATTGCCCGAGTAGTCCTGAATCGGCGAGAGCTCTTCGAGGATATCCTCGAGACCACTCGTCACGCGTGCGTTATCGCCGCGCTCAGCCTGCTCACGCTCGCGCCATTCCGGCGAGCCGACGAGCCAAGCAAAGGAATCGAGTTGTACGTCAAGGAGGCCCGGCAGGGCGATAGGCTCGCTAATTTTTGCAAACGAGTATCGCTTCGGGGCTCCGGGGATATTGGCCACTGACTTGGTCTGGCGGGAGACTGCCAAGATGGGTCCTTCCAGCACCTCACGCGGATTGCTACTCGCCCTGGCCGACGAGCAGCAAAACCGCTGGTAATTTTAGCATTCGGTCTGCTGTGGAGTGTCTGGGTTCAGAATGCACAAAATCACCTTGTCAAGTCGGTTTTGCCATCACCAACCCGAAAGGCTAAATGTGCACCGAAGATCCAGATTCCAGCGCAACGAATTAGTGTATAGGAAAAACTCAAGTATGTAAAGACACACCACTCTTAAGGCTTTTTTCATTCCGCGTTCGGGGGCAAGCTCTCGCTCGCCGCTGCGCCAACGCGGCAATAATGTTGCGCCAGATCTAGCGGGGCAACCACAAGCACCGTACCACTAAAAACTCATTCCACCGCAACCCGAACCGCGCTTAATACTCTTATCTGGCACTTTCGCTAGTAATTTCGCTGGCGCTTTTCTTTCCGCGTCGGCGCACATGCTTGTTTTTATGGTCGTAAATTCCCAGCGCCCCAATGACTCCAATAAAGGTGAACACGATACCGATACCCAGTGCCGCCCACCGCGCAATCTCCGCCACGCGGTTACGTGGGAACGATTTCGCTTCATCGAGTAGCGCCGCGCGGGACTTCTCTGAGGTGGAACCATTAAAGACGAATGCTTGCTCGCGGCCTACGCCCTCTCGGTCCGCGTAGTAGTCATCGATATCCATGTCCATGCCCACCACCAGGCCGGTAGCTTGGTCGACGTAGAAATCCGTACTGCCCGAGTGCATCAAATAACCAGGTTCGTGTCCCCCATCTTCCTTGGGGAAAGAGGTGGTATTGCCATCGGCGGCATAAAGCTGCGCTACGTTTGTTGGCTCGATTTCCTGGTGATACCGATACACCGTACGGCCATCTATTTCAGTTTCCTCTTCAAAGACCGCGTCCACTGCCTTGCGCAAGGTGGGGTCAAAGACTGGGTAATTCGTCTTTTCCACATCCGCCGGGAATTTTAGCCAGTACCCATCGACAGCAACCTTCTCCTCAGGGCTGGCCAAGGTATGGCTCAGGCTGGCCTCTGCCTTTGCCTCACCGCTCAGGCGGTCAATGGGATAGGTCCACACCTGCGCCTGGCTTAAATCATCGAGTCCTTGGCCATCGTCGCGCAGGCGCGTCTCCCCTATGCGCAGCGTCGCAGTATCTTCATCCGAAGGCTCTTGGATGCCCGCATTGATCTGGTAGGTCATCGGCCCGGAATAAGGCGACGTTCCATCCTTATTGACCACTTGGGAATCCGCGAACTCATCCTTAAGAGTCCACGTGGTGTTTTTGAGTTCCAACGGCAGCCGCGGCGAGAAATCCAAAAACGCCGGCGCCGCTACTCCGGCGGCCACCAGCGCAACGCCGAGGCCGAGCAGGAGGACGGAGAAGATGCGGGACTTGGGCAGCATGGTGGCTTATCCTACCGACTCGTTTGTTCAAAACACACTTCCTGAAACGAGATATAGAACTTTTGTAGGATACCCGGACCCAAAGTGCTCATGTAGATTCTAATTACCTCAAGTAATGCACATCACACTACCGGGAGATTTTACCTTGCATCACACAGAAGTAGCACCGCGTCTCAGCGCTCAGATAGCACGGGAGATTCTAAACCAGACAGAACACCCCACACCACGACCCAATCACAAGCTGGACGCCTTTGTTAATGATTACAAAATCAAGGCAGCAAATCACGACGTAAAAAAGGACTTTTAGCTAGCCCCTGTGGATGCAAGCCCCTCAAGCATGCATCCACAGGACCCCGCCATTTATCTATGACGATCCTTATAGACAAAAATATCACCATAAGACTTCAAGTGACGCGGGCTTGTTTTAGGGACCGGTAAGGCGGTACCAGGTACCGGGGTGGCGGTAGCCGCCCGGTAGCCGGTTTTACCCCCGCTTATCGTTTGGACCGTTGACGTTGCTTGAGCTGTTTGCTGTTT
>NZ_JAKRMY010000007.1 GCF_022346005.1 Corynebacterium sp. ACRPS
ACAACGAGACTGCGTCGCGCTTGAACTGCTCGGTGTAGGTCTTGCGTGGCATGGTGGAAAGGTACCTCACTTCCCAGCGAGATGCTGGTTTCAAGGTGTCCACCATCTGGGGGTCAGGTCCACTGACATGCGCAAAGCCACCGCCCCAATAGAACCGGACAAATAAAGCAAACAGCCGGGCCGACGAAGTCGGCCCGGCCCCAGTACCAACTACCCAGAACACGACAGTACCGGGTCCCCAGAACACCGGTACCAAAAACTCGCATCTGACAGTTTAGACCGCGCATCGCTTAAAAAGAAGAATTCAACTGCCAAGGTTCCTATATCACCCACTGACGCCTGAATATGCAGCAACTGTTCGGAAAAGGCGGGAAAGTACTTCCCGCCGCGAGTATTCGAACTATTCCGCCGTGATTTAGCTACTAAACGTCACGTGTCTCTTAACGGGAAGCAGTTGATTACTGTCACACAGGGTTAAACTGCCCTTTTACTTCTTGGCGTAGCGCATTCCTTCTATCACGTCGTCATTGTCAAAGATAATGGGTTGGCCGTATTCCAGATCGGGGCCGTCATCGTATTTATGCATCAGGTAATCATTAAGCTGCTGCATATCCTTCACCGTCACCGCCTGATAAGGCATGTCGAAGGCAAGCTTCTCCAAGAATAGGTAGCCATCCTCATACGGCACGGCAACGCCGGTATGCCCGATGAAAAGCGTGGCCGGTTCTGTCAAGGTATCGTGCGAGAATACCGACACCACTCGGGCATCTGTATCCGCAAACTCGATGCCGCGGTCTTTAAAATAAGCCTTGATATCGGCAATGTGCTGTCCGGGATCTTGCTCCATGGTAGTTTCCACATTCCCATAGAAGGCCTCAAACTTGGCGCGCTCGGCTTCATCAAAGATTTGATCCGGCGCGTTGTCTAGGGACTGTTGGTCTAGGAACAACAAGGAGTCATTGGGGTTGTCCTGGTCATCAACGGAAAAGAGCGAATCCGCCAGGGTAAAGGTATTGATGCGGCAATTGGTACCCACATAATCCGCATGGTGGTCATTCCACGCCTTTGAAATGGCCTCCACATCGTATTCTGGGTCCTGCTTCCTGTACTCCGCGAAGCCTTCGGTCACCATGCTGTCCGTCGGTACAGCAGTGTTGTATTCGTCTACCAGCTCAAAAAAGCCATCGATGCTTTGTTGTGGCACTCCGGCACCGGCAAGCGCAGTGCGGGCCACCTCTTGCGATTGCTTATCGACGAGATTGCTAATAGTCATCCCCGCCAGTAGCTGCGCCGCATCGGCATCTGCGGTCGGAATCTCCGTGTGCTGTTCGCTCGCCGCCTTTGACTGTGCGCCGGCACTGGAGGTCGACGCAGAGTCGGAACTATTCGCAGCCTGATTCGTCTCCCCACTATCTGGATTCGAGCAAGCCGCTAACAATAAACACGCTGTCACGGTAGGGACAGCCAGGTAGGAAAAGCGCATCATCACATGCTAGCGAAAAATGGCCCACACAAGATAGCCCCCTCGAAAAATCGGGTAGCAAGGACTCCCAACGCATCTCGGTTCACCACTTGTTTGTTCTTTGAGGAGAAGCCACCACTATCCAATCTCCAGCATGAGCAACAAAAGTATAAATCCTTCAGCCGGAGATATCCTCATCAAACATCTTCTGATCCACCTTAATGGCAACGGCGGCTCCAGCGCCCATGGCTTGCGGCATTTGGTCTGGGGAGCTTATGACATTTCCTGCAGCCCAAATACCCTCCAGTGACGTCATCCCAGAGTCCGCTTTAACCCAACCGTGTTCTACAGCGCATCCGGCTTGCTTAAGTAGTGAGTCATTAGGAACAAATTCGGGACCGGTAAAACAAGCTTCGTATTCCTTCTTTTTCTGCCCAACGTCAAGTACTACGCCGCCATCAAAGCGTTCAGATTCTCTAACCCCTTGCACCGAATTAGGTTCAATTGTGATTCCTAGCGATTCCATAAGGCGTTTTTCATCCTGGGAAAGCTCCAGCCCATGTGGATAGAAAGTCACTCGATCCGTCCACTTAGTGAGCAGCTTCGTTATACGGAAAGTAAATGGAGGGTTCTTACCACCAATAACGACCAGGTTCTTATTTTTGGCCTCATAACCATGGCAATAAGGACAGTGAAAGACCCGGTTGCCCCACAACTGTTCAAGGCCAGGGATGTCCGGCAATTTGTCAGTGATACCTGTAGCTACGATTACATGGCTCGAGTAAATGGCGTCGCCGCTTTCCAATTCGGTTTTCCACCTATGCGAGTGGTCCTCAGCAGGCATAAGCGACTTCGCAGTTTCAGGGATGACCTCTCCGCCGAACGATTGAAATTCTTGGCGGCCACTTTCCAGCATTTGAACAGGCGATGCAGATTCGAATCCTAAAACTCCGTGGGAATGCTCGCTAAACCTATTGCGTGGCTGATCTGAGTCCACTAACGCGACAGACCGATTCGCGCGAGCCAAGGTAATAGCCGCAGAAGTGCCCGCGAATCCGCCACCAATAATTACTACGTCCACTCTCATAGAAATCTTTTCCTTACCCTACTTTAAGCCAAGGAAAGTCAAGGCAATCTACAATTTTCGTACACATAGGCGATTTTCCTTGCTCGCCTGCATACTTATGTCCGAACCAGTTGATTTAGTTAAACCATTGCTACTTCACACTACAGCCAGATGCTGGGGGTGTGCATCGGCAATAATCACTCATTATCTCTCTTCCGAAAGACCAAAGCGTTGGACAACTCTCCTTACTCGTCTCCCTCCCTTGAAACTCCTGCGCCACTTCCATCAGCAAACGTGGAAAAGCCGCTTTTAAAGCGGTGGTTGGTTCTGGCTATTGTTTATTGGGGCCGCCCTCGTGGTGTTTGTGGCCTTTATTTTTTCCATGCTGAAAATAAGCGAAGCCCAAGACACTGAGGCCGCTTTAGACAAATGCCGCGAGGATGTAACCCGCCGTGCCAAGTACCCCGGTGGAGTCAGTTTTCCAGAAGATATTGATATCCAGTCGGCAGATTCAATAACTGAATCGCCACGTACATACCACGCCTTCGGCCACGTTGATTTTCCCAATGGATTTGGCACTCCAGTCCGAGAGTTCTATTCCTGCAACATTGTCGTTGATTTGGGAGATATTCAAGACAGTACCGTCCGTTGCCAAGGATCCGCTGCGCTAATCGCTCTCGACCACTGCTGCGCTTTTGCAGCCAATGTCGGAAAACTTTCCTCTTTCCCTCTCTCACTCACTTTGAAAGGAACCCACACCATGTCCTCTCCATCCCCCTATTCCGATAATTCTCAACCGGCTGGTCAACCAGCAGCTGGGCAGCCGGCTTCTGAGCAGCCCCAAAAGAAAAAGGGCGGCTGCCTCAAGTGGGGCGCAATCATCATCGGTGTCCTCATCATTATCGCCATCATCGCCAATATGGGCGGTAGCGACGATAAAACCAGCGAAAGCTCTACGGACCAGACCACCCAGCAAGGCACTGTAGAGGCCGCCCCGGAGGAAGAAGCCCAAGAAATAAACGCGGACGACGATGCTCGCGATGAGCACGACAATCAGCCAGAAGAACGAAGCGAAGACCAAGATGTCCCGCGCGAATTCAAGAATGCTTTGAAGAGTGCCAAGGTGTACTCAGATACCATGCACATGTCCAAGCAGGGATTGTACGACCAGCTCAGCAGCGAGTACGGCGAACAATTCAGCCCGGAAGCCGCCCAGTACGCCATTGATAATTTGGAAGCGGACTACCACGATAATGCTCTTCAAACGGCCCGCGATTACGAAGAAACGATGAGCATGTCACCCAATGCTATCTATGACCAACTCGTCAGCGAATACGGTGAAAAATTCACCGCAGAAGAAGCACAGTACGCAGTGGATAATCTGTAGTCGTACCCCACAGGGTACTAGCGCAACTCCGCCGAGGGACCTTGCTCTTGCTTGAGGGCGACGCTTATAGTCGCCCTCACTAGCATTGCGGCAATGTTGCACTCGAAAGGATTCCTGCCATGACCGATCCACACTCCACGTCTACCCCGGAACCTGGTGATGACGATTCCCAGAAGCCATTGCCCCTAACCAAGGATCCGTTCCTTAGGTGGAGCGTTCTTGTCCTTATTATCCTTGTCATCATCGCCATCGTCACCAACCTGCCTTAAAGTCGGCCACGGTACGGTCCTACGCGCCGTCTAAACCGCTAGCGTTTGCGCCGACCGCGGCGAAAGCCTTTTAGCTCCGCCTTCTTCGCAATCGCGGCCACCTGTGCCGCGGTGTAGTTCACTGGCGCGACTCCGGCGCGGGGCAGGACCCATCCCCGCCAGTAGGAAATGATGGCCATGCCACTGCCGATGATTGGGGAAACCACCATCCCCATGGCGAATTGGTCATTGGATGCAAAGGTCACCATGACGATGCCTGTGACGATAGAAGGCACCGCATAGAGGGGGCTGCCGCCAAAAATGGACGGGATTTGTCCAGAGGCGACATCGCGGACCATTCCCCCGCCGACGGCGGTTAAGACACCTAAAAACACGCACGGGATCATGGGCATACCCGCAGCCAGTGCCTTCACACAACCGGTGGTAGACCACATACCCAAAATGATGGCATCGCCGTGCTCGCGGAAAATCTCCCACGCCTTTCCCTTCAGCTCCATGAGGAAGGCGGTCAGCGCCCCGGCACAGGCAAGGCCCAAGTACCAAGGATCTGAAATAGCGGCGGCAGGGCCATCATCGATAAGCATGTCGCGGATCATGCCGCCAGCCAGGCCGGAAAATAAGGCGAGGAAGATAAATCCCACGATGTCGAATTCGCGGCGGCGAGCAATCGTGCCACCGATGATGCCGTTCAAGGCCACTCCGATCAGATCGAAGGCCTGGTACATCGTGTTGATGAGGGGATCCACGTCATGCATAACAACTACTGAACATAGCCGATCGCAGCGGTTTCGCCCTTTCCAGGGGTAGGAAGCGAGTAAAGTTGATCGACGGTCTCTTCTGACCGGATTACAGTGTTATCCCGCTTTGTCTCGGTTATCTCGAAAGTTCTTTCATGTCTAACTCAAATGCTAGGTACTTCATCTGGTCCAATGGCCTGCAAAATTTAGGCGACCAGATCGTTGCTTCCAAAACGGTGCTGCCAGCGCTGTTTAATGCGGCAGGCGTCCCCGCCTTCTTTACCGGCCTGCTTACCCCTATCCGGGAATCTGGCTCCATGCTGCCGCAGGCCGCTCTTACCCCCTGGGTGACCACGCACCGCGCCCGCAAGCGCCTGTGGATGATCGGCTCGACCGGCCAAGCCATCTCCGCCGCCGTGATTGCCCTTGCCGCATTCTTTATCCGCGGCGCATGGCTGGGCGTGGTCGTGCTTCTCGCCCTGGCGGCGCTTTCCCTGTTCCGCGCGTTGTGTTCCATCGCCGGCAAGGACGTGCAGGCGCGCACGATTTCCAAGGGCCAGCGCGGCCGGGTCACCGGATCCGCAGCGGCCTTGGGCGGCGGGGCCACCCTGCTGGCCGGTGTCATCTTATTCCTCTTGGGGGATCTCACGATTTCCACTATGGGCATCGTTTTATTGGTCGGCGCTTCTACTTGGGGCATTGCCACGTGGGTATTTTCGCACGTGGAAGAGCCAGTGCCGGAGGGGGAACAAGAAGGCATCGATAAGAGCTGGTGGTCAGATACCTGGAAGCTTTTTACTGGCGATGCCCAGTTCCGCAACTTCGTCATCGTTCGCGCTCTGTTGCTGGTCTCGGCGCTTTCTACCGCATTTATCATACTGCTGCACGATGACCTTTCCGGCATCTACGGCTTCGTGCTTGCCTCCGGCCTGGCTTCGCTCGTAGGCGGGCGCGTTTCTGGCATATTTTCGGATAGATCCTCCAAGAACACTATGGCGGCTGGTGCGGCCATTTCCTCCGTCATCATTCTGCTCATCGTGGCTAGTTCCCACTGGGCCCCAGACTCCGTGAATGCTTGGGTCATGCCTCTCGGCTTCTTTGCTGTCAACCTCGCGCATACGGCAGTCCGCGTGGCCCGAAAGACCTACGTGGTGGATATGGCGGGCGGCGATAAAAGGACGCAGTACGTGGGTGCCGCGAATACAATGATGGGCATCATTTTGCTCATCATGGGTGGTATTTCCTCCGTCATTGCTCTCGCGGGACCAGAAGCGGCGTTGATTTTCTTGGCGCTCGTTGGCTTTATTGGAGTGTGGCGCGCGGGCAGCCTTAAGGAGGTTTCTCGCACATAGTTGAAATAGGGACTATAAGATGAAGCCCGAAGAACTAATCAAACTCAACCCCCAGGAGTTTTGTTGACCGTGGAAGCAACTATTCCAAGTGCCGTCGTCGTCCTCGCGGCGGGTGCCGGCACGCGCATGAAATCCACAAAGCAAAAGACTTTGCACGAAATTGGCGGTCGCACGCTGCTTGGACACGCGCTGCACGCCGCGGCGGGAATCAATCCGGACCATCTCGTGACCGTCGTGGGCCACCAGCGCGAGCAGGTCTCACCCGTCGTAGAAAAGATTTCGAATGAGCTAGACCGTGAGATCGTGCAGGCCGTGCAGGATGAACAGCGCGGTACCGGCCATGCCGTGTCCTGCGGGATTTCCCCGATTTCTGATTTCGAAGGCACCATCATCGTTACCAATGGTGACGTGCCGCTTTTGACCCCAGAAACCATCGAGGGGCTGCGCGATACCCACACCGCTCAAGGCAATGCGGTCACGGTGTTATCCATGCGCCTTGCAGATCCCACCGGTTATGGCCGCATCATTCGCGACACGGATGGGTCTGTGTCCGCCATCGTGGAGCACAAGGATGCCACCGAAGAACAGCGCCTGGTTGATGAGGTCAATTCCGGTGTTTTCGCTTTCGATGCGGCAGCATTGCGCGATGCCCTGACCAAGCTTGATACCAATAATGCGCAGGGCGAGCTGTACATTACCGATGTCCTCGAAATCGCCCGCACCGCCGGGCATGGCGTGGGTGCGCACGTGGCCGCGGATCCACAGGAACTAGCCGGCGTCAATGACCGCGTGCAGCTGGCCGCTGCCGGCCGCGAGCTCAACCGCCGCATGGTGGAAAAGGCCATGCGCGGTGGCGCCACCATCGTCGATCCAGAGACCACCTGGATCGGCGTTAATGTCACCATCGGCACCGATGTCACCATCCACCCCGGCACTCAGCTATGGGGTGCGACGAGCATCGCCGATAATGCCGAGATCGGCCCGGATTCCACGTTGACGAATATGCAGATTGGTACAGGCGCTTCCGTGGTCCGCACACACGGCAGCGATTCCGTCATCGGCGTCAACGCCAAGATTGGGCCTTTTACCTTTATTCGCCCGAATACCATCGTGGGCGAAGACGGCAAGCTCGGCGGCTTCGTGGAGGCGAAAAATGCCGAGCTCGGCCGCGGTACCAAGGTGCCGCACCTTACCTATATTGGTGATGCCACCGTGGGCGAGGAATCCAATATCGGTGCGTCCTCTGTCTTCGTCAATTACGACGGTGTGAACAAGCACCACACCACCATTGGCAGCCACGTGCGCACCGGCTCGGATACGATGTTTATCGCTCCAGTCAATGTCGGTGATGGCGCGTACTCCGGTGCGGGTACAGTAATTAAAGACGATGTTCCCGCGGGAGCACTCGCAGTCTCCGGTGGCAAACAGCGCAATATCGAAGGCTGGGTTGAAAAGAAGCGTCCGGGCACCCCAGCGGCAGAAGCCGCAGCCCGTGCACAGGACAACGAAAAGTAAAGGGGCATATTCTCCTATGACTGGCAAGGTAACTGGTAGTAGCAAAAACATGAAGCTCTTTTCTGGGCGCGCACACCCAGAATTGGCAGAGGCAGTGGCAAAGGAACTTAACACCGATTTGGTTCCTACCACCGCCCGGGACTTCGCCAATGGCGAGATCTTCATCCGCTTCGAAGAATCCGTGCGCGGCGCTGACTGCTTCGTCATGCAATCGCATTCCCAGCCGCTCAATAAGTGGCTGATGGAACAGCTCATCATGATCGATGCGTTGAAGCGTGGTTCCGCCAAGCGCATCACCGCGATCTTGCCGTTCTACCCATATGCGCGTCAGGATAAAAAGCACTTGGGCCGCGAGCCCATCTCCGCCCGCCTGGTCGCAGATCTCCTGCAGGCAGCCGGTGCGGACCGCATCGTCTCGGTGGACCTACACACGGACCAGATTCAGGGCTTCTTCGACGGCCCAGTGGATCACATGCACGCCCAGCCCATCTTGACGGACTACATCAAGTCCAAGTACGCCACCGATAACATCGCCGTCGTCTCCCCCGATGCCGGCCGCGTGAAGGTCGCCGAAAAGTGGGCCCACGACCTGGGCGATGCCCCGCTGGCCTTCGTGCACAAGACCCGCTCGAATACCGAGGCCAATAAGACGGTCTCCAACCGCGTTGTGGGCGAAGTTGAGGGCAAGGACTGCGTGCTTCTCGATGACATGATTGACACCGGTGGCACCATCGCCGGCGCCGTGCGCGTGCTCAAGGAAGCGGGCGCAAAGAAGGTCATCATCGCCTGTACCCACGGCGTATTCTCTGACCCCGCCCGCGAGCGCCTGTCCGAGTGCGGTGCCGAGGAAGTCATCACCACCGATACCCTGCCGCAGTCCACCGAAGGCTGGTCCAACCTCAAGGTCCTGTCCATCGCCCCACTGCTGGCTCGAACCATCCACGAGATCTTCGAAAACGGTTCTGTAACTACCCTTTTCGACCGCGCATAAGCGTTCCACCGATCGCACTACACCTCACACCCCGCCCTTCGCACTCACCGTGAACGGCGGGGTGTCGGTGTTTTCCATCCCCGTGAGCGCCAAGGGCGTCGCAGGTATACGCAAGCACTACCGCACTACCGCCTGCCGTTCTCCCCACCCTCCCCTCGCGCTCACCGCGCAACCCGAGCTACAGTCATACGCGCCGCCGGTGAGCGCGAAGGGCGCGACGGGCGGGACGGGCGCGAAGGAAGACTAACGGGGCGGGTTTTGGTTTCATCGACCGAGAGATGCTAATCTAACTCAGTCTCGGCGAGGGCGACTCAAAAATTGGGAAGCCGTTATCGACGCGATTGAAGTTAGAGCATGTTGCTTTTATTGACGCCTGCGATGACTCGTCCAAGACGTTCATCGGCAGGCTTTCGTCGTTTTTATAACTTCGATAGCCTCGCCGCACTACACCGACAAAGGAGATTGCATCATGGCAGAGCGCCCAATCATTAAAGCAGAACCACGTACCGTCTTTGGCAAGGGCTACGCCCGCCGCCTGCGCCGCGACTGGAAAGTTCCCGGCGTAATCTACGGTAGCGACCAGGAGCCAGTACACTTCGCAGTGCCCCTGCTGGACATCCAGTCCCTCGTTCGCAACAACGGTGTCAACGCCGTTTTGGAGCTCGAGATCGAGGGTGAGCAGTACCTGACCATGGTCAAGAACGTTGACCAGAACGTGCTCACCATGGACATCGACCACGTTGACCTGCTGCTGATTAAGCGCGGCGAGAAGGTCGAGGTTGAGGTTCCGATTACCCTGACCGGCGAGTCCGCACCGGGCACCATGCACATCCAGGACGCAGACGTCCTCATGGTTGAGGCTGACGTACTGAGCATTCCGGAAGAGATCGAGCTGTCCATCGAGGGCCTCGAGGACGGCGAGGTCATCACCGCCGCCGACATCACCATGCCGGAAGGCACTACCCTGGTGGCAGACCCAGAGACCGTTATCCTCTCCATCTCCCTGCCTGAGGTTGACGAGGAGCTCGAAGAGGCCGCTGAGGCTGCTGAGGAAGGCGGAGCCGACGCTGGTGCCGACTCCGTCGACGAAGAGGGCGAGTCCTCCAAATCCGACGATTCCGAGGAGTAATTTCTCACCCCCTCAAGCACACATCGCCGTGAGCATTGCTGCTCACGGCGATGTCGTGGTTTTATAGATGGTTTTATAAATCTTGTCCGGCAAGTTCACGAATTCTGGGCTTACTACTCAAGTTCATATTCAGTGCCGCATAGGTTTGTATTTCCAATAGAATTTCAATCTATGCGACAATAATGCAGTGACTCCACTACTCGTAGTAGGCCTTGGCAATCCTGGCCCGAAATATTCCGGCACGCGGCACAACATCGGCTTCGACGTTGCGGATGAGCTCGCCGGTGAATTAATGAGCAGCTTTTCGGTGCATAAGAAGACGAATACCGAGGTCGCGGAAGGAATGCTATCCGGCCGCAAGGTCATCTGCGCTAAACCACGGTCCTTTATGAACCTGTCTGGTGGGCCGATCAAGGCACTCGCCCAGTACTTCCATCTGGCACCCGCAGATATTGTGGTGGTGCACGATGAATTAGAGCTCGACTTCGGGACCGTGAAATTGCGCCAAGGCGGTGGCGATCACGGGCACAACGGTCTGCGCTCTACTACGAAGTCGCTCGGTACTAAGGACTATCAGCGTCTTTCCATCGGCATCGGAAGGCCGCCAGGCCGGATGGATCCGTCATCGTTTGTGCTCAAGCCGTGGTCCAAGCAAGAAAAGGTGGAGATCCCCAGCCTCTGCGCTGACGCGGTAGCAGAAATAAGGAGTGCGCTAGACTAGCTGGCATGAAATTGGCTACTCTTCGCACCGCGTTCGGCACCTCCGCAATCCGCATTGAAGGCGATAATGTGGGTGTGGAGCTGGACTACGAAGACGTAGGGGCGCTGCTGCGCAGCGAAGATTGGCGCAAGGCCGCACAACTATCTGGCGAGCCGATAGTCTTTGATCAGCATGATTTAGAAGCAGTCGTCCCAACGCCAGGAAAAATCATCTGCGTAGGACTTAATTACGCCAAGCATATCCGGGAAATGGGCCGCGACTTTCCCGAGCACCCCACGCTGTTTATCAAGTTCGCCGATGCCCTGACCGGCCCCTTCGATGACGTCTATATCCCCGAATACGCTACCCAGAAGCTGGACTATGAGGGTGAGCTTGCGGTGGTCATCGGCGAGCGCACGCACCGCGTAACCCGCGCGGATGCACTAGATTACGTGGCGGGGTATGCCATCATGAATGATTACACCCTGCGCGATTTTCAGCGCCAGACCAGCCAATTCCACGCAGGCAAGTCTTTTTACCGCACCGCAGGCTTTGGACCTTGGCTCACTACCCCTGATGAATGGGCGCCAGGTGGTAACGCGCGCCTTACCACCACGGTTAATGGCGAGGTGCGCCAGCAGGACAATACTGATGACCTCATCTTTTCCATCGCTGAGCTCATCGAATTCTGCTCGCAGCTCTATCCCCTCAACCCCGGTGATGTCATCGTGACCGGTACGCCCGAAGGCGTTGGTTTTGCCCGCGACCCGCAACAATTCCTCCAGGATGGCGATACGGTAGCCATCGACGTCGAAGGGCTCGGCCATATTTCTAATACCACTCGCTACGGCGAGCCCGGCCTCTAAGCCTGCTGCATATACCCCGCACAAGCTGTGGCTGGGTTCTCACTCCAACGAGGGCACACCAGTTTTCTAGATAGTGCCACCAAGCCGTTAAGCTGGAAGAATGAGCACCAAAAGCAGCACATCCCCTAAGAAGCTGAATAAGAAGGCCTACGAAAAAGAGCTCGAGCGGTTGCAAGCAGAGCTCGTCGATATGCAACAGTGGGTTGTTGAGACCGGCGCCCGCGTGGTCATCATCATGGAAGGCCGCGACGCCGCCGGCAAGGGTTCTGCCATTAAGCGCATCACGCAGTACCTCAACCCCCGCACCTGCCGCATCGAGGCGCTTCCGGCCCCGAACTCGCGCGAACAGGGCCAGTGGTATTTCCAGCGCTACGTAGAAAAGCTGCCCACCAAGGGCGAAATCGTCATCTTTGACCGCTCCTGGTACAACCGCGCCGGCGTTGAGCGCGTCATGGGCTTTTGCACCGACCAAGAATACGTCCGCTTCTTGCACCAGGCTCCCACCTTTGAGCAGATGCTTGTGGAAGACGGCATTATCCTGCGCAAATACTGGTTCTCTGTCTCTGATGAAGAGCAGATTAAGCGCTTTGAATCCCGCCGCAATGATCCGCTGCGCCGCTGGAAGCTCTCCCCCATGGATCTCCAATCCATTACTCGCTGGGAGGATTATTCCCGCGCCAAGGATGCCATGTTCATCCACACCGATACCCCGACCGCACCGTGGTACACCGTGGAGTCCGAGGATAAAAAGCGCTCGCGCATCAACGTCATTTCGCACTTGCTCAATACCATCCCTTACGAGAAGATCGAGCGCGAGCTGCCGGAGATCCCACACCGTCCCGATTCCGATGGCAAGACCTACGAGCGCCCAGACCGCGAAGAGTTCCGCTACGTACCGGATGTAGCTGCCAAGCTAGAGGCCTCGTCTACAAAGAAGGATAAGAAGAAAGGCAAGAAGAAGGACAAAAAGAAGTAGTCCCCCGAAGGCGTACTACTATGTCCTGCTATGAGCACTGACACCGTCGCCAAAGCACGCTTGGGAGATAAAATCCTCACCGCGGCGGCAGCGCTCATGGCGCTGTTTTATCTCATCGGGGCTTGGGCGGCTCCAGGAGCTATCGAGCTCATCCAAGCAGCGCTTTCGCTTTTATTCTTGCCCTTCATCTGGGTCTGGCGTACCAAACCGGTACTCAGCGCAGCCGGCTTTATCGTCCTCCTTGGTGCGTGGGCCGCGGCGTGGATAAGCCAGCTACCAGCGAACCTCGGGGTCACTCCATGGGCAATGACCGCGCCGATGGCCGTCTACGCTACCTCCCGCTACGTGGAACGCCGCTCAATTCCCCGCGCGGTGCTTACCGCCGCGTTCTTGGGTTCCTTTATATCGCCTGCGATGTGGCGCATTGACCCCGAGTCCTTTCTCTTATCTTTCCAGCTCGATCGCCGCTACATCACTTTGCTGGTGGTACATTGGGCGGTGCTCGGCAGCGCCTATTTCATCGCCGCACGCTATTTTGATTTGGATAGGCAACGCGAGCGCTTAGCCCAAGAACGGTTCCACCAAGCGCAGGAGGAAGAGCGCTTACTCATCGCGCGGGAATTGCACGATGTCTTGGCCCACTCCCTCACCCTGATCAAGGTCCAAGCTAATGCCGGGATTATCGCCGCGCGCACTGATACCACCGCCGCAGAGGACACTTTGAAGAGCATTCGCGATGGTGCGGATTCCGCGCTGGAGGAAGTGCGCGGCATCGTCACGGCGCTACGCAGCACGGGGCCTGCGGCTTTAGAACCCGCGCACCAGCTCGAGCACGTACAGGGCATCATCGACGGTTTTCGCACCGCTGGCCTGGAGGTTGACGCGGAATTGCCTGCCTCCTACGAGGTTTCCGCGCTGACTCAGCTGGCCCTGGTGCGCATTATTTCTGAAGGGCTGACCAATGCCCTGCGCCACCAAGGCCCCGGCACGCATGTGCAGCTAAAGCTCACGCTTTCCGATGCCGCACGGGTCACCCTCACCTCCACCGCTTCTTCCCCGACTCCCAGTGAGGTATCCGGCAGCGGCGTGGGTTTGGTGGGAGTTAAGGAACGCGCCCAAGCCTTGGGCGGGCACTTAACCAGCAGTGGCGATGCCCAGAAATTTACACTGGCTGCGGAACTACCATTACACAAGGACAACCATGCCTAAGATTCGCGTCATGCTTGCAGACGATCAAGCGATGCTCGTCGCTGCCTTATCGACCATCTTGAACGCGCAGGAAGATATTGAGGTGGTGGCTACCGCAGCCTCCGGAGGCGACGCCGTCTCCTTGGCACTTCGCCACCGCATTGATGTGGCCATTTTGGATATACGCATGCCTGGCATGGATGGAATCGCCGCAGCCCAAGCCATTCTCTCCCGCACCCCTGACTGCCGGATCATCATGCTCACCACGTTCAATGAAGAGGATCTGGTATCTCAATCTATTGCCGCGGGGGCGCATGGATTCTTGCTAAAAGATGCGGATCCAGAGGTGCTGGTAGAAGCCGTACGCGACGTTGCTAAGGGAGAGTCTGTCCTCGCCTCCCAGGTAACGGGCCCTGTTTTAGAGGGCTACCGCAAGGCGCTAACGCACAGCCAGCTTAGTCCGCACGAGCGCCAAGGACTTAGCCTAGTTACTCGGCGCGAGATGGAGGTTCTCTCGCTCATCGCGCGCGGTGCCACGAATCGCGAGATTGCCGGCCACATGTCTATCGCAGATACCACGGTAAAAACGCATGTCTCTGCGCTGATGTCCAAGCTAGCTGCACGCGACCGCGTGGCTTTGGTGCTGCTGGCGCACAAAGCTGGCATTGCTTAGCCTCCTACTGTGGTAGGACTACCCCGGCGCGAAGACCGTCTCGCAGGCGGAAGATTTCGATAGTTGCGCAGCTCATACTTTTGGTATGAGCTATGAGGTTGCTTTCGAACACATCACAAAGTCTTTTGGTTCCCAGGCAGTGCTGCGGGATATCAGTTTTCAGGTCTTACCTGGCCGCGTGCACGCTGTGCTCGGGAGAAATGGCGCCGGCAAGTCCACCTTGTTTTCCATTTTCCTCGGTCTGCTACCCGCCGATTCGGGAACGGTGCGCGTGGCCGGAAAACCATGGTCGCGGGAAGTTCTCGACCATGTTGGCGCCTCGGTTAACGGGCCGGCTTTCTATGGCCACCTGTCCGCCACGGATAACCTCCGCGTGCATACCCGTCTGCTCGGATTGCCCGATACTGAAATCGACCGTGTCTTGCACATTGCTGGTCTAGCCGGGGCTGGTTCTAAGAAGGCAAAGTCTTTTTCCACTGGGATGAAAGCCCGTTTGGCCTTAGCTCAGGCCTTGCTCGGCGATCCGGAAATCTTATTGCTAGATGAGCCGCAAAATGGACTCGATCCACAGGGCATCGCGGAGCTGCGAAAGCTCCTCCAGCAGCTCGCCGCCGCTGGCCATACCGTCGTGGTCAGCTCCCATCAACTCGGTGAGGTCCTTCACCTAGCCCACGACATCACTATCCTGTCCCAAGGCACCATCCGGTATTCCGGCTCCCTGCAGGAACTGGCCCCCAGCGGTGAACTGGAAGCCGAATTCTTCCGCCTGACTTCTGCAGATGGTGAGACCGATGAGTAACCAGTATCGACGGTATCTCTCAGCAGAACTATTGCGTTGCCGCGGCAGCGCCCTGCAGTGGTTACCCTTGCTCGCCCTGCCCCTAGTGATAATGACGGTATTCTTTTCTGCGTTCGCTTCCTCCGCTGAGGACGCTACCGGGGTTCTTGGCTGGCAGTCCATGTTTATCACCGGGATGTACGCGCCGCTCATTGCGCTTTTTGCTGGCGTTCCAGAGCGCCGCGAGGTGCTCAGCCGCGGCGGCGGCACCCTATGGCGCCGGATTCATCCTCGCTACGAGCACGCCTCCCGTTTCTTCATCGTCGTGGCAAGCCTCGCAGTCTTTCACCTTCTTAATTTCGGTCTGTCCTGGGCTGCGGTTGCAGCGCAAGGGCGTGCAGACCACCAGCTGCTTCTCATCACTGGGGCTTATTCTTTCCTCGGAGCCATCGGCATCGCAGGGCTTGCGACCGCATGCGCCCGCAGGCTGGGCTTTGCCGTCACGCTTATCCTCGCGGTTATCTGGCAGGTCATTAGTGTGCTTCCTCGCGTTGTCGAAGGGCAGCTATGGTGGGCCTTCCCACCCGCGTGGCCGCTGCGGTTACTGTTGCCTGCGCTACGTATCCACCAAAATTCGGTTCCGCTCGATCCTGGCGATCCACTCCTGCTGGAAAGTCCGCTTCCTGCACTGGCGTTATGCCTCATCCTCGCTGTAGCGGGGGCTTTGACCGCGACTATGACGCCTCGGCGAGTACGTCCGCTTTCCCGACGCCGCCGCGTGGCGATATCCACGGTCAGTACCGTCGCCACTCCGGCTCAGGGATGGCAGCCTGCGGCTGTCCCTCGTGCCGCTGCCCGCTCGCGCCGTGCCGATGCGCTGCGTGGCTTTCACCGGGCCATAATGACGCCAGTGGTCATTACGTGCTTGGTATTAAGCGCCTTAGCGCTGATCTTTATTGCCCTTATCTATCCACCACGTTATGTGCAGGGATTCTACGTATTTTTGCTTCTCCCTGTGGGTGCCGGTGTACTTCCTGTACTGGTCTGGCCGGGGTTCTCGGGCGCGTGGCCGATTGTTTATACAGAATCTCGCCACTGCTCTACTGCCCTTCTCCTGTGGTTACTGGGCATCATCGCAGCGGTGTGCACTTGTGCTTCGGTCGCGATTATCTTTGCCGGTGAAACCACCCTAGCTGTGCTCGCCCAACTGCCGCTGGCCATCGGCGTCGGGTACGTCCTCGCGGCGGTGTCGCTCATCGTCATCATCCGCTTTGGTATCTGGAGTTCGCTTGCTCTCACCATCATCGGCACCATTGTCTCCGTGACGGTAGGCGGCGATGTCCTCGCGAAGACTATCCTTTGGCTCATTGCCTTCCCAGCCTGGCCGATGAATGCGGATTCTCCCGACCGCTACGCCGCTGCGGCAATGATGACTCTGCTTTTCGCCGCCATTACTTCTTGGGCCGCCAAGCGGTTGCTGCGCACACGGGCACTTCGCCCCACCGCTTAAATAACTAAGGCCCGCAGGGACTCCGCGGGCCTTAAACTATGCAAGCTTAAAGCTCAGAGGGAGATACGCGCTTGGGCAGGACCACCGGGCGGGCATTAGAAAGCCCCTCCACCACGCGGATGACCTGGTTGGAGTAACCGAACTCGTTGTCGTACCAGACGTAGAGCACCAGGTGCTTGCCGGAAGCGATGGTGGCGATGCCATCGACGATGCCGGCATTAGTATTGCCCACGAAGTCGCTAGAGACGACCTCTGGGGAGGCGATGTAGGAAATCTGCTGGCGCAGATCAGAGTGCAGGGAGACGTTACGCAAGAAGTCATTGACCTCATCGCGGTCGACCTCTTGCTCCAGCTCCAAGTTAAGCACCGCCATGGACACATCCGGGGTAGGAACGCGGATGGCGTTACCGGTCAGCTTGCCTTCGAACTCCGGCAGAGCCTTGGCCACAGCCTTGGCGGCACCGGTGGCGGCAAGCACCATGTTCAGGCCAGCGGCGCGGCCGCGGCGCTCGCCCTTGTGGTAGTTATCAATGAGGTTTTGGTCATTGGTAAACGAGTGCGCGGTTTCCACGTGGCCGTGGGCCACGCCGTAGCGGTCATTGATCACCTTGAGCACCGGGGTAATGCCGTTGGTGGTGCACGATGCGGCGGAGAGGATCTTATCGTCATCGGTAATGGCGGAATCGTTGATGCCAAAGACGATGTTTTTGATATCGCCCTTGCCCGGCGCGGTCAGCAGCACGCGGGCCACGCCCTTGGCCTCTAGGTGCTGGGACAGGCCTTCCTTATCGCGCCAAACACCGGTGTTATCCACCAGCACGGCGTTGTTGATGCCGTATTCGGTGTAATCGATCGTGGCTGGGTCGTTGGCGTAGATCATCTGGATCTTGGTGCCATTGGCCCAGATAACCTGTTCTTCCTCGTCCACGCTGATGGTGCCGTTGAAGGCGCCGTGGACGGAATCGCGGCGCAGGAGGCTGGCGCGCTTGATAATGTCCCCTTCGCCCTTATTGCGCACCACAATCGCGCGCAGGCGCACGCCGCCGTAAGCGGCCTCGCGGGCAACAAGGATGCGGGCAAGGAGGCGGCCGATGCGGCCAAAGCCGTACAGCACGACATCGGTTGGGTCGATATCCTCGCCGGCACCGACGATTTCCGTGAGTTCATCTTCGAGGTAGCGGCGCAGGTCTTCTTCGCCTGACTCTTCAAAGCCCAGGAGGAGGCGTCCGACGTCGATGGACGCGGAGCTTAGGTTCATATCCGCTAACTCGGACAGGATGGGCAGGGTTTCTGCCGTGGAGAGCTGGCGCTGGGCAATGCGGCGTCCGTAGCGGTGGGACTTGATGATGTCGATATCGGTCTGCCCCACCAGCGGGCGGCCGAAGATGGTGGCGACGACGTTGTTATTGCGGTGCAGTTGGTGGATGAGGGGAATCATCTGTTGCGCCAATTCGAGGCGCTCGTTCCAGTCATCATGTCCAATATGTGCGTTCGCAGTCACGAGGCTCCATCCATTTCTATTTCGGGGGTGGCTAGAAATCTTCGCCCCAAATTTTAGCGTGTATCAGTGTTTGTTTTGGCATAGGGAGTCCAGAATGTCTGCGACACTACCCCCGCGGATTTTGGCGGCCGGCTCACCTACGAGGCAGTAGGCTACGGCGTCATCGTGCTGCGCTCGGCGTTCCTTGAGCACGGAATTAAGCATGGGATATACCGGAGGTACATCGGGGTGGGCGCGGGTGTAGTCGGTCTCTAAACCGCGGGCATGGCGCCCCGAAAAGGCGCGGGTGGAGACGGTGGCCCCGCCGCGCTGGAGAAGCTTACGGTTGTAGTCACTGGTTCCGGCTTCTTTACTCAGCAAAAAGGCAGAGCCGCACGACGCGGCGGCCACGCCGGGCAGGCTTAAAACCTGGGTTACCTCTCCTGCCGTGCGCAACCCGCCTGCGGCAATCAGCGAGATGTTTGGTGCGACCGTGTGGACGGCTTCGTGGACGGCGGCGATGAGATCTGGCAGAGGTCGATCATCGGGAAGCGCGGTGCGGTCCCACGTGCCGCGGTGCCCGCCGGCATAAGGGCCCTGTACGCACAGCGCGTCCACTCCCAGTTTGGCGGCGGCGCGGGCCTCATCGGGTGTGGTGACGGTGGTCCAAGCCTCGGCACCCGCGGCGTGGATGCGGGCAAGCTGCGCTGCATCAAAGGTGCCGAACATGGACCACACGACGCGCGCGCCGCCCTGCAACGCCAGCTCGAGCTTGTCGCGGAAGCCGAAGGAATAATCGGGATCCGGTAGCGAGGTGCCTTCGGCCGCGGCCAGGTCCGCGGCGGCGGCCAACTGCTCAGGAGTTAACGGATCCTGCGGGCAAAACAGGTTCGCCCCAAAGGGGATGCCGGCGCAGGCATCAATCTGGCTGCGGGCAGAATCCACGCTGGCAGACCCAAGCCCCAAGGTGCCAAAGGAGCCCGCCGCATGCGCGGCGCGCACCAGATCCACGGTGGTAGGCCCGCCCGCCATGGGCGCTGGCATTACGGTTCGGCGCAAAGATTGAATAACCTTGCTCATAGGAAACCACTGTACCAAGCTAGAAAGGCGCATTCGTGGCAGCTTTGACAGATATTATTGCCCGGATTTTCGGCGGTCCCTCGCCAGCGCAGCAGGGGCTGGATCCGTCCGAGTTAGAGGCAGACTGGCTCATTGTTGGCCTGGGCAATCCCGGCGCGAAGTACGCCGCCACGCGCCATAACGTGGGCTATATGGCCGTCGATGATGTGCTTGCCCAAGGCGGCGACGTGCTCGAGCCGGTGCGCGGGATGGACCTCGAGGTGGCCCCGCTGCGCTGGGGTGATACCCGCGCGCTGGCGGTGCGCACGACGACGTTTATGAACCTCTCCGGCGATCCGATTGCCCCGCTGGCGCAGGCTTTGGGCATTGCGGCAGACCACATCATCGTCATCCACGATGAGCTCGATCTGCCGGCCAATAAGATTCGTCTGAAGCAGGGTGGCAATGAAAATGGGCACAACGGGCTGAAGTCGCTCACGCACAACCTGGGCACGCGGGACTATGTGCGCGTGCGCATTGGCATCGCGCGCCCGCCCAAGGGCTCGTCGGTTCCGGATTATGTCTTAGCGCCTGTCGATGCCGGCCCCGGCTTCGATACCGCCATCGCCACCGCCGCCGAAGCTGCCCAGCTCATCGCCACGCAAGGGCTCGTACAAGCCCAAAACCGCATTCACTCACGCTAGGACTGGGAAAATTTCTCCAGCGCCTGCGGGCTGCCGGCGGCGACGATGAAGTCAGTGGGGGCGAGCTGGGTGGCATCGGCAAGCGGGGCCCAAGCACCCTCTGCCTGGCAGACCGAGACCAACTGCACGTGGTAGGTGCGCCAAACCTCGCCCAGATCGAGCGGGCGGCCTGTGACCGAGGAGGGCGCGGCCATCTGCGTCACGCCGTAGTACGGGGCGATCTCAGCAAAGTCGCGGAAGCGCCCGCCCAAGAGGTAGGCCACGCGGCGGCCTGTGTCCCGCTCCGGGCGGATGACGTGGTGGGCGCCAATCTGGCGCAGGATGCGCTCGTGGGCCTCCGAATTCGCCTTGGCCCAAATATCCTTGACCCCCAGCTCCACCAGGTTAGACACAGTGAGGATGGAGGCCTCCAGGTGCGAGCCAATGCCCACGATGACCCGCTCCACCTCGTCGATGCCCAGCTGGCGCAACGCCGCCGGATCGGTGGTATCGGCCGAGATGGCCTCGGTTAAATGCGGCGCTCGTTCGCGCACGATTTTCTCATCGGAATCGATACCGAGAACCTCTACCCCATGGCCCATGAGCTCGCTTGCCAGGGAACAACCAAACCGCCCCAAGCCAATGACGACGACCGGGGCGATGTCGAGGGTGGCGCGGGAGCGGCCCAACGCCTTAAAAATGCTAGCCAATGAAGGGCCTTTCTTCGGGGTAGCTGTAGCGGCGGCTTAAATTCTTTGCCGCCAGCGCTGCTACCAGGGTGGTTGGGCCAACGCGGCCCAGGTACATGATGAAGCACAGCACGATTTGTGAGGGTGCGGACAAGCTGGCGGTAATCCCAGTGGATAGGCCCACTGTGGCGAAGGCGGACATGACCTCGAAGGAGACCTGATCGCCGCTAAATTGCGGATCGAAAAAGCGCAGCGCCGCCACACCGAGGGTCACCACCAGCACGCCGGCGAAGCTCAATGCTAGCGCCTGCCGGGTAACGCTGTGGGGAAGGCTGCGGTGGTAGATCGAGGTCTTTTCCTTGCCCAAGAACTCCGCGGCCATGACGGCTAGCAGCACGCACGCGGTGGTGACCTTGATGCCGCCGGCGGTACCGGCAGAGCCGCCGCCGATGAACATCAACGTATCGGTGCCCATGAGCGTTACCGGGTGAACCTCACCGTAGTCGAAGGTATTAAATCCGGCCGTGCGCGGGGAGACGCTGGCAAAGAACGCGTTGAGGATTTTCTCGCCCCACGACATCGGCGCCAGCACGCCATTCCACTCCGTCAAAGCGAAAAATATCGTGCCGACTACAAGTAGCACGCCGGTGGCCGCCAAGGTCATGCGCGCCGTGATAGAAATGCGGCGCGTCGCCTCCGACCCGCGACGCACGTGGCGCACCAATTCCGCCCAGACCGGAAAACCCAGCCCGCCGCCGATGACCGCCCCGGCCAGCGGCAAGAGGATCCAGGCATCGCCCACAAAGGGCACGAGATTATCGCTATTGGTGCTAAACCCAGCGTTATTAAAGGCCGAGATGGCGTGGAAGATGCCCTCCCATAACGCCCGCGGGAAGGAATGCCCGTAGCCCACCATAAGCCGCGCGGTGACCGCCGCGGCGATAATGCTTTCTACCACCGCGGTAAAGGCGAAGGTAAAAATCAGGGTGCGGCGGATGCCACCGGCGAGGATGGGCCGGCTTTCATAGGCGCCGGTCTTGCGGGCCTTAAAACTAATCCGGCCGGTCAAAAGCAGGCCGGATAGCGAGGCCAGCGACATAATCCCCAAACCACCCAGTTGGATCAGGGCCAAGATGACGACCTGCCCGGCCGGGCTCCAGAAGCTGCCGGTATCGACCACGACCAGGCCGGTCAGTGAGACCGCGGAGGTCGCGGTAAAAAGGGCAGATAAAAACGAGGCGCGGGAATCTCCGGCCTCGGCGAACGGCAGTAAGAGCAGAACCGTTCCTATCAAGATGAGCAGTAGAAACCCGGTGGCGGTTAGCCGCGCTGGTCCCCACTGCCGCAGAAAAAGCAGGCGCTTCACAAGCCGGAAGTATAGACCTGTCCAGCCCCAAGCGGAACTGCTAGGCGGCCCCCAGTGGACAAATATCACGAACGAATGTCGCGGACGGATATCACGTCCGCGGCTAAAATCGGGCCTATGACTTCGCCGTACTCCGCAGCTAGGACCATCGTGATTACCGGGGCATCGTCAGGCATTGGTGCCGCGGCCGCCCGGCAAATTCACCGCACCCGCCCGCAGGATAACCTCGTCATCATCGGCCGCAATCCGGACAAGACCAAGGCCGTTGCTCAGGAAGTAGGCGGGCAGTATTTCCTCGCCGATTTCGAATCGCTGGCCCAGGTCCGCCAGCTGGCCGATGATCTGCAACAACTGGAGCGCATCGATGCCTTGGGCAATAATGGCGGCGGCATTTTCGATGGCCCCACCATGACCGCCGATGGTTTCGAGCGCACGTGGCAAGTCAACGTCGTCGCGCCGTTCCTGCTGACGTCGCTGCTGCAAGAAAAGCTGCGCGATAGTAACGCCACCGTGGTCAACACGGCGTCGTTAGCTAATATGCTGATCTCGAATTTCGATCCGGCAGATCCCAATACGCTGGAGCATTTCAGCCCAGAGCGCGCATACGGCAATGCCAAGCTGGCGGATATCTTGCTCGCCAGGTTTATCGATGCCCACGGCATCAACGCGGTGTCCTTTCACCCGGGCGTTTTAGCCACCGAGTTTGGCAAGTCCTCCAAGGGGCTTACGGGCAAGGTGTACTCCGGGGTCATCGGCAAAGCCTTTGGCACCGCAGAGGCCGGCGGCGAGAACTTGGCCTACTTCCTCACCGGCACCGAGGGCATCCATTTCCAGTCCGGGGAATATTACAATAATAGGCGTTCGCTGGGCCTGCAGCGCCCGATTGCGAAGAACACCTCCGTGGCCCACCGCGTCTTTGAGGATCTGGGCCGCCGCCTCAATGTGGAGTGGTAGCGCGCAAGCACTAGACTATGGCGCATGAGTTCTGTCGCTTTTGAGGCCTCGCGCCGCCGCACGTTCGCCGTTATCGCCCACCCGGATGCCGGTAAGTCCACGCTGACGGAGGCGCTGGCGCTGCACGCGCACGTGATTAATGAGGCCGGCGCGGTCCACGGCAAGGGCAACCGCAAGTCCACCGTGTCTGACTGGATGGACATGGAGAAAAACCGCGGTATCTCCGTGGCCTCGTCCGCGCTGCAGTTTGAATACGCCCCAGAGGGACACGAGGGCGAGCCTTATATGATCAACCTGGTTGATACCCCAGGTCACGCGGACTTTTCGGAGGATACCTACCGCGTGCTTACCGCGGTAGATGCCGCAGTGATGCTTATCGATGCCGCCAAGGGCCTCGAGCCACAGACCCTCAAGCTCTTCCGCGTCTGTAAGGCGCGCGGGCTGCCCATCGTCACGGTGATCAACAAGTGGGACCGCGTGGGCCGCGAGCCGCTCGAGCTCGTTGATGAGATCGTGAACGAAATCCAGCTGCAGCCCACCCCGCTGTACTGGCCAGTGGGCATCGCGGGCGATTTCCGCGGCCTAGCCCACATCAACGACGACGGCGAGGCCGATAATTACATCCACTTCATCCGCACCGCTGGTGGTTCCACCATCGCACCGGAGGAACACTACGATCCGGCGGCTGCAGAAGAAAAGGAAGAGGATGTGTGGGAAACCACGGTGGAAGAAGCCGAGCTGCTTGCAGCCGATGGCGCCCTGCACGATCAAGAGCTCTTTGAGCAGTGCGTGACTTCCCCACTCATCTTCGCCTCGGCCATGTTGAACTTCGGCGTCCACCAAATCCTGGATACCCTGTGCGCTATCGCCCCGGCCCCGCATTCCCGCGAATCCGATCCCAAGGCCGTGGAAGCGGCCACCAGCGCCATCGATGAGGTGCGCGAGGTCGCCGATGACTTTTCCGGCGTCGTCTTCAAGGTGCAGGCGGGCATGGACCAAAAGCACCGCGATAACCTGGCGTTTATGCGCGTGGTCTCCGGCGAATTCGAGCGCGGCATGCAGGTCAACCACGCCCAATCCGGGCGCAGCTTTTCCACCAAGTATGCGCTGACGGTCTTTGGCCGCACCCGCGATACCGTGGATACCGCTTACCCGGGCGATATCGTTGGCCTCGTCAACGCGGGCGCGCTGGCGCCCGGCGACACCATCTACTCCGGCAAAAAGGTGCAGTTTAAGCCCATGCCCCAATTCGCCCCGGAGGCCTTCCGCATCCTGCGCGCGAAATCGCTGGGCAAGTACAAGGCCTTCCGCAAGGGCTTGGAGCAGCTCTCGGCCGAGGGCGTGGTGCAGATCCTGCGCAACGATGAGCGCGGCGATGCCTCCCCGGTCATGGCTGCGGTCGGCCCCATGCAGTTCGAGGTCATGCAGGCCCGCATGGAATTCGAGTACAACGTCGAAACCGTCACCGAGCCCATCCCCTACTCCGTGGCGCGGCGCACCGATGCCGAATCCGCACCGGAGCTCGGCCGCCAGCGCGGCGTGGAGATCTTCACCCGCCAGGACGGCGAGCTCATCGCCCTCTTTGGCGATAAATGGAAGCTCGCCTTCATTGAAAAGGAACACCCAGAGCTCACCATGGAGACGTTGGTCGCGGATTAATAGAGCGGCTGCCCCGTCAGAGCAGCATGACGGGGATGACCAGGATCTTCATGAACTGCGCCACCACAATGGTGGAGGCATAGCCGGTAAGGATGCGGGAATCCGAGCTGGCGCCCGTGGCGTAATTGACCACCGCAGGCTGGCCAAAAAGCCCGGAAATGCCGCCTGAGGTGCGGGTTTCGGATTGCCCCATAAAGCGGCTGGCCACCGCGAAAATCCCGATGATGATAACGGCGATGATCGCGGCCAGCACCATGGACTTTAGCCCCATCCAGGAAAAGGCGGTGGAGACAAAGGCCTCTCCGGAGGACAGGCCCACCGAGGCCAAGAAGATGGCAAGGCCCCACTGCTGGAATGCCGTATTGATCGGGGAGGGAATCTGCCACGGAATGCGGCTGGTGCGGTGCAGGGCGCCAAGGACTAGGCCGGTGATGAGTGGGCCCAGCGCGAAACCGAGCTCGAAGGACGCGCCACCGGGCAGCGGGACGACGATGAGCGAAATGAGGTAGCCAATGGTCAGCCCACCGCCGAGTGCTACCCAGTTAAGCTGCGAGTATGCGGTCACGGAATCGCCAAAGTAATCGCGGACATCGCCCAGGCGGTCATGCTTGACCACGATCTCTAGGTCATCGCCAGATTCCAAGTGAGTCTCGTTGGTGGCAAGGAATTCCTCATCGCCGCGGCGCACCCGCACGATACGCGCGCCGTAGCGCGAAAAGAGGTTGAGCTCCTTGACCTTACGGCCCTCGATATCCCCGTTGGAGATGGCCACGGTCTCATTGACCAGGCGCTTATCCACAAACGGGGTTTGGGGCTGGCGCTTTCCCAGGGCATCGGTAAGCTCCTTGGCCTTTGCCTTGGTCACCAGTACGCGCAGGACATCACCGCGGTGCAGCTCCGGATTATCGCCTGGCACGTCGATATCGCGGCCGCGGCGGATGGTGGCAATGATGAAATGATCCGCGAATTTCTCGCGCAGCTCAGCATAGGAAATATCGCGGGTAACCTTAATCATCCGCGAGCGGAAAATCTTCTCCGCCGAGTGGTCTTGGTCGTTCTGTGCGGGCCAGCTATGCCGCAGGACGAATGCCACAAGGAGGATGGCCACGGCCACGCCGACCGGGTAAGCCAAGGAGTATCCCACGGCGGGCAGTTCCTCGCCGGATTGCTGCTGGGCCACGGCGAGCGATGCCGTGGACGTCGTCGCGCCAGAGAATACGCCGGTTACCGCCAGTGGCGATAGCCCCATGAGGCTGCCGATGCCCAGCGCTGCGGCCGCCGCGGCTATTACCGCCACCGTGGCGAGCAGCATGTGTTTTAGCTGGGTGGAAAAGCCCTTGAAGAAGGCCTCGCCGGCAGAGAGCCCCTGCATATAGATAAAGAGGCCCAAGCCCAGCTCCTGCAAGGAACTGAGGATATTGTCATCCAGATCAATAAAGGATCCGAAGGCTAAGCCGACAAAAAGGGTACCCGCCGCGCCGAAGCGCAGCGGGCCAAAGGGAATCATGCCAAGTAGCGTGCCGAGCACGATCATGAAGAAGATGCTCAGCCAAATATGGCCATCAAAAATCGCTAACACGCTGTGCAATCTTAGGAGCTTGGCGCGATTTAGCTAGCTGATAATGCTTGGCGCTTTGCACCGAATACCGCCATTAGTACAGCGCACACGGTTATTATTCCTGATGCCGCCAAGAACCAGGAGGGCGATCTCACACCACCGTGCAGAGGTGAGCTAGTCCAGCAGGAATTCCTTCCACTTTGGCCACTCGGCATGGGTTTGTGCCTTGCCTGCCTGGTAATTCGCGCGCAGCTTATCCACGTTGCGTTCGGTGGAGGCCACCTGCATGTCTTCTGGGAAAAACAGCTGCGCCTTGCCCTGGCGCTCTAACTCGAGGAGCCGGTCCTTGGCCGCGTTATAGATGGGTGGGCGGCCAATGAGGGCATCGGCAATAGCGGGGTACTTGCGGAAGATGCGGCGGGTGATCGCCGGGCGCGCAACCTCAGGGCGGACATACCCGCGCGGCTTGGAGCCGATAAAGAGGAATTTCTCGTAGCCGGCTTCTTCCGCCTGCTCGATGGTAATGCCGCCGGATGAGCCCAGGGCACCGTCCACATAGGGTGAGCCACCGATGACGCGGATCGGCATAAGCAGCGGCAGCGTGGACGAGGCGCGCACCCGCACGTACAAGTCCTCTGGTTCCTTCACGTCCTCGCGGGTCCAATACACGGATTCGCCGGTATCGGCCCGCGCGGCGGCGAGCACCATATCCGCTGGGTGCTTGCGGTACGCGTCCCAGTCAAACGGCATATCTTTATCCGCGGAGCGCTCATAGATATATTCCGCGTTGAAATAGCCATTGCCGCGCACCAGCGAGCCCACGCCACCGAAGCTGGGGTTATTGACAAAATCCGTGAAGGATTCCTCCGCGCGCTTGGCATCGTGCGAGAGGTAATTGACCGTGTGGGAGGCGCCAGCTGAGACCCCGCCTACCCATCCAAAGGTGACGTTTTCCTGGATGAGTTTGACTATGCAGGCGGCGGTATAGGAATTGCGCATCCCGCCGCCTTCGATCACGAGGGCGGTGTTGCTGGCATCAATCATGGTCTCCCATAGTACGCGCGGCGATGTTACAGCGGTCAACCCGCTACCTGGCTGCGCGGCTAGACTTAAGGGCTATGGGATTATTGGATGCTCTTGCCAAGCTCACCGGGAATGGGGCGCCGCAGTTGGCGCGGCCCGATTCCGCGGCGACGACCGTGCAGGTGGACCGGCTGGATATTAGGACCGCCGGCCAGCTCATCATCATTATCACCGGCCGGCAGGGCGCGCGGGCCCTTGATGAGCTCGCCGCCTCGCGCGAGTCCGCGACCCTCATCTCCCCCACCACCACGGCGCATTTCCCCGCCGTGAAGACGGACGTGCTGCCGGTCAAAGACCCCAAGCACGGCTGGATCATCCCCATCACGCCAACGCTGGCGGGCGCGCTTTCCCAGGCCGAGCTTGCGGGTGCTCCGCTTGCCGATGCCCCAGCTTCCAGCGAGTACGAGCTATCCCCCAGCCTCGCGGTGGTGGTGGAATAATGCCCATCTATTCCTTTCAAGGCAAGCGCCCGCGCATCCACCGCAGCGCCTGGATCGCGCCGAATGCCACGATCATTGGTGACGTGGAAATCGGCCCGGATTCTTCCGTGTTTTATGGCTGCGTGCTGCGCGGTGATGTCGGCCCCATCCGTATTGGCAGCCGGTGCAATATTCAGGACAATAGCGTTGTCCACGTGGAGCGGGCGGCGCCGTGCGTCCTTGAAGACGATGTCACGGTAGGCCACATGGCCATGCTCCACGGCACCCATGTGGGCGCTGGCAGCCTGGTGGGCATGTCCGCTACCCTACTGTCTCACTCCACCATCGGGCCCGGTTCGCTCATCGCCGCCGGCGCGGTGGTGCGCGAGGGCGCGGATATCCCGGCGCGTTCCTTGGCCGCCGGCGTCCCGGCTACCGTGCGCCGCGCGCTTTCCGCCGAGCAATCCGCGGCGTTTATCCCGCACGCCGCGCGCTACGTGGACATAGCTAAGCAGCAATCCGGCACCGAACTGACGCTGGATGATGTTTACTTTGACTAGCGCATCCTTATAGGTTCACGACACCCATGATGATGAGGAAGGCGGCGACGACATAGCCGCTGATGAGCGCGACCCGCGTGCTGTTTTCGCGCGCCGCCGCAAAGACTCGGCCCGCAGCTGAGTCTGGGTGGGCGCGCACCACGGCAATAAAGAGTCCGCACACCACCGGCAGGGAAAGAGCCAGGGTGGCGTACCACAGCAGGCCGCCGTATTGGGCGGCGAGCGACAGATCCTCGGTGGCCAAGAACATAAGGCCGAAATAAAACGGCACGGAGGTCAGCGATTGGACCACGCCCATCACAAAGCCGATGAGCACGGTGACGAAAGAGGGCGTGCGCAGCGGCTGCAGCATGCGCCCGATCAAGGCATTGGGTTTTCCTTGGGAATGCCAGGCGGCGAAGGCCAGGGCGATACCGACGATGATGAGGATGCCGCCGGCAATCGGTGACTCCAAGATGGCCGCGATCTGCTCGCGCACGCCCAACAGGACGAACATGACCACGGCAGCGGCGGTAAGAACTCCCAACCAATCGCCCAGGATGACCAGGCCTGCGATCCAGCGGTACTTCCCGCGCGGGAGCATGATGCCGATGGCCACAAGGATGCCAATGAGCAAGGCATTGACCGAATCCAAGAGGGCGAAACTTACCGCGTGAATCATGCGCGATAGTCTACCTATCCTTCCCGCCACCCTGTGCTCTCTGGCCGCGCGTGGGTTATAGGTCACACTAAAGAGCTACTATGCCCATCTGCACCTTATTTTGCGCCATATGTGCAGGATTGCATAGACTATGCACGATTTTAGAAGCAGCGCCCACCTCTCTCACTCGTAAAGGAGATCGCCCATGTCCAGATTCCTCTACCGGCTGGGAAGCTGGTCCTACCGCACGGTATGGCCCTTCCTCGCCTTCTGGCTCATCGTCCTGGTGGCAATGGTCGTCCTCACCGCCGGCTTTGCCAAGACCCCGAACCCCAACTTCGCCATGCCGGAGATGGACTCCACCACCACTCAAGAAGAGATGATGGAGCACTTCGATCAAGACACCGATGCCATGAGTGCCCCGGAGGGCACCGTGGTCATCCAGGCCCCTGAGGGCAAGGAGCTGAGCGATGATGCCGTTGCCGGGGACATCGACAAGCTGCTCCAGGACCTCAAGGACACCGGTGCGCTGAAGAACGAGGATGAGCTGGTCAGCCCGGTCCTCACCGCCGCCGGCATGGAAAAGCAGATGGGCGAGCAGATGCGGGCCCAGGGCATGCCCGAAGAGCAGGTTGCGAAGAACCTGCAGCAGCTGTCCCCGCTGAGCGAGGATAAGACCACCGGCACCGTCACCATCGCCTTCGATGCCAAGGACGTCATGGACATCAATGATGAAGATATGGCTGCGGTCACGGATGTCCTGCACCAGCACGACGGCGAAGGCCTTTCCGTTAAGTACCAGGGCAATGCCTTCGCGATGGCCGATGCCGGCATGAATGGCAGCGCCGAACTCATCGGCATGGTGGTTGCCGCCATCGTGCTGCTGGTGACCTTCGGCTCCTTCGTAGCTGCCGGCATGCCGCTAATTTCCGCCGTCATCGGCGTGGGCATTGGCATCCTCGGCGTGCAGCTGGCCACCATCTTTACCGATACCGTCTCCGATATGACCCCGACGCTGGCCTCCATGATCGGCCTGGCCGTGGGCATCGACTATGCCCTATTCATTGTCAACCGCTTCCGCAATGAACTCATCACCTCCTCCGGCCTGAATAACCTGACGCCCAAGGAACTGGCCAAGGAGCTGAAGAAGATGGAGAAGGGCACCCGCGCCCACGCCATGGGCATGGCGCTGGGCACCGCCGGCGGCTCCGTCGTCTTTGCCGGTACCACCGTGGTCATCGCGCTGGCAGCCCTGACCATTATCGGCATCCCATTCCTGTCCACCATGGCTATCGCCGCCGCGGGCACCGTGGTCATCGCCGTGCTAGTGGCCAATACCTTTATCCCCGCGGTGCTGGGCCTGCTGGGCACCAAGATCTTCGCCGGGCGCGTGCCCGGCCCCAAGGTTCCAGATCCCGAGGACGAGAAGCCAACCATGGGCCTGCGCTGGGTCCGCCGCGTGCGCGCCCACCCGTGGCTGCACCTTGGCGTGGGCGTTATCGTGCTTGCCATCCTCGCCATTCCCTTTGCGAATATGCGCCTGGCCATGCCCACCGATGGCTCCGCCAAACCTGGCACCCCGCAGCGCGAGGCCTACGAGATGTCCGCAGAGGCCTTTGGCCCCGGCCGCAATGCCCCAATGATCGCCTTTGTGAACGTGGAGGGCGTCTCCGAGCAAGACCGCATGCCGGCCTTCCAAGATCTGCTCCACAAGTTCAACGACACCGAAGGCGTGGACAACGCCCAAATCGTCCAAACCACGGATAACGGTGATGCCGCCCAGATCATGATTACGCCGACGACAGGTGCAACCGATGAGGAAACCACCGAGACCTTGGAGCGCCTGCGCGAGTACCAGGGCGAGTTTTCTAAGGACGGCGGCTCCTACGGCATTACCGGCATCACCCCGATCTTCGACGATATTTCTGAGCGCCTCAATAGCGTTCTTGTTCCCTATGTGGCCATCGTCTTAGGCCTTGCCTTCATCGTGTTGATGCTGGTCTTCCGCTCCATCTGGGTTCCGCTCATTGCCGCCGCGGGCTACGGGCTGTCAGTGGCCGCCACCTTCGGAATCACCGTTGGAATCTGGCAAGAGGGCATGTTCGGCCTCGTCAACGATCCGCAGCCGCTGCTGTCCTTCCTGCCCATCATGCTCATCGGCCTGACCTTTGGCCTGGCCATGGACTACCAGGTCTTCTTGGTCACCCGCATGCGCGAGGGTTACGTCAGCGGCAAGACCGCCGCCAACGCGACCTCGAATGGCTTTAAGCACGGCGCGCGCGTGGTCACGGCAGCAGCGCTCATCATGATTTCGGTCTTTGCGGCGTTTATCCTGATGGACGAGCCATTCATTAAGACCATGGGCTTTGCCCTGGCTATGGGCGTGCTTATCGATGCCTTCGTTATCCGCATGATGGTCATCCCCGCCACCATGTTCCTCCTAGGAGACAAGGCGTGGTGGTTCCCCAAGTGGTTGAATAAGATCGTGCCTAATATGGATATCGAGGGCGAGGCCCTGCACAAGGAACGCGAGGCGCTCCTGCACTTCCAGCACGACAAGGTAGGAAAGGTTCATCGTGACTAGTTTGCGCGAATCCAAGAAGCGAGCAACGCGCCAGGCCATGTCCGATGCCGCGGCCCGCCTCGCCTTGGACGGCGGCGCTGAGGCAGTCACGGTCTCCAATATCACCAGCGCCGTCGGGGTCTCCCCGCGCACGTTCCACAATTATTTTTCCTCGGTGGCCGATTCCCTCTTGCACTACACCGCGGATGTCCTCGAGGCATTCGCGGCGGATATTCCCACCGCCTTTCCCGGCGAGCCCATCTCTTCGGTCTTGGAATTAACGCTCATTGATGCCCTCGACAACGAATACATGGAGCTGCGCTCGCTGCACAGTCTGTTCAAAATCGGTGAGGCGATGGAAAACCTCAGCCACACCGCTGAGGAAAAGAAGAAATTCGATAGCGTCACTCACAGGATCATCGCTGCTTTTCAAGAGCGCTACCCCGAATATTCGACCTTCGAGCTCACCGTCATCTTGAACGCGTGCGGCAGCACCGGCAATGCCTGCCAGCAAGAGCTGAAAAGGCGCTGCGAAGGTGGCAAGCCCCCTAACAAGCAGGAACGCGATGAGTTGGTGCACCACGCCTTTGCCACCCTGCGCGGCCTTGCCTGAGGTTTCAGTATCCTCGTAAGCAATTATGGATACTTCGAATTCGCTTGCCCAGGCCACCCGCGATGCCTGCTTTATTCAGGCGGGCCTTGATGCCGCCTTCCGGGCCCGCCTGGGCGATACCACCGATGTGGAATTTAATTTCCTCACCCCCTCGACGGATGCCGAGGGCCGCCTTAACCACAATCAGCCTGTGGAGATCCGCTGCAGCTCATCCTCCGGCGTCAAAGACTTTCAGGGCACGCGCATCGCCGTCATCGATCGCGCCGGCTCGCCCACCTGGCGGTGGGCGATGCAGGCGGAAACCGATCTGCCGCAGGGCGGGGATGACCCGGCTAAGTTTATCCCCCTCGCCCGCCTCCTGGCAGGCAATGCCCCGGTGCTGCGGGCGCGGCAAGGCGATCATGAGGCGATCATCGCCGTGGATTTCCATCCGCGGCTCGACTTTCCCACCAGCATTGCCGCGGGGCTTCGCCGCAGCTCGCCAGATACTGATGAGCGGCGCGCGGTGCACGAACTCGCCCACCACTTGGGCATTACGGTCGCGGAATCTGCCGCGGATGCTGCTACGGAGACCGCCGAGCATTTCTCCGAGGGAACGACGCTGCATTTTTCTAGCGCACTGGGCGCACCCCAAATCACGGCCATCGAGCCGGGCATGAAGGCTACTCGCATCATCGAGGATGCCTTTTATTACGGCATGGAGCACCAGCTGTACTTCCAGGGCAATTTCCCCGAGGCCACGGTGCACCTCGATCTGGACGGTGCCACGGCGAAGATCCGCCACTCTGGCGGGAAAGACGAGGCCACGGCGGTGCTCATCGCCACCATTTCGGAGGATCAATTCCTGTGGTCCTGGGCCGATCCCGCGGTCAAGGACACCGCGGCCGCGCACTCGGCAGCCAACCTGTACCGCTTCGGCATCGATCACCGGGTACCGGCGTTGATCCGGCCCGCGCTGCCGCTGGACTACGCGCGCGCCCGGCAGGTACCGCAGCTAGCCCTGCCCATCCTGGGCATGTGGACGCTGGTGGGCACCACGCTTGCCGATGGCCGCGTCGGCCTCGCCCTCCTCGATTCCGAGGCGCTGCATCTGCCGCAGCCCACGTCAGCGGCCACGGAAGCAACGCTCGCGGCGACCCCGCCCCGAGAGATCAACGAGGCGCAGGCCCGATCGGCCTACGCCTCCTTCCGTGGGATTAACCTTTAGCTAATACGTCGCGGATAGCGTCTACATCCACCTCCGCGACGCTTGCGGGGTTAAATGCCGCGTCATTGGATTTATCCACCAATACCGCGCGCACGCCATCGGAAAAGTCATCGCGGCGATACATATAAGCGCCGAGTTTCTTTTCCAGCTCGAGGGCATCGCGAATGCTCGAGCACTGCGCCTCTGCCCGGTAGAGCTCCAGCGCGGCCACGATGGAGGTTGGGCAGGCCTGCGCGATGAGCTTTTCTACCAGCTCCTTTAGTTCCGGGTATTCCTTAGCGGCCGCGGTGATGTCCTGCCAGGAATCGTGGCGGAAGCTAGCCTCGATTCCCTCGATGAGCTCTGCAAGTGGGGCCTCGTCTTCCGGCTGCACGGAGTGCTGTTCCAGCGCGGCATCAATGCCTTTGTCAATGACGTCGTTAGCAAACGCATCGCCGTCTTTGACGTAGTCAGTGGCCAGCCCGCTCCATACGAGGTCTGCGGCGTACATGCGGTAGCCGGTAATGCCCCAGAACTTCGCGAGTTCTGGCGAGGCCTTGCCGCGCGTACCCACGGCATTTTGGGAGGCATAGGCCATACCCACATCCGTGACGTAGCCAATATTCATCTCGGGCATGGAGGCGAAGGTCTTGTCCGTGACCACGCAGTGCGAGCCGTGCGCGGATACGCCAAGCCCGCCGCCCATAGCGATGCCATCGACCAGCGCGATGACCGGCTTGGGGTATTCCGCAATATCCCCGTTGAGGGTGTATTCCGAGGCAAAGAAGTCATCCACCTCGTCGTAGTTGCCGTCGACGATGCCATCGCGGGCCAAGCGGACATCGCCGCCCGCGCAATAGGCCTTGGGGTTGGTAGAGGTCAAAAGGACCTGCTCTACCTCGTCATCGGCACGCCACTTATCCAAGGCAGCGGCGATGAGATCGATCATTTCTGGGCTCAGGGAGTTGAGAGCCTTTGGGCGGTTGAGCTCAATGACTCCGGTATGGTTGCGGATTGAGGACACGATAGGTGCATCATTAGTCATATCCTCTATTGTGACACACAACTCATATACCTAGCTACCGTTTGCGACTTCACAGATAGGTCTTAATTTTGCTTCCACAGCTTATCGCCCTAGACATGGACGGCACCCTGCTCGATGGAAACGGCGACTTGCCGCCAGGATTCACGGCGACCAGCCAGCGCGCAACCGAGCTTGGCGTCACCCTCGTTCCGGCATCTGGGCGCCAGATCGCCACCCTGCAACAGATGTTTCCCCATGAAGAGACCTTTATTGCAGAAAATGGCTCCGTGGTCGTGCACAATAACGAGCTGCTGAGCACAACTCCCCTGCCGTCATCGGCCGTCCGCGCTGCGGTGGCAGCGCTCGACGCGGTAACCCAACCCCACACCGTGGTGCTGTGCACGCCGGCTACGGCGTTTGTGGAAAGGGGCATCGACGGCCAAGCCTCCGCCGAGATCTCCAAATACTATAAATCCATCAGCTGGGTGGATGACCTGCACGATCTGCTCGATGAGGAGATCATCAAAATCGCGGCCTTCTGCGCCGATGGTAGCGAGAAACACCTCCACGATCCGCTGCGCGAGGCTGTGCCCGAACATAATATTGCGGTATCTGGGGCGGTGTGGCTCGATGTGATGGCGGCCGGGGTCAATAAGGGCGTGGCGCTAGAAACCATGGCGTCGCTGCTAGGTATCCCCCAATCTCGCACCGCAGCGTTTGGAGACTTCCTCAACGATTTCGAACTACTCCAGGCCGCTGGAACCGCCATTGCCATGGACAATGCGCACCCTAAACTCAAGGCCATCGCAGATACCATCGCCCCACCCAATACCGAGTATGGGGTGCTGACAGTGCTTAATCAGCTTTTTGCCAGCAAACAGGATTAGACTCTTTTCTTTCAGCATCTATCCGTAAGATATTGCCAATTTCCCGCGCCACGCCGTGCTCTCTACTTTGAGTAATGGCGCTGCTCGCGGTCTAAAATTGGCCGATTAGTACATTTTCGTAGTGCAATGGGAGTTCATGTGAATCGTTTTCTGCGCTCGCTGCTGGGGAAGAAAGATTCCGAGCGTAATGAGGCCACGCCGCCCACGACGCGGCAATCAGATGGGCCTACAGGTGATTCCTCCACTGGGGCTTCCACGCCTGAATCCGGTATCCCTACGGGGCCGGATCCACATGCCCGCAATAATCACGAGGGGCGCGCGGAACACCAGCCGCCCACCTCGAACGCACAGGACGGCACTAAATCCTCGCAGACACAGCCCACGGATCCTACCCGTGGGTTCGCTCGCCAATCCCGCCAGGTGGGTAACCCCACGCCTCAAGACAAAAAGCCTTCCCGAAACCAGGGCGCACAGACCCCCAAATCCGCTGCGGCCAAAGGCTCTGCCCAAGACAAGCAGAATAATTCTGCCCAGAAGAAGACCGGAGCAAAGCCACACCAGCAGGTAAAGCCGGCCACGCCCAAGAATCCACAGAAACCGCAGCAATCAGCCGCCGAAACGAAGGAATTTCCCGCCAGCCCCGCCGGTACTTCCCGCGCGTCCGGGACCTCTGGCGCCTCTCGAACGTCCACTCCCGCCGGTTCCAAGAATTCTTCCCGCTCCAATAACTCCGCTGGCACTCCTCGGCCTTCCGACGCCAACCGGTCCACCGGCTCTGCGAAATCCTCCGACTCCACCCAGACTTCTGGCGCTACTCGGTCCACCGAAACCGATCGGCCCACCGGCACCGGCTCCGCGAAGCCTTCCGACAATACTAAGAACTCCGCGCAGGGAACCGCGGAATTTCCTGCCCAGCAGTCGTGGCCTGCCCAAAGGCCAGAGCAGCGCAAGCCCGAACAACACAAGCCTGAGCAAAGCAAAGCCCAGCCGCGCAAGCCGGAGCAGCGTAAGCCAGAGCAACGAACATCTGGGCAGCAACAACCTGTTCAGCGTGAGCAGGAGCAGCGTCAGCAGGAACAGCGCCAACCGGAGCAGCAGGCATCCGGAGCCGGGCGTCAGAAAGCAGAGCAGCGCAAGCCTGCGCAAAAGTCTGCCTCTGCGCAAGAACAAAAATCAGGGATTCCTGCTGGGCAAAAGGCCGCCGCTATGGGGGCTTCTCAGCCCCAGCGCATTCCTGCCGAAGAGAACGCGCGAGAACAACAGCCTGCAGCCGATCACTTTGCAGAGAAGTCATCTTCGCAGGGCAAGCAGGGCGCCAATAAATCGAAATATGCCTTGCAGAATCAACAAAACGACTCTGAAGTACTCGCAATACCGCCAGAGGATAAAAACGTGCGCAAGAAGCGGCACGCGCGGCTACGCCAAGTCAAGGGCCTTGATGGCCTGCGCGGCCTAGCCGTTGTCGCTGTGGTCTTATACCACTTTTTCGGTGACGCCCTACCCGGCGGCTACTTGGGCGTGGACATGTTCTTTGTCCTCTCTGGCTTCCTTATTACATCGCTCCTCGTGCGCGAATACCGCACATCCGGGACGATTAGCCTGAAGGACTTTTGGGTCCGACGCTTTAGGCGCATCCTGCCGGCTGCCGTCACCGTGCTCGTTTTCTGTACGGCAATCGTTGCGTGGGTTGGCGGAGATTTGGCCGTCGGCCTGCGTCAGCAATTCTTCGGCACCCTGTTCTTTGTCAATAACTGGACGCAGATTGCCACCTCGCAATCCTATTTTGCTGATAACGAGATCCAGGTATTCGCCCACTACTGGTCACTCGCCGTAGAAGAGCAGTTCTACCTCATTTGGCCGCTGCTCATGCTGGGTATTTTCCGCATCTCATCGCGCCAGCCGCGCCGCCTTCCAGTCGTGGTCTCCAGCGTGCTGGGGCTTGCCTCTTTCGCGGCCATGTGGTTTATCTTCACCCCAGGCGAAGACCCCACCCGCGTGTACTACGGCACGGATACCCACGCATTCGGCCTGTTGACCGGTGCAGTCCTCTCCTTGTTAATGACCTCTACGAAGTCCGATCCCAACGCGGATTCCTGGGCCACCACCGGCAAGGTAGAAACCCGCGCCGCCGGCATCATTGGCTTCTTGGCGCTTATCGGCTACGTTGCGCAGCTATTCCTCATGCCTGACGACGCCGAATTTACCTACCGCGGCGGCCTTTTCCTTACCAGCATCCTTGGTGCCCTCATGGTGTGGGGCGTCATCCACGAGTATGGCCCGATGACGCCGCTGTTTAGGACCAAGGTCATGCGATGGTTCGGTCAGCGTTCCTTCTCGCTGTACCTCTGGCACTGGCCGGTCATCATGATCTTGGAGGCGCTATTCCACGGCAATCAGAACTCTGAGGACTCCTGGATTCTAGGCTTGATCGCCATCCCCATCTCCCTGATCCTCTCAGAGATCTCTTATCAATTCATCGAGAACCCTTTCCGCCGCGGCGGATACAAGAAGACGTGGAAGAGCTACTGGGCCTCGCGCCCGAGCTTCAGCGAACTCAAGGATGGCTTTGGCAAGGCCATGTGGCCAGTGGTCCCATTCTTGGTTGTCGCCTCTCTGGTTGGTGTTGTCTACGGCGTGGTCAATTCCAGCGACAAGACCGAGTTGGAGCAGCAACTCAACCAGCTCCAGCAGCAAAACGAAAGCAATAACCCACCTCCACCGGAGGTATCCGCTCCGTCGACAGCATCGACTGAAGACGATAAAGACGGGGCGAAGGAAAAGGATGACGCCAAGACCCGCCCCATCCCGAAGGGAACGGACATTACCGCGATCGGTGATTCGGTGATGCTGGCGGCTAGTGATGCCCTCAGCCAACGGTTCCCTGGCATTTATATCGATGCCCAGGAATCCCGCCACTACACGGTGGGTATCCAAATCCTTCAGCAAATGAAGGATGCCGGTACGTTGCGCGATACCGTATTCTTGGGATTCGGTACCAACGGCGCCGCCCAGCCAAATCAAATCAGCCAGGCCATGGACATCATCGGCAAAGACCATACCGTGGTAATGGTGGTTCCCTACGGTGACCGCGAGTGGATGGCGCAGTCCCAGCAGGACGTCATCGACGCCGCCAAGGAATACGACAATGCCTATATCGCTGACTGGTGTGGCTACGCCGAAAATAATCCGGACATGCTCTACTCCGATGGCGTCCACCCGCTTCCCGAAGGCGCCACCGGCTATTCCGACGCCTTCTACGACGCTCTGAAGCAATATTCCAAATACGACAAAAGCGTGTCCTCACAATGCCAGGCTTAACAGAGAGCGCGGCGGTAGGCAGTTAGCGCATGTGCGCCGGCTTCCTACCCTGGCCCCTTCCTCGCCCGCCCTTCGCGCTCGCGGGGTGGTTCGATCTCACCGGGCGGGTTCCCCGCCCGTGACCGTGAAGAGCGGGGTTAAAAGTTCTGACTCGTAGGTGAACGCATAAATGAAGACCGCACCCATAGTTCACATGAGTGCGGTCTTTAGTATTAGGCAGCGAGATTAATCGACGGCGAACTCGCCCATCTTGTCCCAACCGGTGCGTCCATCGATGTGGACGTTGATGATGTCTGGGGTCTCTACGAGGTACTTGGGGAATTCGTCGCAGGCGCGCTTGAAGTGCTCGCCCTGAACGTGCTCTACGTCCTTACCATCAGCGTAGGACTCGAGCAGCAGGAAGCGCTGAGAATCTTCCGGATCGCGGTACCACTTGAAGTCGATGCAGCCAGACTCGGCGTTGCAAGCCTCGGTGTACCAGTTGATCTCATCAAGGAAGGTATCGGCGTATTCAGGCTTTACGCGGAACTGTACGTTAATCAAAATCATGCCCCCGATTCTACCAATGATGTGTCCACTACGTCATGGCTGCTCTGCCATGCGCGCGGACCTCGGAAGAATCGGGGGCAGGTTCCGCGGAAGCTAAGAACTAGTTGAGGAAGTACTCCGCGATGTAGATGAACTCGCCATCAAAGGCGGTAGCGACGCCATAACCGTACTCGGGTCCGGGGGTTACTTCGAGGCCTCGGTTGAACCAGTTGAGGCGCTCTTGGGCTTGCTCTTCGGACAGACGGTAGACGTTGCCCTGCCCTTCTTCAGTGTGGGTCACGCCGCTTGCCACATCGCCGTAGTACTTTAGCTCACCATTTGCACCCTGGTTTGCCCATTCCTGCGCGATAGCGCTTGCGGTCTCATCCGGGTGGTGGCCAGCCTGGGCTAGGTGATCAGCGGTGGCTACCTGCAAGTCAGCGGCAACCTGCGGGGCTTCGAAGGCCTCAGGCTCCGGTGCGGCTTCAGCCGTAGGCGCTTCTTCCGCTGCTACTTCTGGTTCAGCTTCGGGTGCGGCCTTTAGAAAGCTGGGCAAAGTAACGTTGTACTTTTCAGCAAGGGTAGACACCTGCTGAACCTGCGGGACCGCGTTAAGCTCCGCAGAAGCCACTGCCGTGGTGCCAGACAGGGCGAGTACGGTGGTCAGGACTGCTGCGGTGGCGCTTCGAATCGGCTTCATAATTTTCAGCCTGTCATAACTTTTCAGAGGGCGAAAGCATATCGCCGGTTCCACCGCACTTCGATATGGCTTTGTTATAGAAACGGCGCTCGGTGAGTTCTCGGCTACCTCGCGGTAGTGAAGAAGCCTCCAGGAGGCCTAATAAATACCTACATCGAGTTCATCGAATTGCCGCTGCAGCTCCTCCGAATCAATGGAGCGGGCAACATCGGGCCCGGCGATGGCCGCAAAGCCATCGAGGACAGAGTTCCCGTAATTATGGCCCACACCATCGGGAACATCCTTGGCTCCGGGTAGATCCGCGGCAACTTGCAGGTAGGTAATAATAGGCATCCACTGCATCACGCGTTCACGGGAATAGGGGGTATCTTCTTTCATCCAATCCGGCTCTTTGAAGGCCAATTCGGGCGACCACCAGCTCACTGGATCGGAAGGATGCTGAATATACAGCATGCGGGTCCTGCCCCACTCCTCTTCCGGAACGCGTCCCCAGCGGCGGACTTGGTCCACCTCGTTGGCAAAGCGAACCACGAGGCCACCGGCGTAGACCGGCGAGATTTCCGTGGACCCGGGATCGCGGCGCTCCACAAACTGCGAGCGCAACTGGTTAAAGTGCGGCGGGCCAGTCAATAAGATGCCATCGACGGAATTGGCAATATCGCGCACGCCGGAAAAGGCTGCCTCGATGCCGGTTGTGCCTAAGGACTCGCCGTAGAGGTAGAGCTTGGGTCGGTCATCTTCTGGCAGTGAATTCCACCAGTCCACGATGGGGTTGATGAACTCTTCCCCGGCGCGCTCTACTTGGCCGCCGCCGCCAAGGAAGTGGAATACAGACGGCATGGCGGAATACTGTGCTGCGGCAATGGCGGTATCCCCTCCATAGAGTAGTTCGAAGGCTTGCGCGGAATAGGACGATACCCAGCCGGTGCCGGTAGGCATGGTCAACAGGAGGGCCTTGCGGTCTTGGGCGTGGGTGCGCTCGAGTTCATCGATAAGCAGCTGCGCCCGCCCTTCATTAGAGTCGCGGTTACCCAGGCCGGCGTAGGCACGGATGGGTTCTTTGGCAGGTTTCCCGGTCACCTGTTCTAGCTCGGCCTTATGCGCGCCGGAGCTGAGAAACCGGGAGCCTTGCAGGCCGACGCCGTTCCAGTCGACATCGGAAGTAGGCGATCCGGAGCGCTCACTCAGGGTGGGGCGCTGAGTGTCCGGATCGGGGTCGGCGTTCTGGGCGGTAAATACCCTATCGCCCAAGCCCACGATGGCACCGGGAATGATGTTTTCAACGGTGTAGATAGCGATAACCGCAATGATAAGTACTGCCCCGAGGCGGCGGTACGTGGAGCGGAACCGCTGCGGGAAGCGCCGCGCTAACCAGCGCACCAGAAAGATAATGGAGCGCAGGATGAGCAGGAAGACGGTAAATACCGCCAGCGCCAGGGGCACCACCAGCAGGTAGCTAGACATGGACGGCGCGGGCACGGAATATACGCTCGCGAGCTCGTGCTGCCAGCGCACGGCGATAATGACGAAACCGACCAGCCAGGCTATGAACGCACCTGTGGCGATGCGCGCGAGCAACCGGTAGTGCTTTGGCTCCCATGCGGAGGCGGCAAGCCAGGGATACTTATCCGCCCATTTGCTCACGACGAAGCGGTACCACACCAGCTTCACGCCGATGCCCACCACGTAGCCGAACCCGGCGGCAAGGCCCGAAATCAGGCCTTGATAGGGCCAATCGCGGGGCAAAATGGACGGAGTAAGGCCCAGCGTAGACAGAATGGCGGCGCCGATAATGCCCCACGGATCGAGGTGGCGGACAATATCGGCGATGCGAGCTTCTACTGCTCGAGCTTCTCCCCTAACTCCAGCCATTCCATCTCCAAATCCTCATAGGTGCTGCGATTGTCCTTTAATTCCGTATCGAGGCGAGTCATCGCTTCGGTATCGACTTCTTCTGCCGCCGCGGCCAATTTCTCATTGATCTGCGCGGCGGATTTTTCCAGCTTCTGCATCTTCCGCTCAAGCGCGTTCATCTTCTTGGTGATTTCGCGCTCTTGCTGGGAAGAAAGCTTCTTTTCCGGCTTCGGCGCCGGCGCGCCCGTCTTCTTTTCTCCCAGGTTTATAACCCCTGTGTTCTTGCCGGCCTCAATTTCTTCGCGCTTGCGCAGATACTCGTCGATGCCACCGGGAAGGTTCGTCAGGTTGCCATCCCCAAACAGCGCATACGTATTATCCGCAATGCGCTCGATCAGGTAGCGATCGTGCGAAATGACCACCAGGGTACCCGGCCACGAATCGAGCAGGGATTCCAGTTCCTGGAGCGTATCGATGTCCAGGTCGTTGGTGGGCTCATCGAGGAGTAAAACATTGGGTTCTGCCATGAGCACGCGGGTGAGCTGGAGGCGGCGGCGCTCGCCACCGGAAAGATCACCGACCGGGGTGCGCTGGCGCTTGGCGGAAAAGCCGAGGCGCTCGGCCAGCTGAGAGGCGCTGAGCTCCTTTTTGCCTAGCTGCACGTAGGTGGCAACATCCTCGACGGCATCGAGAAGCCGGCGCTGCGGATCCAAGTCATCGAGTTCCTGGCGCAGCCAGCCCAAGCGCACGGTTTGGCCCTCGATGCGCTTTCCGGCCGCAAGCTCGTATTCGCCAGCCAGTGTGCGCAGCAGCGTGGTCTTTCCGGAGCCATTAACACCCACGAGGCCGATGCGCTCGCCTGGGGCCAGGCGCCAGGTGAGGTGATCGACCAAGGTGCGGCCATCCGGGGACTTCACCGTGGCATCTTCTAGCTCGATGACCACCCGGCCCTGACGCTGCTTGGAAAAGGACATGAGCTCGACTTTGTTGCGCGGCTCGGGGACATCAGAAATAAGCGCTTCCGCAGCCTCAATCCGGTAGCGCGGTTTTGAGGTACGCGCCGGTGCCCCGCGGCGCAACCACGCCAATTCCTTGCGGGCTAAGTTTTTGCGGCGCTGTTCCATCGCATCGGCCTGGCGGGCGCGCTCGGCGCGGGCAAACGTCCAGTCGTTGTATCCGCCCTCATATGCATCGACCGTGCCGTCGTGCACCTCCCACGTCCAGGTGGCGATGGTATCGAGGAACCAGCGATCGTGGGTGACCACGATGACGGCGAGGTTGCGCTTGAGCAGGTGATCCGCCAGCCACTGGACGCCTTCCACGTCAAGGTGGTTCGTGGGCTCATCGAGCACCACCAGATCTAAATCCTGCACCAACGCGGCCGCGAGGTTCACGCGGCGGCGCTCGCCACCGGACAGGGAGCTCACGGGAGTATCCAGCCCTAGGTCCACGATGCCGAGGCCACCGAGCACATCGCGCACCTTGGCATTGGAGGCCCATTCGTAGGTCTCGAGCTCGAGGGGCTCAATGATCGCCTGAGCGATGGTGAGCTCTTCGGGCAGATCAAAGCGCTGCGTCACCACGGCCATGCGCAGATCCGAGGTGTGGGAAACGCGGCCGGAATCCGGCGGCTCGATGCCGGTGAGCACTTCCAGCAGGGTGGTCTTACCGCCGCCGTTAACGCCCACGATGCCGATGCGATCCCCGGTTTGCACGCCGAGGGATACCCCATCAAGGAGGCTTTTTAAGCCATAAGACTTGGTGACTTGCTCGAGGTTAATCAGGTTTGCCATAACAGGGACTCATCTTAATACCTCCCTACCGCCACCCCCGCATTCCCAAACATGTTGCTACCGAATTTCACTTGCAATACTCTGCGTGTGTATGAAGAAGCACACACTTACCCTCTGCACTATCCTCTCTGCCTCAGCGCTCACCATCGCTTCCTGCTCGGCGCCGGAAGAAGACACCGACGCCCAAAACACCAGCGAATCCACCACCGCGGAAAGCCACGAACATGACCATGACCACGATCATGACCATGACCACGATCACGAGGGCCACTCCCACGACGGCATGGAGGCAGAAGAAGGACAGACCGAGGTAGCCCAGCTTCCCACGCGCATCGTCTTCTCCCACGCTGATGGTCTGACCACCTACGATGCCAAATCTGGAGACGTCCTCGATGAAGAAGAGATGAATGCCTTCCTTCGCCTCAATGACGCCGGCAACGACCGCCACGTCATGGTAACCAAGGGCGATAACTTCCTCACCTACGACACCGGCCTCATCACCAAGGCCCACGGTGACCACAACCACTACTACACCGCGGATCCGAAGCTGGGCGATGACAAGATTAAGGCGCCCCACGCTGGCCACGTAGTCCACCACGATGGTTTTACCGCCCTATTTTCTGATGGCGATGGCGTAGCCAAGATTTATAAGACCGAGGACATCGGCTCCAAGGACGCCAAGCCCGTCAACACCGTCAAGACGGGCGAGGCGCACCACGGCGTGGCCGTCCCGCTTGAGGATGGCTCCGTGGTCATCACCAAGGGTACCGAGGACGAGCGCCACACCATCCAGCACCTGGACAAGGACGGCAAGGTCTTGGATGAGACCACCAAGTGCCCCGGCGTCCACGGCGAAGCAGCCGCTGGAAATGGAAAGCTCTTCTTTGGCTGCGAAGACGGCCCCGTAGTCTTTGACGGCTCCAAGTTCCACAAGGTGGACGTCTCCGATTACGCCGGTGCCGATGGCTACCAGCGCTCCGGAAACGCCGCGGGTTCTGAGGAATCGAACGTCATCCTGGCCGATAATAAGACCGACAAGGACGCCGAGTCCGAGCACCCCACCTCCGTGACCCTGATCAATACCGAGGACTACTCCGCCAAGAAGGTGGACTTGAACGGTTCCTACTGGTTCCGCTCGCTGGCGCGCGGCCCAATGGGCGAGGCCCTGGTGCTGACCACCGATGGCAAGCTCAATGTCATCGACCCAGACTCCGGCGAAATCACCAAGCAGATCGACGCGATTTCCAAGTGGAAGGAAAACGAGGAATGGCAGCAGCCGGGCCCGATCCTGAAGGCCGCCAATGGATATGCCTACATCACGGATGCGCAGAAGAAGGAGCTCGTCGTCATCGACCTCTTGCGCGGTAAGGAAACCGACCGCTACGAGCTGGACTTTGAGCCCACCGAAATGGCCGTGCTCTAAAAATCCAGCACTCTAGTGCTCGTGCTTGGCGATGCCCCTACTCGCCCTAAGCTAGAGCACTTCCGCACCCGCAGCCGGGCCCTGGGCTACAACGCCCTTGGTGCCCGGTATTTCTATGCTGACCTGCGCTGCGACTTCCTCCGCATCTTCCTTCGAAGCACATAAGAAGGCGCAGGTGGGCCCGCTGCCGGAGACGATGCCATTGAGCGCACCCGCATCCATGCCTGCCTCCAAGGTCTTGCGGAGATCTGGGCGCAGGGATAGCGCGGCGGGCTGCAGGTCGTTGTGCAGGTGCGCCGCCACGCGGTGGGCATCGCCGGAGATAAGCGCCTGGGAAATCTCCGTCGTATCAAGCGCCGGCGCGGTTACCCGCCCTGCATCACGCAATTCATCGAGTTTGCTGAACACACTTGGTGTTGAGAGCCCACGGTCAGAAGCGATCAGCGCCCAGTGATAGGTGCCCCTGGTCATCATGGAGGTCAACTGCTCCCCGCGCCCAGTACCAAGCGCTGTGCCGCCCAGCAAGGTAAACGGCACATCGGAGCCGAGGGCGGCGCCCAAGGCATTCAGAATGTGATCTCCTACCGAATCAATCCCGTAATAACGGCCGTAGCAGCGCTCCGCAAGGCGCAGCGCCGCCGCGGCATCCGCGGAACCGCCGGCCATGCCGCCGGCGGTGGGAATCGCCTTGTGAATCTCAAGGCCCACCTCTGGAATCTTAATGCCGCCGCGGGTGACATACAGGTGCTGCATGATGCGGTCTACCGCAGCCCAGGCCAGGTTCGTATCGTCCTCGGGCACGCCCGCCGCGTGCGGACCGGATACCTTGAGGTACTGCACGCGGGGCTTATCCACTTCGGCATTGCCTAAATCAGTCAGCGTTACCGTATCGTGCAGGCTCAAAGACTGAAAGACCGTGACCAGCTCGTGAAAGCCATCCTCCCGCGGTTCCGCCACGCCAAGGTGCACATTGACCTTGGCATGCGCATGCGCGGTATAGGTAATCGGCTCGTTTCCGTGTGGTGCGCTCACTATAGTCCTGCCAATCGTACAAAGTCTGCAACAGCGAGCTTTTCCCCGCGCTGCTTCGGATCGATTCCGGCCGCGCGCAAGGCCTCCTCGGCGGCCGCGCCGGAGCCATAGTGGCCCGATAGCGCGGCGCGGAGGGTCTTGCGGCGTTGGGCAAAGGCGGCATCGACAAGCGGCCAGACCGCAGCGCGCGCGGCATCGTCAACCGGCCAAGGCGGGGTATCGAAGACATCGATGCGCACCAAGCCGGAGGCGATATTGGGCGCGGGCCAAAAGACATTCTTACCAATGGTCCCCGCTTGGCTCACCGCGCCATAAAAGCCGGCCTTCACAGAAGGCACGCCGTAGATCTTGCTGCCGGGCTCCGCAGCGAGGCGCTGCGCCACCTCCAGCTGCACCATGACGAGCACGCGGCGAATGGAGGGAAAGGTTTCCAAAAAGTGCAGGAGCACCGGCACCGCCACGTTATAGGGCAGGTTGGCCACCAGCGCCGTAGGTGCCGCGACATCTTCGCTGGTCACGCGCAGCGCGTCCTTTTCCACCACGCGCAGGCGCTTAGCGTAGTCCGCCGCTCGCTCGCCCACCGTTTCCGGCAGCTGCGCCGCCAGGCGCGGATCAATCTCCACCGCGGTGAGATCCTCAACGGTCTCCACCAACCCGAGGGTCAGCGACCCCAACCCAGGGCCGACCTCCACGACGCGGTCTGTGGGTTCCAGGTCCGCCGCCGCGATGATGCGGCGGATGGTATTGGGGTCGTGGAGAAAATTCTGCCCCAACTTCTTGGTGGGCGTGATATCCAGTTTCTCCGCTAAAGCTCGGATTTCTACTGGGCCTAAAAGCGCGGCGCCCGGGGAATCAGTCATGTTTTCTAACCTAGTAGAAGAATGCAGAAAATCGCACCCCGCGCCGTAATGACGCGGGGTGCAGAGTGCGCGGTGCTGTGCGTGCTTTTAGCGCAGCCCCAACTTAGAGGTACATGCAGGCCATGCGCCCCAGCCCTGGGAAGCCTGTACCTTCTGTGCCACGGCGATCTGCTGCTCGCGGGTGGCCTGCCATGCCTCGGGCGCGTATTCGGTGCCCCCAAAGCCAGCCCACGTGGAAGGCGTGAATTGCAGGCCGCCGGAGAAACCATTTCCGGTATTGATGGACCAGTTACCGGTGGACTCGCACTGCGCGATGGAATCCCATACGGAGCCATCGGCCACGGCGGGGGCTGACGCACCCGAGTTACCGCCTTGCGGCTCCGGCTCCGCCTGCTTGGTGCCGCGGGCGATGGTCGCAGGCTTTGGCCCTACAACGACCTCGTCCTTGATGACCTCTTCGGATTCCTTCTTGCCATTATTCAGGGTTACCTTGCGGGTGATCTCGCGCTTGCCCTTTTCGCCCTGTTCGCGCACCTCTTCGGCGCCGGCTTCCAGTTCGGGGTCATCCACGAAATGCGGCTCGGCGTCGAATTCCTCAGTGACATCCTCGGTCTGAATGTCGATGCGTTCTACCTTGATAGACATGCCCTCGGTGACCTTTTCTTCCTTGGCTGGGAAGACGCGGTCATCCTCATCGAGCTTAATACCGCGCTCCTTGAGGACATCGCCCACGGTCTTGGCGGCAATCTTGGTGTAGGTATTCTTGCCACCATCGTTGATCTTGATGATCTTGGGGGAAACGACCTCTAGATCCATGCCGTCTTTGAGCTGCGCATCTTTATCCACGTCATCCTCGCCAGACTTCACGGCGGCTCCCGGGTTTACTCCCTGCAGGTTATTGAGCAAATCAGACACGGTGAGATCGGTGGTAGAAAGCTGCTGCTGTTCACCATCGATGGACACGGCGACCGGCTTGGCGGTGCGCACGGAGATTTCATCACCATCGGCCACGGACTCAGATGGTGCGGGCGAGACGATATCTTCTTCGCCCACCTGGACGCCGGCGGCCTGCAGGGCGCCGTCCACGTCCTCGGCAAAGGTGGCCAGCTCTACCTTGTCGCCGTTGACTTCTACGACCAAGTCTTTCTGCGCGGCAATCGCCACGACACCGCCGACGGCGAGGGTGCTCAAGACGCCACCCGTTGCCAGGCGCAGGGGCAGGGAACGTGAATTATTGATGCGCTTAATGTGGTGAGGTGCCATGTGTAGTTAATCTCCGGTGGTGCTGTCTATCCAGTATCACAATTGTTGCCGCTGGCTAAGGAAAACCAGCGGCGATGCCGCGCTGCTCCACTGTGAACCGGCGCGGCGGGAAGGTAGAGGCGTAAAGCCTCAACGAACAATCAATAACAATACGATAACGAGTAGGGAAAGTCGAGAAGCGGTGCGCCACAGTTATAACGGGCGAAAACAGTTGTCACATCCAGCACCCATACCACCAGCGACCAGCGGATTTAATTTTGTGACAATCCTCACTGTCCTGTCATGCTAATTCCATACACACGGTCAAAAGTCTCATTGACCTCCGCCGCCAATGCCTGAGTGGTTTGGTGGCGGGCCCGTGCAATGCAGTCATAGGTGTGCCCGATGAGGGACGGCTCATTGCGCTGCCCGCGGAACGGCTCTGGAGTCATAAACGGCGCATCGGTTTCCACCAGCAATTGCCCCGCCGGGGCCAGCGCGGCCGCCTGGCGTAGTTCCGCATTCCGCTTGAAGGTGACGTTGCCAGCAAAGGACAAAACGTAGCCGCGCTCTAATGCTTCTTCCGCCACCCGCAACGGTGAGGAGAAGCAGTGGAGCATGACGGTCTCAGGCGTGGGGGCATCGGCAAGAATGCGCAGCAAGTCTTGATCCGCCTCGCGGTTATGGATCATGAGCGTCTTGCCGGTGCGCACCGCCAGATCGATATGCCAGCGTAGGGATTCTTCCTGCTGGACCAAGCTCGCGGTGGTCTCCGGTTCGTGGTGGACCCAATAGGCGTCCATGCCGGTCTCCCCCACCGCCACGCACCGCGGATCCGCCACCATCTCCTCCAACGCGGCTTTGGTGGGCGCGTCTAGTTCATTCGCCCGCACCGGGTGGATGGCGCAGGCGGCATACACGTTGGGAAAAGCATGCGCGGTCGCAAGGGCCGCCTCGGACTCGCGGCGGTCATCGCCAACCGTCACCAGGCGGGATACCCCAGCAGCGCGGGCGCGGTTGACCAGCACCTCATCGGTATCTTTATGCGAGAAAAGGTGGGTATGTGCATCGCTGAGGCCGCTGAGCCCTGGGGCCGGAATGGGAGTAGGACGTGGCTTCTTTTTAGACATACCCGCAATTGTAATATTGGCAGCTATGTTGATCAGACCAGCGGACCTGAGCGATGTCCCCGCCATGACCGATACCCTCAACTGGGCCATCGAGCACACCGATGTCATCTTTAACTCCACCCCAGTCACCGTGGCTGAACGCGAAGAACACCTGCGCCACATCCAGGAACTGGACTGTCCCTTCCTCGTTGCCGAAACCGACGAGGGCGAATACTTGGGCTGGGCGCTCTATCACCCCTACCACGATCCCCGCATCTGGCAGGGCTGCTATGAAACCACGATTTACCTTTCCCCCAATGCCCAGGGCCAAGGCGTGGGCACCGCCCTTATGCGCGAGCTGGTAGACCGCGCCCGGGCGGATGACAAGGTACATTCGCTGCTCGCCCTAATCGTGTCCACTAATACGGCATCATTAAAGTTGCATGAAAAGTTCGGGTTTGAAAACGTGGGAACTCTCAAAGAGGTAACCTACAAATTCGATCACTGGCTTAGCCTCACTCACTTAGAACTTCTGGTGTAAAGGACTTTTAATGCATATTCGCCCCGCTGAGCTTGCCGATGCCCTTTCCATTTCCGCCATCTACAACGCCGCCTCCGCCGCTAAACCGGCCAATAACCTCATTACCTGGCAAGAAGAGGTTGCAGACCGCGAGGATTGGCTGAAGGACATGTCCAAGGCGGGCTCGCCTGTGCTTGTCGCCGTAGACGATGATGAAATCATCGGCTGGGCCGCCTACTTTCAATTCGTCACGCCCGCCATCTACTACGGCACCGTCGAAGATTCCGTGTACATCTCCCCCTCAGCCCAGGGCAAGGGCGTGGGCTCTGAGCTTCTCGATGCCCTCATGGACATCGCCGCCGACGATCCCTATATCGAGACCATGATTACCTACATCGTCGATACCAATGCCGGTTCCATCGCGCTGCACAAGAAGTTTGGGTTTAAAGAAACCGGCCGCATGCCCAATATCCACACCAAGCACGGCGTACGCCTAGGCCTGGTTCACCTGCAGCGCGATTTCCAGCACTAGGCAGAACTTTTAGGCATAGCAAAAGCGCGGTGGCCTCCCCTTTTTCATAGGGATTGGCCACCGCGCCTTCGTATCTACGCTGGGGTTACCGAGCTAGTTCATCACCGGCGCCCATTCCGGGCCGGTCTCGCCGAGCTCTGGATCCAGCTTGGAAATAAGCGGCTTCGGCTTTGCCAAGGTCGTACCCGGTGCCACCTGGATGCGCTCCCACTTGGCCTGCTGCTGGGTGTAGTCACCCATAATCACCGGATATTCGTGGTTTTCTGGCGGAAGGCCCGCACCCACGAGCTCAACCGGGATATCGTCCTTAACCTCGCGCACCTCAGGCTGCGCGGCCCATTCGCCGGTGCGGCCCAAGGTCTCGTGCACCTTCTGCGCGGTAAACGGCAGGAACGGGGTGAGCATGACGTTGCAGTCAGACACGACTTGCAGGGCGGTCCACAAAACGGTGGCCAGGCGCTCGCGCTGGGTTTCATCCTTGGCCAGCTTCCACGGCTCTTGGGAGGCAATATATGCATTCGCCTCGCCCACCACGTGCATGATGGAGACGATGGCCTGTTTGAACTTGGATTGCTCCAGCAGGTTACCGGCGGTGGTAAAGGTCTCCTCCGCCAGCTGCAAGATGGCCTCGTCGCGCTCCTCCAGGGCCGCCGGAACCGGAACCTCGCCGAAGTTCTTGTGCGCCATGGACACGGTGCGGTTGACCAGGTTGCCCCAGCCATTGGCCAGCTCATTATTGACGCGGCGCACGAATTCATCCCACGTAAAGTCCGCGTCGTTGTTTTCCGGGCCAGCCACGGCGATGAAGTAACGCAGCGGATCCGGGCCAAACTCCGCCAGGAAGTCCTTAACGTAGATCACCACGCCCTTGGACGAGGAGAACTTGGAGCCGGACATCGTCAAGTATTCCGAGGACACGATTTCCGTGGGCAGGTCCAGCTCGCCGTACTGGTGCAGCTCGCCGCCCTTCGAGCCCTTGCCCGCATAGCCCAACAATTCCGCCGGCCAGATCTGCGAGTGGAAGGTGATATTGTCCTTGCCCTGGAAGTAGTAGTGGCGGGTTTCTGGGTCCTGCCAGAATTCCTTCCACGCCTCCGGCTGGCCGGTGCGGTGCGCCCACTCGATGGAGGCGGACAAGTAGCCCACGACGGCATCGAACCACACGTACAGCTTCTTCGCGTTATTGTCCTGCCAGCCATCCACCGGAATGGGAATGCCCCAGTCGATATCGCGGGTCATGGTGCGCGGGCGCATATCCTCCAGCAGGTTGAGGGAGAACTTCAGCACGTTCGGGCGCCAATCTTCGCGGGTAGAAAGCCACTTTTGCAGCTCGTCCTTAAGCGATGGCAGATCCAGCAGGAAGTGCTCAGTCTCTACGAACTGCGGGGTTTCGCCGTTGATCTTGGATACCGGGTCAATGAGGTCTACCGGATCCAGCTGGTTGCCGCAGTTATCGCACTGGTCACCGCGGGCGCCATCCGCGCCGCAGATGGGGCACGTGCCCTCGATATAGCGGTCCGGCAGCGTGCGGCCGGTGGATGGAGAAATTGCCCCCTTGGTGGTCTCTTTCAGCATGTAGCCGTTCTCATTGAGCCCCTTGAACAGCTCCTGCACCACCGAGTAGTGGTTGCGGGTGGTGGTGCGGGTAAAAAGGTCGTACGACAAGCCGAGGTTGGCCAGATCGTTGACAATCTGGCGGTTATAGCGGTCCGCGAGTTCGCGGACGGATACGCCTTCCTTATCGGCCTGGACCAGCAACGGGGTGCCGTGCTCATCCGTGCCGGAGACCATGAGTACGTTGCGGCCACGCATTCGCTGGAACCGGGCGAATACGTCAGAGGGAACGCCAAAACCAGCCACGTGACCGATGTGGCGCGGGCCATTGGCGTATGGCCAGGCAACATTTACTACTAAAGACTCAGTCATGGAGTCCAGTTTATCGAAGCACCTGCACGAACACACGTTGAGGGCACATTACCTCTACCACCGAAAAGCGCCCGCCTCCCTCCCAAGTATGGGAAAGCGGCGGGCGCTGCTACCGAAGGCGGTAGATGGTCTATCTACTTGCGCTTCATCGGGTTCTTCAAACGCTCGTTGCGGCGCTTCTTGAGCACCTGCGTGCGCTGGTAGTCGCGGTGCAAGCGGCGCTCGCGGGCCATCTTGCGCTGGAACTGCTGCGCCTCGCGGTACTCGAGGTAAATGATGTCCTGGCTCAAGTCCTTGTAAATGGCGAACATCAGGCCAATGACGATGAACAAGAACGGCAGCGCCGCCACGATGGTGACATTCTGCAGGTTGGACAGTGCGTCCTCATTGACCAAGAGCAGGGTCAAACCAACGGCTGCGGTCAGGGCACCCCACAGGGCGGATAGCCACGGCTTCGCGGTTGCGGCACCATTCTGGGTCATCGAACCCATCACCGTGGAAGCGGAGTCTGCGGAGGTAATGAAGAAGGTGGACAGCAAGATGACGGCGACGACGCCGGCAATGAAGCCACCGGGCAGGTTGTGCAGGAGGTTAAACAGCTCTACTTCGGCGGATTCGCCGGTGATGGATTCGCCGTTTTGCTCCATGTGGATTGCGGTGCCACCGAAGATGGCGAACCACAGGGTGGAAACGCCCGCTGGGATGAGCAGGACGCCCAAGCAGAACTCGCGGACGGAACGGCCGCGGGAAATGCGTGCCAAGAACATGCCCACGAATGGGGACCAGGAGACCCACCATGCCCAGTAGAAGATGGTGTAGCTAGACAGCCACTCGCCGGCGGTGCCGTTTTCGGACTCGGCGGTACGGCCGATCATCTCGGTGAAGTAGTTGAAGTAATTACCGATGGATCCTGGAATCTGGTTCAGGATGGTCACGGTTGGGCCCAAGATGAAGACGAAGATAGCCAGCACCGCAGCCAAGACCATGTTGGCATTGGACACGTACTGAATGCCCTTGCCCACACCGGAGAGCGCGGACAGCAAGAAGGCCAAGGTCAGGACCAACACAATACCGATAACCACAGACTGGGTTGGGTTATCGATGATGCCGGAGGCTTCCAGGCCGGCCTGAATCTGCAGCGCGCCAAGCCCCAGGGAGCAGGCGGTGCCGAAGACAGTGGCGAAGATGGACAGGATGTCAATGAACTTGCCCAATCCGCCGTTGGCGCGGCGCTCGCCGATGAGCGGCACGAAGGCCTGGCTCAACAGCTGCTTGCGACCGATGCGGTAGGTCGAGTACGCGATGGCCAAACCAACAATGGCGTAGACAGCCCAGGGGTGCAGCGTCCAGTGGAACATGGCATAGGCCATGGACGAGCCCACGTTTTCCGTTCCTTGGCCAGGCGTACCGTCGCGGTAGTTCGCCAGCGGCTCGGAAGCACCGTAGAACATCAGGCCGATGCCCATACCGGCAGCGAACATCATGGCGATCCACGAAGGCGTGGAAAACTCCGGTTCCTCATTGATGTGGCCCAACCTAATGGAGCCGAACTTAGAGAACGCGATGAAGATAACGAAGGCCACGAAGACAGTGCCGAAGAGCACGTAGGCCCAACCGAACTTATCGACGACCCACGTCAGGGCCGCGGAAGAAAAGTCCGCGAAGTTATCCGGTGCGGCCAGGCCCCAGATAACGATGGCGGCAACGAGCACACCCGCAATCCCCATGATGGTCCAGTCAATCGGGATATTATCGCGGTCTGCGGCGATTTCGATTTCCGGATCATCATACTCTTCGGGGTGGAACCCCTCAGAGTTGAGCATGTCCTGGATCTGGCTCGTCGCCGTTTGCTCGTCCAGTGCCTCTTCTACCGTTTGATAATCCTCAATCGGCTGTTCACTCGAAGCAGCAGAAGTGGTCCCAGCCGGCGCTTCGCCGGGCCCCTTCCCCTCTTCGGGCACACCAGCGCCGTTATTTTCAGTATTAGTCATGCTCTCTAGACTGGTGGCGCGACCCCAATTTTTCAAACCGTTTTGCTATCAAAACCCCAGCTTACATACATTTTTGAGCATTTCCTTAAGACTTCCTACATGCTTATAGGCTACATATCCCCACGTAGACAGGTTTTAGGCGCCACACGCCCGGGAAAGATAACGATTCGATAACATATATAGAAGCGTGAAACCACCAGTTAGCACGAGTAATTGTGACGTTTTATACGCTACATAGAAATGACCTGAGGACGGCTCAACAAGAGCTCAATTAGCGGGCGCTCAGCGGGCATCCAACGCGGCATCATAAAGCTCCCGATTGGACACCCCAGTCCCCTTGGCAGCCTGCTTGCACGCGTCTTTCAAGCGCATGCCGGCCCCGGCAAGCTCCAAGGCTTGCGGGACCAGGTCTGCGGCGGTCACAGCAGCGCCGGTTCCGCCTTCGATCACCACGGTAATCTCGCCCTTCACGCCCTCGCTTGCCCATTCGGCCAGCTCTGCTAGGCAACCGCGGCGCACCTCCTCGTACGTCTTGGTCAGCTCGCGGCATACCGCGGCGGGGCGATCGGCGCCGAGGACCTGGGCGGCATCGGCAAGCGTATCGGCGATGCGGTGGGGAGATTCAAAAAATACGATGGCGCGCTTTTCATTGCGCAGCGATTCCAGCCACGCCTTTCGCGGGCCGGGCTTGCGCGGCGGGAATGCATCGAAGAGGAAGTGGCCCACGCCCAAGCCAGACAAGGCAAGCGCCGTGGGCACCGCCGAAGGACCCGGAAAACACGTCACGGGGATATCGCGCTCGGCGGCCGCGGCCACCAGTGACAGACCGGGATCGGAGATGATTGGCATGCCGGCATCGGTGACCACGAGGACGGTGCCGTGCTGGGCGGCATCGATAAGCTGCTGCGCACGCGCCTGCTCATTGTGGTCGAAGTTGGACACCACAGAGCCGGAAATTTCGATGCCCAGGGCCTGCGCCAGGTTGCGCACGCGGCGGGTATCTTCGGCGGCGATGACATCCGCATGCGCCAATGCCTGCATCAGGCGCGCAGAGGCATCAGCGACATTCCCCAAGGGCGTGGCGGCGAGGATAACGCCGCGCGGAAGTGGTTCCAGACCTAAAGCTGACATGCCTCTAGCATTCCACATTCTCCTATGCGCCCGCGCGAAGGCTCGTGGCCTAAACTCTTCTTCGTGACTATTGCTACCGCTGCCCCCGCTAGCTCACCGCGCACCCCGCATAACCGCGTGATCCCGCCGGCACCGCGTACCTATACGTGGGGCAAGGCCGATTGGATTAGCACCGGCATCATCGCCGTTCTCGCGCTGATTACCCGGTTTGTGGGGCTTACCGCGCCGGTATCCCAAGGCACGCCCGTCTTCGATGAAAAGCACTATGTCCCCCAAGCCTGGGACATGGTCAAAAGCTGGGATAACTTATTCATCGGCGGCATCGAGACCAACCCAGGCTTTGGGCTCGTGGTTCACCCGCCGCTGGGCAAACAGATCATTGCCATTTCAGAATGGGTCTTTGGTTATACCCCGCTGGGCTGGCGCTTGATGACGGCTCTCTTCGGCGTCGCCACCGTCCTGATGACCATGGCTCTGGCTCGCCGGCTGTCCTTTTCCTGGCAGGTGGCCACCTTTGCCGGCATTTTGGCCGTCTGCGATGGCGTCCTCTTGGTCTCCGCGAAGTTTGGCATGCTGGATATCTTCCAGGTCTTTTTCATCGTCGCCGCAGCCTGGGCACTGGCCCGCGATCATCAACAAATGCGCGAGCGTCTGCACAACGCCCTGCTGAGCGACGGGATGGGCACCTCCCCCTTCGGGCCGCGTTTTGGCTTCCGGTGGTGGCGCTTTACCGCCGGCGTCTTCTTAGGACTGTCGCTCGCCGTGAAGTGGTCCGGGCTGTACTACATCATGTTCTTCGGCCTGCTCTGTGTCTTTAGTGACCTCGCATTGCGCCGCAAGTACGGCGTTCGCCGCTATATTGTGGGCACGCTCATTCGCGATACTCCCGCGGCACTAGCCTCCCTAGTTGCCGTCCCAGTAATGATTTATGTGTGGAGCTGGCGCGCATGGTTCGCCTCAGAAACCGCGGTCTACCGGCACGCCAAGGTGGATGGGACCATCGGGGAAGACTCCTGGCTCATGCACTTACCAGAATCTGTGGCCGGCTGGTTTTATTACCACTTATCCGTATTGGATTTTCACGCCAGCTTGACCTCTTCCGGTGGCCACCACCACCCGTGGGATTCCAAGCCGTGGGCATGGCTGGCCGGGGCCCGGCCCATTCTGTACTACTCCAGCACGGACCTGGAATGCAGCGGCGGTGGCGAATGCCGCAAGATGCTCTACCTCTTTGGCACCCCGGCGATCTGGTGGCTGGTGGTCCCCGCGGTACTTTGGGGGATGTGGTCGCTTATCATCCGCCGCAACCGCGCCTTCCTCATTCCCCTCGTGGGCTTCGCGGCCGGATTCCTGCCGTGGCTCGCGGCCTTTGACCGGCAGATGTACTTCTTTTATGCCACCGCGTTTATCCCCTTTGTCATCGTGCTGCTTGCCCTCATACTGGGCCAAATGGTCGGGCGCGGTAAGCCCATCAAGTGGCAGTGGATAACGCGCATCGCTGGCGGGCCGATGCGGCGGGGAACATTTGCCGCCGCCTGCTACCTCGCGCTGGTGGTCGCGATGTTCTTCTACTTCGCGCCCATCTTGTACGGCTTCATCATCCCGGAATCGTGGTACCAATCCATGATGTGGTTGCCCAGCTGGAAATAGCTCGCAGAACCTCGTTCGCCTTAGTGCGGCTGCGCGTTCAGGGATTTCCACCACGCGCGCACCAGGTAGCCCTTCTCGGCCGCCCACGCCCAGCCCAGGCTCATGGTCGATAGCGCGGTAGCGATGAGCAAATAGACCTGCTCCATGGTGACGGTACCCAGCGCAATATCGCGCACGCCAAAGCCAAAAAGAAACGCAAACATCGTGGCGGATACCGGGAACAGCCCGGTCACAGAGGCTGGGCGCCACGCGCTCCACAGCAGTCCGCACGCCATGCCAAAGCGCACGGCCGCGCCCTCCATCAGCAGGTTGGCGCGCTCCGGGTCGGCTGCCGGATCCAGCACCGAGCCCTCTGCGCCCATGGGCACTAGGCCGGAGGCGCGTACCACCTGCACGATGGCCCACACCGCAAAGACAAGCCCCATGGCCACCAAGGCGATGCGCGCCACCGTGAGGTTGGCCTGCCTGGCGCTCGAGGCCCGCTTCCACTCCGGTTCTACACCTGCGAGGATCACCTCTGACAGATCGGTCGGTGGCGCCATGCCGGAGTCCGCCGGTTCCACGAAGCTTAAGGAGCGCGATAGCGCCGCTGCCTTATCGCGAAAGGCCCGGCACTCCGCGCAGTGTTCTAGGTGGGCGTCGATGACATCGGCGGAAAGCTCCGCGTCTTCCCCATCCAGTTGGGCGGAAATCGCCGCTTGTACTTGGCTATGCGTCAACATTGCTTAACGCCCTATCCAAGCTCGCCCGGCCAGAACCAAAAATGACGATCATCAGCAGGGACATGCACAGCACCAAGGGGTACTCGATGCCGCCGTCGCCAGCAAAAAGGCCATTGCCCCAGTGCACGAAGTACAGCGCGCCCACCATATCCACGGCCAGCGCCGCCGCGGCAAAAGTGGTCAACAAACCGATGACGAGGAAGGCGCCACCTACCATTTCCCCGATTGCGGCGGCATAACCGGCAATCTGTGGCTGCGGGATGCCGAGGGCGGAAAACTGCCCTACCGTCTCATCCATTCCGTCCATGAACATCTTGTCCACGCCGTGCGCGATAAAAATGAGTCCGAGAACCAACCGAAAAAGCAGCAATGCGGCATCGCGAACGGCAGGTCTATTCATGGTCAATAGACTACATCGAATGCCTACCCCAACGCGAAGACGCCACCGCTCCACCCGCTGAGCTCGCAATTTCACCATCTAGCGAGGTACGCGCTGCGCCTCATCCGCAATCGCTGCTTCAATGGGAAAGACAAGGAAAATAGGCACTACATACCAACAGGAGAACCTCCCATGGACACTGAAACCACTACCGAAGAACGCACCCCGCTGGCCTATGACGCGCACGGGGTAGCCCGCACGCCGTGGGCCGTGACGTCGTCGCTGCTAACGGATTATTACGACACCGAATGGGGCCTTCCCATTAGGGACGAGGACGGGCTATTTGAGCGCTTGAGCTTGGAGTCCTTCCAGTCTGGGCTGTCCTGGGCCGTGGTATTAAAAAAGCGCCCCGCCTTCCGCGAGGCCTTTTGCCACTTTGATCCGGACAAGGTTGCGGAATTCGGCGAGGCCGAGGTGGAGCACTTGCTTGCCGATGCCTCCATTATCCGCAACGAGACCAAGATCCGCGCCACCATCAATAACGCGAAGGCCACCATTAAACTGCGCGAAAACGGCGGCCTAGCGGATTTCATTTGGAGCTTTCAGCCTGCAGAAAATACCTACCCCGAGGTTATGGAGGATATCCCGAAGAAGAGCCCCGAGTCGCAGGCCATGTCGCGTGAATTGAAGAAGGCCGGTTTTAAGTTCGTAGGGCCGGTGACCTGCTTTGCCCTCATGGAGGCCATCGGCATGGTCGATACCCACCTCTTGGGCTCCCACCGCCGGGCTACCTCCGGCGTATGGCCGGAAGAAACCGAAAAACTCCCCGGAAGCGAGGGAGAAGCTGTCTAATTAACCCGCGCGGCGAGCGGCCAGGTCATCGCGGCGCCCTACCCCATCGGGCCCGGCGTGCGGGCCATCAAAGTCACCGTCTTCATCATCGCTGTAGCTTAAGGGAAGGTGCTCAAAGTCGGGGCTTTCATCGTCGATTTCGACGACGACCGCACCCGGCCGGCGCAGGTTGCGGGGGATCTTTAGCGCCTCATCATCGGTATTGTGAACGCCCAACCGCGCCCGGCGCAGGTGCTTTACCCGGCGGCGCAACAGTGCTTGTTCTTGGCGGACTTGCGCGCGCAGCGCCACCAAATAGGTGCCGGTCAGGACACCGACGATGCCTGCCAGCCACCAGGTCCATCCACCGGCCACAATCCCCAAGGCCACGGTGAGGACCACGGCGATGGCTAGGCCAATGAGCGTGCGCTGGCGGCGCTGGTAGCGCGTAGCGGACTTCTCCTTATCCGCCACTGGGTCCCATCCACCGCGGCCAAGGCGGCGCTGAGCAAAAGCTACCTCGTCCTCAGAAAGGTCTGTATTCAGCGCCGCGTCCTCGGAGCCCTGGGCACCGTACTCATCGGCTCCGGCCGATTCCTCGGCTGCACCGTCGTTGTCTGCCTCTTCCGAATCGGTCTCTGCGGTGTCCGTTTCTTCGGCATCGATAACTGGGGCGGGATCGACCGCACCTGGGTACATCAGGTCTACCGGGGAAGTATAGGTCTCGTCGTAGTCGTACGCGTCCTCGGCAATGTCTTCGGTCGCCGGCGCGGTGAAGGACTCGGTGGAATCGGCAGCCACATTCCTGCGGCGGCGCTTGCGCTTTGCACCACCTTCTTCGCCAACGCGCTCATCATCTTCGAGCAAGACATCATCGGCATCGTCTGCGTCCGCATCCGCATCATCGGAAGCGGTGGCCGTGCGCGCGCCATCGGCGTCAGCGGTGGAACCATTTGATTCAGCGGCAGCGGCCGGAGCCGCGGATTCCTCAATGACTTCACCCTCGATGGTCTCTGCCTGCCCCTCTGCCTGGGTGACCTGCTCGTCGCGCGCGTCAGCCTCGTCCTCGTCGGCGGAGCGGTATGCACGGCCACCTACGCCAAAGGGTTGCGCTCGGGCGCGGCGGGCCGCGCCAGCAATGGTCCGCGACTGCGCTCGGGAAGCGCGGTCCTCTGCTTCGTCATCGATCAGCACGTCATCGACGTCTGCCTCGCTGTCCGGGTCCTCAGCGGCAGCGGATACAACCTCGTAGTCGTGGTCTTCATCCGAGCCGCTGCGGTGGACATCATCGGCCCGCAAGCGCGGGCGGCGGCGGCCGGCGACATTGCCGGAATCGCCGGAAAAGAGCACGCGGGTATCCTCAAAGGCCTCGCCGGTATGGCTCATCGGGCGATTGCTCCTGCCCAATAGCCACGGCGCGAGCACGAAGAGCCACACCACGATGATTGCAATAACTGGCACAGCTGTGGACACGACTTAAGGACCTTCCCTTGGGGTGCAGATGATTACTCCACTCTAATCACCAAAACCGCACTTTAGGGGCCACAGAAGCTGTAAATTACAATGTTGTTACTTATGTGAAAATTGAGAAAGCATTACTTGGATTTAGGGATGATTTTCACACCAAACGCCTAGCTTGGTGCAGCCGCTCAACCGCCGTGGATGAGAAGTCTTCCTTGACTAAGGCCACGAAATGGTGATCCCGCCAGGCGCCATCTATATGCAGGTTGCGGCGCAAATACCCCTCGGAGCGAAAGCCGTTGGCACCTAGCACGCGCCCGGAGGCGGGGTTTTGTTCCAGGTAAGTGGCGGTCACTCGGTGCAGGCCTACCCGCCCAAAGGCGTGATCCACGCCCAGGGCGGTGGCCGCGGTGGCAACGCCAGCGCCCTGCACAGCGGAATAAACCCAATAGCCGATCCAACAATCTCGAATACTGCCGTGTTGAATATTGCCGAGCGTTACCTGGCCGGCAAACTTTCCCTCGAGCTCGATAGCCAGGGGGATCACCTGCGCATCGCGCGCGGAGTTGCGCAGAAAAATGAGGTAATTCCACCAGGCCTGCGAGCTGTGGGCCTCTGCCCAAGTGGTCGCTTGGGTCGGCTCCACCGGCCGGAGCAAAGCTTCGTCCTCAATGCGCTGGCGCCGCCACTCGGGACCATCCGAGCGCAGCAAGGGGCGCAGCCGCAACCGCCCACCAGACGGCAGCGCCCCCGAGGGAGGAAGCTGCACCGTCGGCGTCGCCTCCGGCCAACCGGGGTGCAGATCATCGGTCGGCCCGGTGACTGGATGGCGCAGCTTGGCTGCGGCGGTACCGAAGGGGTCAAGCATTAGCTGCGCTGGGTGAGGAATAAGACGTCAACAACATCGCCCGGGCGGATCTCGGTGACTTCCTCTGGCACTCGAATCATTGCATTGGCCTCAGAGAGTCCTGCCAGAAGGTGGGCTGGCGCGCCGGTCGCACCTCCAAGACCCTCGACCAGGTAATCGGCGGTTTCGGCATCGCGCATCAAGCGGGCACGGATGAAACCACGGCGCCCTGGGCGGGAATCAATGTGGTTCAGTGCGCGGGCCCGGACCACCCGGCGGTGGGCATTGCGCTTGCCCAGGGCCAGGCGAATCAAGGGGCGAATGTAAATTTCGAAAATAACCAGCGACGATACCGGGTTCGAGGGAAGGAGGAACGTAGGGATGCGCTCATCTCCTACCAGCCCAAAGCCTTGCACGGATCCTGGGTGCATGGCCACGCGGGAAGTATCGATATCGCCGATTTCTGCCAGGATCTCCCGGATCTGTTCGGCACCGGCACCACCAACGGCACCGGTGATGACGAGCGCCTCGCTGCGCGTGATGTGGGTTTCTAGCACTTCCCGGATGCGGCGGGGTTCGCCTTCGGCAATGCCCACGCGGACCACGTCCGCCCCCGCTTCTTTTGCGGCGGCGGCCAAGGAGTAGGAGTTCACGTCAAAGACTTGGCCCAGGCCCGGTTCCTTGTCCACATCGACGAGCTCGCGACCGAAGGACACGATGGTCACGCGGGGCTGCGGATAAACCAGCACCTTGGAGCGCCCCACGGCGGCCAGCAGGCCAATCTGCGCCGGGCCAAGGACGGTGCCAGAGGATACGGCGACATCGCCGGGCTGGATATCGTCGCCCACGCGGCGGACGAAATCGCCCGAGCGCACCGTCCGGTGCGCCGTGATGCGCTTGCGGCCGCGGTCGGTCCACTCGAGGGGCAGGACGGCATCGGCAAGCGTGGGCAAGGGCGCGCCCGTATAGACCCGCACGGCCTGCTTGGGCTGCAGGCGCAGCGGCTGCTTCGAACCGGCCGGAACCTCACCGACGACGGGCAAGGAACGCTCGACCTCGGGTTGGGCGGGCTGCGCGGCGGCGTCCTCGGCCTGCTCGGCAGACCCCTCCCCTTCGCTGCTTTCCTGGTCCTGATTCTTCGGGCGGCGCACCTTCAGCCCTCGCTCGCCGCCGATATCAACCGCGCGAACTGCGTACCCATCGATGGCTGCCTGGGGAAAGCCCGGTAGAGGCTGATAGGCCTGCACCTGCTCGGCGCACATTAACCCCAGCGCATTAGAAATGCTCATCCGCACCGGCTCCGGGGTCGTCGCCGCATCAGTAACCAGCGCCAACTGGTCATCAACTGAACGCATACGGTCTCTGCCCGCCCTTTCTTCTTGCCCTTTTACCTTGCTGCCCTCAACGCACGTGCGCACGGCAAGATAGTTAGTTCAGGCCTTGCTCCGCCTCGAAATCGGACATAATTTGTTTAATAGCTTTATACAGCGCTGGGCCGTATTTTTCATCGCGCAGACCAAAGTCCACGTTGGCCGGGATATAGCCACCGGGGTTACCCAAATCGTGGCGCTTGCCCTCGTGGACCACCACGTGGACGGGCTCGCCTTCCTCAATGAGCAGCTCGATGGCATCGGTCAGCTGCAATTCGCCACCCTTGCCCGGTTCGATCCGGCGCAGCGCATCAAAGATCTTCCGGTCCAACAGGTAGCGCCCGGTAGCCACCAGGTTGGACGGCGCGTCCTCCGGGTCCGGCTTTTCTACCATGCCGATAACCTTTTTCACGCCCGGCACGTCAGTATCTTCTACGTCGAATACGCCGTAGTTAAACGTCTGCTCCTGCGGCACCGCAAAGGCACACAGCACGCTACCGCCGAGCTCGGCGCGAACGCGCGCCATATCCGCCATGACGGTGGCCGGCAACACGATGTCATCCGGCAGCATGACGGCAAAGGAGTCCTCGTCATCTGCCAAGACTTCTTCCGCCAGCCCCACGGCGTGGCCCAAGCCCAAGGGCTTTTCTTGCTCCACCGCGATGGGCTCAATGAGCTGGTGGGCGCGGTTGACCTTAGCTACCTGCTCATCCTTGCCGCGGGAATCTAGGGTTTCTACCAGATCCGGAAATTCCGCAAAATGGCGCATTACTTCTTGTTTTTCGGGTGCGGTAATGACCGCAAGCCTGCGCGCGCCCACAGAGGCTGCCTCCTCAGCAATCAATTCGATGCCGGGAGTATCCACAACGGGCAGCAATTCTTTGGGGACGGTTTTCGTGGCGGGCAGAAAGCGGGTGCCCATGCCAGCCGCTGGAACTACAACCGTGGTGATTCCGGTGGCGGAATCTTCGCGTTCATTAGCCATGAATCTTAGGGTACAACGGCGCACTATTTTCCTGTGTAGCGCTACGCCACGGACGCTATTATTTATTTATGCCTTCTTCCAGCGATATCAAAGAGCAACTGCGCACCCGCCTGCTTCGCGCGCGCCGCGGCCTCACCGCCGAGAAGCGCACGGAATGGTCCGCTGCCCTGCGCGAGCAGCTAGAACCTGAGCTTGCCGGCATTTCGAGCGTTGCCGCCTATTGGCCGTTGGGCACGGAGCCTGGCGGGGCGGACTTCATCCCCTGGCTTTCCCGCCGCGTCGACCGCGTATTATTGCCTGTCACCTGCGACAACGGCGTTTTAAACTGGGCAGAATACAAGGGCGCGCACAGCATGCAGCCTGGCCAGCTGGGCATTTCCGAACCCGCCGGCCCGCGCTTTGATAGCCGCGTGCTGTGCGGTTGCGATCTGATTTTGGCTCCCGCCATGGCCATCGATGCCGCCGGAAACCGCTTGGGTAAGGGCGGCGGATACTACGACCGCGCGCTTTCCCTGGTGCCGCGCAACCACCCCGCGGTACTCGCCATGGTCTATCCCACTGAATTCCTCGACTCCATTCCAGCCGCGGCCCACGATCGCCGCGTTGAGGCCGTGGTTACCGCCGCAGGAATCCACCGCTTTCCTTCTTAAATGGGGAACCACACAGGCGGTAGCGCAGTCTAATTGTGCATGGCTTATTCCCCGTCCCCGCGAATCTCACAGTTCTTCCGCACCCTGCGCACCCCTGGCCACCGCCGCGGCGTGCTCGTGCGCCGCGCCATCGCGTTGGCACTGCTAATCGCCGCGCTGGCCTCCGCAGTCTCTCGCGCGAAGGAACTGCCGCAGGTACTGGTCTTTAGCCGCGATTTACCCGCCGGCGCGGAGCTTTCCGCCGCCGATGTCTCGCTCGAGCGCCTGCCTTCTTCCTCCATTCCTAGCAGCGCGCTTGCCGATGCCCCCTCCGATCTCGCCGGCCGCATCATCACCGCCGCCGCGGGCAAGGGCGAGGTCGTCACCAGCCAGCGGCTCCTCGGCCAAGAATTGGTGTCTAGCCTCGTCGCGAACTCGGGATCTGCCGATTCTAAGGGAGGCGGCTCCGGCCGCATGATCCCAGTCAAACTTGCCGATCCAGACATCATCCCCCACCTGCACCACGGCGATACCGTCGATATCGTCACGGCAAGCGATGCCACCAATTCAGAACCCGTTACCGCCCGCGTCATTGCCTCCGGCGCCCGGGTCGTATCCACCACTACCGCAGAGGGCGAGATTTCTTCTGCCACCGTCTTGCTCGCACTGCCTAATGAACACGCCAATGACGTGGCCGCCGCCTCTTTAAACCAACCGCTGACCGTGGTTATCGTCGGCGATCGCGCTCAACCCCATGCCGTTAATGAGGCAGATTCTGCTACTTAACGACCGCCTGAACCTTTTGCGTACTGGTGGTATTTATTCCTGCGCCGATTCCGCGATTTCAACAGCTTGGCCGATGTAATTAGCTGGATTTGTCAGGGACTCAAGGTCCAGCTTTTCCGTAAGGCCCGCGAGCTTCGGGTGGGCTGCGCAAAACTCTTCCAGGCAGGTGCCGTTCTCTCTATTGTCTCGGGCGAATTCCTGAAGAACATCGTGTGCGGCGCTGTGACCAATATGCGGTGCCAGCTCCATCATGATTCCCTCAGTCATCAACGAAACACCCGCGCTTTTTACGTTGTCCTCTAATGCCTGGGCATCAAAACGCAAACGAGGAAAGAGCTGGTCCAGCTTTTCCAACGCTCCATCGACGGCAACAAAGATTTGTGGAATCAGGTTGCGGTGGATCTCGGATTGGCGGTGGTCGCGTTCAAAGGTGGCCGGTGCTTGCGTCAGCATGTTTGCCGCCATGCCACAAGCCATGCTGGCTCCCACGGAAATTTTCATTGTGGCAAAGGGATTGAGTTTTTGCGGCATGGTAGACGATCCAGAGGTATGCGCATCCATGTCCTCGCGGGCCTCGACCAGATCGGATTGCTGCATAGCAAAGAGATCCTCTGCAATCTTGGCCAAACTTTGCCCCAAGGTAGCCACGGTCGACGCAAGCTCTGTCATCGTATCCGAGCTCGCATGCCAGGAAACCGGTTGATAAACCAGTTCCAATTCTTTGGCAAGGCGCCGACTTAACTCAGGTCCTTGTTCTCCAAAGGACGCCAGCGTGCCTACAGCACCGGTAAATTGAATCTGTTCCGTGCGCTCTCGCATCGCTTCCAAGCGTTCCCGGCTCCGGCGCAGCTCCGCGTTCCACCGCGCAAAGCGTGTACCCAGTGTCGTCGGCAGTGCATACTGTCCATTGGTACGCGCGACCATTAACGTTCGGGCGTGCTCGTGAGCGAGGTTGGCGGTAGCAGCGATAACGGCGTTCAGGCGTTCCAGTATCAGGTCGGTAGCTGCTTTGATCTGCAGGGCCCGCGCGGTATCCAAAATATCTTGAGTGGTCGCCCCGAAATGGACCCAACCACGCTGGTCTTCCGGAATCGCGTCCCGCAATGCATCGAGGACAGCAACCGAAGGATTGCCAACCCCGCCGCTTTGGGCCTTTTCTATCAGCTCATCACTGGCGACTGCATTATCTGAGATCGCCTCGGCAGCCTCCTGCGGGATAATTCCCATGTGTCCCTGCGTCCGCGCCATTGCCGCTTCAACAGCGAAAATTTTCCGGATAAGTTGTGCTTCTTCCCAGTGGGCTTCCATGTCCGCTGTGACATGGCCCTTCTTCTGAAAAGACGAGTTCAGTGCGCCGATTCCCATGATAAATTCCTTCTTCTTAGAGGTTTAGGTTGTAATCCCAGAACGTGCTTAGAGCAAGACCAGGCTGGATACGATCATCACGACGAAGCCAACTCCCATTGGAAGCAGCGTGCGGCGAATAAGCTCGGTGGTAGAAATTCCCACGCCACCAGCAACGGAAATGATTACTCCGGAGACCGGAGACACCGCGCGAAACAAGCCGCTGGCAAATTCCATTGGGGTAATCACTGCCGCTGCCGAAGCGCCGAGTCCGCGGCTGACATCTGGCACCAAGCTGGCAAAGGAAGAAAATGCGCCGACACCGGAACCGGTCAGGAACGTCACCAAACCCACAATCAAGGTGAATAGGAGGGTGATGACGATTGCGCCTGCACCGAGTTGCTGTCCTCCATCGATCAGCATGGAAATGGCGCCTGTGGCCGTTAAACCGGTGGCAAAGATTTGTGCCGCGATAATCAATGCGACGATGCCACCGAACATCTTTCCCATGCCCGTAAAAAAGGATGTGGCTTGTTCGGTCGCGGTGGAAAAAGAACGGTGGCGAATGATTTCGCACAGCAAGGCTATGAGCCAGACGATTACGAATGCTCCAACCGTGGTTAGCTCGATGCTGTCATTAACCAAGGGGCTAAAGATCACCAACAAGATAATGGGCAGTGCGAGAAATACCCCGTACCACTTCGGGCCAGCCTCACCAGAACCATCGCCCATGGTGTCGGTTTCCTTGTACTCTTCCAACTCCCGCTTATCGTAATGCTGCTGCACGAAGTAGTGAGTTATCGCAATTGCAATGGCAGTGGGAATGGCCACGATCAGCTGATACTGGACGAAGTAGACGACTGGGGATAAATCAATGGTTCGCGCCGACAGCACCGAAGTTCCCGATGCCGGCCCCATTGGCAACGCGGAGGCTGACACGATGACCGCGCCTGCTGCGGCGGGGCTAACCCCTACTGCCTTCAACACTGGCAGCAATAGCACTAGAAGCAAAATAGCGAGCCCGGCAGCGCTGGGGATAAACATAAAAAGCACCACGCCGAGGAAATACGTGAGAATTAGCGTGATGTAGGGGTGCTTGAACTTTGCGATTGGAGCGGCTAGCACCTCAACCAGTGCCTGCGAGGCGCCGATCTTATTCATATATGCTGAGAAGCCACCGGCCGCCATAATAATGAGGCCGACGCCTGTTAATTGGCTACCAGCAACTTGTTCGAATATGCCGATGATGTCCAACCACCGGGAGCCGGTGGAGTCTTCCTCATCTAAAACTCCGTAGCCAGCTTTGGCCGCAGTGGAAACTGCAATGAGAATAAACCCGGCAAGCAATAAAATAATGACTGGCTTATGACCTTTAACAAGGAAGTAGCCTGCACCAATGGTAACTGCCAAGGCAAATAGAGCGAGTGCGATATTCATGCTGGGATCCCTTCTGCCCACGCATTAGAATACTGTTATTTTTACAAACAATATTTTTACATTCTACTTTCACACTAACACTGAATACCTATATCGCAACCGGTGTGCATTAGTTAACAAGGCAACATTAGTGCCGCCTCCGCCCCTCCGAGTTGTCAATACTTTTAGCTTGAACTAAACTCCCTGCTTGCTCATGGTTCACACCCATCCTTACCTACCCCCAGAAAGGTTCGTCTTCTCCCATGCTTAAGGGCTTTAAAGACTTCATTATGCGCGGCAACGTGGTCGAACTTGCCACCGCAGTCATCATCGGTTCCGCATTCACGGCGATCGTCACTTCCGTGACGGATTCCATCATCCAGCCGATCATTAACTCCCTCGGCTCCGCCGAGGTCGATGGCTTGGGCTTCCAAATCACCGATAATAAGTCCACCCTCGTAGACTTTGGCGCCGTCATTACCGCCGCGATTAACTTCCTGATCATCGCCGCAGTGGTCTACTTCCTCATTGTCATGCCGCTGAACAAGCTCACTGAAGCTGCTAAGCGCCGCCAGGGTGTGGACCCAGAGGCCCCGGCACCAACCTCGGAAGAACTCTTGGCAGAAATCCGCGATCTTCTGCAGGCGCAGAACGCTGATGCTGTCACCACCGCAGATAAGGCGCTTAGGGATGCTACTGCAGCCGAGAACACCGATAACTCCACTGCTTCTGAGGGCAAGCACAGCCGCCACGACGACTAATCCTTGCTAAAGACACAGCTGAGCCCGTGCCCACCTTCGCAATGAGGGAGGACACGGGCTTTTGTTAAGACTGCATTAGCATTTCCAAGCTCGCGAATAGGATGCGCGGGCTACCCGCCGTGGTGCGGCGGCTGGTTCTCGCGGTAAAACTCTTCGCCGCGCTCGGCTGCTTGAGCTCCGTCGCCTTCTGCCGCGGCATCATCGAGAGTGACGATGCGCTGTGCATCGGCACCTTCTCCACTAGCTAATTCCTGCTCTACCGGGCGATCCGCGCTGCGGTCATATTCCGGCGCATCTGACTGCCTGAATACACGCCTGCGCTGGCGGCGTGGTTGAGAGGTCATGGCAGTATCTCCCCCCTTTCCTTCGCGTTATTGCACGCTGGATTCTTGCAATTGATCCACAAGGTGGTGGACCAGCGGGGTCAACGTGGCCATGCCGTCGCGCACGGCAGCGCGCGATGGTGCGAGGTTGACCACGACGGTGGAACCAGAAACGCCCGAAATGCCGCGGGATGCACACGCATCGACCGCGCCGCAAGCCTGACCAGAAGAGCGCAAGGCCTGGGCCACGCCCGGCACCATCTTGTCGATGACCCCAGTAGTAGCTTCCGGGGTCTTATCGCGCGGGCCTACTCCGGTTCCTCCGACGGTGAGCACGAGATCCACACCGCCGACGACGCCAGTTTCGATGGCTTGCCGGATCTTGGATTTCTTCGAACGCACGACCACCGAACCATCGATGCGGAAATTCGCCTCTGCCAAAAGCTCAGTAACCAGTTTGGCGGTGCTATCTGAATTTTCGCCGGGGTGATCCGTGACGATCACGACGAGCGCGCGGCGCGGCGCCGCCACCCGGTCCTCCTTCTCGCTGGCCAAGAGGTAGGCGTCATCCGGCTCCGCCACATCCCGCAAAGCGTCTGTGGAAGCCGAATTCTCCAACCTAGTGGAGTCGGTCAAGTCTTGCTGGGAGTCTGCCATTTTTCTCCTTCAAAGAAACGTCGGGGCGCAATGCGGACACGGCGCGGGCTGCGTTTTAATCTACTCGCCCGTCAGGGTTACCTCTACCTGACGAGTATCATCCGAATTTCCATCGGATACTTCCAAGGTGACGGTCGCACCGAAGTCTTGGGAACGCGCGGCAGCGATAAGCGCATCGGCGTTTTCAATCAGCCGGTCATTGACGCGGGTGACGATATCTCCCTGCTTCAAACCTGCTTGTTCCGCCGGGCTCCCCGGCTCGACCTCGGCAATGCGCGCGCCATTTCCGTCATCGCGCGCCAAGACCTTAACCCCCAAGGTGGGGTGAGTTACCTGTCCTTTATTGATGAGCTCATCCGCCATCCGCTTAGCAAAGTTGGAAGGGATGGCAAACCCGAGGCCGATAGAGCCGCCCTCGCCCGTGGCTTTATCAGACAACGAGGCAATCATCGAGTTCATACCAACGATATTGCCGTCCATATCCACCAAAGGACCGCCGGAATTGCCGGGGTTAACGGCGGCGTCAGTCTGGATGGCATCGATAAGCGAAGACTCGCCACCCTCCTGGGACGCACGCACCGGACGGTTCTTTGCGGATACGATGCCAGAAGTCACCGTGGCATTGAGTCCAAGCGGCGAACCGACGGCGACTACCTCTTGGCCAACCGCTACCGCATCCGAGTCGCCGAATTGGAGGTGCGGCAGGTCTTGCACGTCCTTGATCTTGATGACGGCGACATCCGTATTGGCATCGGAAGCCACGAGATCGGCTTCGTGCTTGCTACCATCGTTCAAGGTCACCTGCATGATGCCACCCTGTTCCGCACCGGCGATGACGTGGTGGTTGGTCAACACGTAACCATCGGGAGAAATGATCGAGCCAGAGCCTTCCGCAGCCGAGGTCCGAGTAGCGGTCTGAATGGATACCACGGCCGGCAAAACCTTGGAGGAAACCGCTTCCACCGAACCTTCCTCTGGTTCCTTACCCATGCTATTGGCGGCCGGTTGGCTGTGAAGAGCCTCGTTAACCACGGACGTACCGCTGCTGGACTGGTTCTTACCCACGACCACACCGGTAATGGAGCCTGCTGCAATTGCCGCTACCGCTGCGATTGCGGTCGCGGCGCCAAGTCCGATCTTCTTTTTCTCCTTAGGCTGCGGCGGCAAAGGCGTTACCCCAGGCACGGGCGGCTGGCCGGGTTGGTTGTTCACAGGCCCTTGCTGGGAATCATCGCCCTGCTGACTAGAGAAGCTGGATGTTTCATCCTGCCCCCGGGTAGCACTCGGCTGAGCGCCACCAAAGAGGCGATTGCTGGGCGGGGTGTGCTGCCCGTATGCGGAAGCTTGTGCATCCTGCTCGTTGATGCGCGGCTGGTTCCAGCCCTGGGAATAGGTTCCGTTGGAATATGCGGATCCAGAATTCTGCTGCCCACCGCGCGGCTGGTTATACGGCGCCTGCCCATTGTTCATGCCGTAGGGTTCCTGCGGGACACCGTGCGACTGACCATTATTGCCGCGGTTGTCATCATTCCTCATGTTCATAGGAACACTATGCCTCGCTTCGCTTAGTCACAACTTAAACTACTCTGCCAACGTACTAGAAGTTCCTGTGAAGTTACTGTAGACAATAAGCTGCCCAAACTCGCCGCACACATCACCCCCTTCACGCTCGTACACGCCTTCACAATCGCCGCACTACGCACCTTTCATGCTGGGGCGCGAACCGCCACGAGCACAATCGCAGAGAAAAACTGATCCACCATCGGGTTAGTGCGCTTTTATATTAATTTTAGGATTAGCCTGGCCTTAACTTGAAGTGGATTTCCTTGGTCTTTAAGACCCGAAGAGTAGACAGCACTGGCACAGCCCAAGTCTCCCCCATCGCTTGGCGCCGCCCAGGCCGGAAGGCGCTTTTTAATATCCCTTTCCCGGGCCTAAAACATCACAACCCCCTCGCAGTCGCTAATAAGCAACCGGGAGGGGGTGGGATTGAAAGCAGGCTTAGAACTGCTCTACGTCAACCAGGCCGAGCTTAGCGGCCTTGACCAGACGGCGCGGGATGCGCACGGTCTGACCATCGATGGTGACTTCCTGGAGGGCGACGTTGTCAGCCTTCCACTGGGAACGACGTGCGTGGGTGTTCGCACGGGACTTCTTAAACTTAGGAGTTGCCATTTTCTCTTCTTCTCCTTACGCGTTCTTCTTCTTGCGGCGAGCCATGGCACCGAAGCGCTGGTTGAAGCGCTCGACACGGCCAGCGGTATCCATAACGCGCTGTGCACCAGTCCAGAACGGGTGGGACTCAGCAGTAACGTCAACGACGATGAGCGGGTACTCGTTGCCGTCTTCCCACTCAACGGTGCGAGAAGAGGTAGCGGTGGACTTGGTCAAAAAGGAGTGACCGGTACCAGCATCGCGGAAGACCACTGGGTGATAATCCGGGTGGATGTCTTTCTTCATAGATATTCCCTCAGGGTTGGACTACGGGTCGGTTCCGCACACTGAATAATGACGGTACGGATCGTGCCCGAGTTGGGATGTACAGTTACAGCTCGCCCGGCGGCACTAAGCGCGCCGACCGATAACCTGAATTATCCTACATTCCACCGTCATATATACGAAATTGCTCACCTGCGGCAACCACAGTCGCCACAGGCGCACATCTACGCCCCACTCGTTATAGTAAGCTTTCGAACTTCCCCAATGCGTTAGGCAGTGCTGCTTGATTATCGACGCAAAGACGACGGCTTTATGCGCTAGGCTATCGCGGCAGCGATTAGGTATATCGTGAGTAAGGCTGTAAGATTTGCTCTTGCTGTTGTCAAAATATACGTATTACGCCCCGTCTACTGGTTTTTGACGACGATGCCGCACCTGCTCACACCTCACTTTTTGAGCACTGCCACCCTCACACGGCAGTCGGCACGTAGTCGTTTATAGCCACGATGTGGGCGGCTAGGAGAAAGAAGACCCATGTCGGCTATTTGCCAGGTAACGGGCCGCAAGCCGGAATTCGGCAAGCAGGTCTCGCACTCGCACCGCCGCACTTCGCGCCGTTGGAACCCCAACGTGCAGCGTCGTCGCTACTACCTGCCCTCTGAGGGCCGTACCATTACTCTGAATGTTTCCACCAAGGGTATGAAGATCATTGACCGCGACGGCATCGAGTCCGTTGTTGCCAAGATCCGCGCACGTGGGGAGAAGATTTAAGTATGGCACGTAACGATATTCGCCCAATCATCAAGCTGAAGTCCACTGCGGGCACCGGTTACACCTACGTGACCCGTAAGAACAAGCGCAATAACCCGGATCGCATCTCCCTGAAGAAGTTCGATCCGATCGCCCGCAAGCACGTCGAATTCCGCGAGGAGCGATAATTCATGGCTAAGAAGTCCAAGATCGCTAAGAACGAGCAGCGCAAGGAAATCGTCGCCCGCTACGCGGAGCGTCGCGCTGAGCTCAAGAAGATCATCAAGAACCCGAACACCCCGGATGAGGAGCGTTTGGAGGCTCAGTTCGAGCTGAACCGCCAGCCCCGTGACGCTTCCCCAGCCCGCGTTCGTAACCGCGACGCAGCCGATGGCCGTCCGCGCGGTTACCTCCGCAAGTTCGGCCTGTCCCGTGTCCGTATGCGCGGCATGGCTCACCGTGGTGAGCTGCCGGGCGTTCGCAAGTCCAGCTGGTAAAGGGGTAATTGCACAATGGCTAATAAGCGCAATAACCAAAAGAAGTTCCGTATGGAGCAGAGCCGTCGCCCGAAGAAGAACCCTTTGAAGGCTGAGGGCATTGAGAAGGTGGACTACAAGGACACCAAGACTCTGCGTCTATTCATCTCGGATCGCCACAAGATCCGTTCCCGTCGCGTCACCGGCTTGACCCCGCAGCAGCAGCGTCAGGTTGCTACCGCAGTCAAGAACGCACGCGAAATGGCTCTCCTGCCGTTCACCACCCGCTAAACAGTAGCTGGGTATCAACAGCGCACTTTTGCCGCTGGCAAGTGTGACACGGTAAAAGAACCATAAACTTTCGCCGCCTACCTTTCGAGGTGAGGCGGCGAAAGTCGTTTTGGGGTCTTTTCGAGCGCTACACCGCAAGCGCGCTCCACCTCGCGGCAACACCACCCGCACAGCTCCTCCACGCACGCCTCCAGTCCCGGACGCGACGCACCCGCCGCACGCTCCCCCAAGCGCTACTGTGCTATTGCATAAGTGTTACATTTATAGCAATCCTGCGCCGCACAACTTTTAGATGCGCACCGCTTTGCAATGAGTGAAAGGCAGTGACTGTATGGCCCTGCATCAATCCCTTCTCGATCTTTCGGAGCTTGCTCCCCATTGCCAGTCCCGAGCAACCGCTCGCGGCTTATTGGCGGAGGCACAAGATGTCTTGCGCAATGCGGTAGCACACCAGGACGATGAGATTGAATTAGCCAATTGGTTTTCGCGGCTGCTGACAGATATCGTGCGCGCACCGGGCGTGGACGCGGATATCCGGTTAACCGGCGCGGCCGCGCGCGGTGATCAGCTGCCCAGCATGTCCATCGAGTGGATGGGAGAAGACGGCGATTTGGAGTCCGTTTTTCGCGATGTCGGGCTAGAGGTACATCAAGCAGCCGATTCCATGGCAGCGCGCGTCGATGCCGGCCTGCCTTTAGGCCGCGGCGGCGAGCAGGCCTTATTGGAGGAGGCCTTGGCCCAGCGCCCGCCGCTTCTGCAGCGCGTTGGCGGTTTGCCCGATCGCAGCGCGGCCGTGGATATCAAGTCCATGCTGTTATCCCCCATCGCCGCGATTGCGCGCTGGGCGGCACCGGGACCGCGCCCCACGGTCGATCGCCTCGCCATTGGCCAAGAGCGCGGGATGCTCACAACAGAGGACACAGAGACCTTGGACCTTGCATGGCGCACGGGCTATTCGGTAGAAATGCGGCGCTGGTTCGATAATGTGCACGGCCGCGAATCCATTCTGCAAGACCTGCCACCGCTGGAGCGCACGGCCTACGGAACGGCCTGCCGCATGGTGTCTGCGACCTTCGAGTCCATCTCCCGACGCACCGCGGATGGCGCGAATTAGAATCGCCACAAAGTTCTTCTGCCACGCATGCGGTCCGCGCCAGCGGGCTACAGGGCTGTAGAGTTGTTGAGTAAAAGCATTTTCTGCTGAGAGAAAGGAGGCGTCCGCCGCATGTCAGGAAACGTCGGTAGGCCGCGTAAACATAGCCCCCGCCGCAGAGGCAATAGCGCCCGGGAAGAGATTTTGGACGCCTCCTCAGAGTTATTTACCACCCAGGGCTTTGCCACAACGTCGACTCACCAAATCGCGGACGCGGTGGGCATACGTCAGGCATCGCTGTACTACCACTTTCCCTCCAAGACGGAGATTTTCCTCGCGCTGCTTAATTCCACCATTGAGCCTTCGCTGGAGCTAGCCGATGAGCTGGTGGATTCTGATGCCGAGCCGGAGCAGCGCCTGTGGTCCTTGGTCGCCGCGGAATCGCGCCTTTTGCTCACCAGTGGTTGGAACGTCGGCCGGTTGTACCAGTTGCCGGTGGCCAATTCGCCGGAGTTTTCGGAGTACCACAGCTCTCGCGAACGGCTGCAGAGCCACTTCCGTACCACCGCCGCTGCCATTGTGGGAGACGCGGACCCGCGTATCGAATTGCCTTTCCACATCGCACTATCTGTCATCGAGATGCGCCCCAATGATGGCACGCCTCCCTATGCAGCGGCCCAGTCGGTTCCGGAGACCGCTGCCATGCTTGCCGATGCCGCCCTTGCAGTCCTCGGCGCCACCGTCCCCGAGAACGCGGAAGCCATGACGCTGGAGTTACTAAAGAACCGCAATGACTCGATCTCTGCGGCTGCGGCGGCTGCTGCAGACCGCAAGAAGAAAAAGTCTCGCTAACCACTTCCTTGTGGAATCGTTAACCACTAACCAGTGGTTAACGTTGCCAGGAATCGGTAAAGTCCGCCGTTGCGGCCAACCCGCCGCCCTCGCGCACGCTAATCCCGCTGGGGGTTACAACGATGGTCGAGGGCGAGGCATCCACGTAGTAGTTACCGCCGTCTTGGCCAATGATGGATCCGGTAAATTCGCCGCCGAAGATGGTGGACCGGTAGGTCAGCGTTCCTCCCGTGTTTTCGCAGACAATGGCCCTCCCGTCTGGGCCTTTACCGGCGAAGACGACGCGCTCAAAACGGTGACAATCGGCGTAGGTATTAATATCGGTCCAGCCGTATTCACCCAGGCCGTCGATGAAGTCGCCTCCGCCGCCATTAGTGGTCTTCGGCGGCTGTGCCTGTTCTTGTTCGGTCTCGGTCACCGTGACCACGGGTGGTTCTTTGTCTTGGGTTTCCGGGGACTTTGTTGCCGTCGAGGTTTCTTCGGTGGAAGTCTCCGTCGTGCTTTCGACGGTGGTCATACCGCCATCGCCGGAAAAGTCGGGCTGATTCCCATCCGTGCTACTGCTACAGGCGCTTAAAACGATGCCCGCGGTCGCTACTACGCCGAGGTGCAATCCCCAACGCACACGAAAAGTTAATTGAAAGTGCGGCATGATAAGTCCTTTCTCATAAGCCGGAAGTGGGGCTAACAAGCTGGGGTGGGCCAGGCAATATCGGCCTTGGAAAGATCGAGCGCCATGCCCGAAAGTATTGGTTGGGCGGAGGCGTATTGACCATCGGGGGCCGAGGCGATGAGCGCTACCGCCACCTCTCGGCCGCCGATGGTGGCAAGACCCATCTGCCGCACATCATAGCCGCCCGCGGTATCTGGGCCCCAGCCACCTTTAAGGGCGGCACCCTCTAGGTTGCGCAGGCCATAGCTTTGGGCGGGGTCGGGAGTAGACATCGCGGTGAGGATGGGCTCGGCACCGTTGACGCAGCGCAGCTTCGCCATGAACGCGGCTTGGTCGCCCACGCTCCACTGCGTTTGCCCGAAGGCGCTAAATTCCGGGCGGGTGACCTGGCTTTGTACCTGGGTGGTGGTATCGCCGGCCTCAGCTAATACCTGTTGCGCGGCCTGGGCGGCTTGTGCGCCGCCGCCGAGTGCGTCCCAGGCGGATTGCGCCGCTTCATTATTGGAATAGGTAATCGCAGATGTCACCACATCCGGGCCGATAAGCCCTGCGCGATGGGCGGCGATGAGCACCGGCACCTTGGAGGTGGACCAGGCGGTTTCGGGCGCGGTGCGCCCGGCGGCAACGGTGGTGTTGCCATCCGATACCGCGATGCCTACATTCCCGTAGTTGGCGGCGATGCGGTCGAGTTCGCGCTGCAGGTCGCCGGCCGACGCCAACTCACCGTCACCAGCTCCGGCTCCAGCATTGGCATCGGCTGGGGCATCTGGCTGGGCATCGGCCGGCGTAGCCTCGGCCTTCTCTGCGGCATCGCGAGGGCTATCCGCCCTATCCGCTGCGCTCTCCGTAGAGCGCGACGTTTCCTGCTTGGCGATGTCCGGCTCTGATTCCGTCTCCTGCTCGCCCTGCCCGCACGCGCTAAGGCACAGCGCCCCGGCCATAACTAGGCCGCCGAGCGCCATGCGCCTCGGGGCGGTACGCCTCGGTGCGGTGTGGGTTGGTGCGAGCATGATCAGAATCCTTAGGTGTCAGGCGCTATCGCTAGTGCGCGAAGTGGCGCGTTCCGGTGAGATACATCGTAACACCAGCGGCCTTAGCTGCCTCGATAACTTCTTCATCGCGGATGGAGCCGCCGGGCTGGACAACGGCTTTGACGCCGGCATCGAGAAGCACTTGCAAGCCGTCGGCGAAGGGGAAGAAGGCATCGGAGGCGGCGAAGGAGCCTTGGGTGCGGTTGGTGGCATCAGCAAGCGTATTGGCGCGCTCGACCGCAAGCTTGGCGGAATCCACGCGGTTAACTTGGCCCATGCCCACGCCGACGGTCGCGTTGTCCTTAGCCAGCAAAATGGCATTGGACTTGACCGCGCGCACCGTGCGCCAGGCGAATTCGAGCTGGGCCAAGTCCTCGTCGCTCAGGGCCTCGCCCGCTGCCAGAGTCCAGTTTTCGGGCTTATCACCCTCGGCCTGGTAAGTATCCGGCTCTTGGCGCAGCACACCGCCGGAGATGTACTTGCGCTCCTCGCCTTGTTCCTCTGGCTCGGCCAAAAGAACGCGCAGGTTCTTCTTGGACTGCAGAATCTCCAGCGCCTTATCTTCATAGGCGGGTGCGACGATAACCTCGGTGAAAATGCCCTTGACCTGCTCGGCCATCTCTACGCTGACCTCGCGGTTGACGGCAATAACCCCGCCGAATGCGGACATCAGGTCGCAGGCGTGCGCCGCGCGGTGGGCCGCAGCGATGGACTCGTCCGATACGGCGATGCCACAGGGGTTGGTGTGCTTGATAATCGCCACACAGGGGCGCTCGTGGTCCCAGGCCGCGCGCCACGCAGCGTCGGCGTCCTGGTAGTTGTTGTAGCTCATTTCCTTGCCGTTGAGCTGCTGGGCATTGGCCAGACCCTTGGTGCCAATCCGGGTGACGGTGGCGGCCTGGTGGGAATTCTCGCCGTAGCGCAGCGAGGTGGTCTCCTCGCCATCGCTGAGCTGGCCCACGAACCATGCGGAGACCGCCGCATCGTAGTTAGCGGTGTGAAGGAAGGCATCGCGGGCGAGCCCACGGCGCTGGTCAAGGCTAAATCCACCCTCCTCAACGGCCTGGGTCACCTCGCCATAGCGCGCCGGATCCACGACCACGGCAACGGACGGGTGATTCTTGGCGGCCGCGCGCACCATGGACGGTCCACCGATGTCGATCTGCTCCACGCATCCATCGAAGTCCGCGCCGGAGGCTACCGTTTCCTGGAAGGGATACAGGTTGACCACGACGAGCTGGAAGGGCTCTACCTCAAGCTCGTTGAGCTGCGCCAGGTGGTCTTCCTTGCGGGTATCGGCCAGGATCCCGGCGTGCACGCGCGGGTGGAGCGTCTTCACACGGCCTTCCAGGCACTCGGGGAAACCGGTGAGCTTTTCTACCGGGGTGACCTCGATTCCCAGGTCAGCAATCTTCTTGGCGGTGGAGCCGGTAGAGACGATCTCTACGCCCGCCTTATCGAGTGCGCGGGCCAGATCCTCCAGCCCCGTCTTGTCGTACACGCTAATGAGTGCGCGTTTTACCTGCTTGCGGTCTTCGCTCATGAGGAGGATTAAGCCTTTCGAAAAGTCTTAGTCTGCGAGTTGAATAAAAAGTTCCTCGCCGCGGGGCTGCGCCGCGCGCAGCACGTCGACGATGAGTTCGCGCTCTACCTTCTTAATGCGTTCGTGGAGACTTCCTTCATCATCGTCTGCCCGCACGGCCACCGGCCGCTGCGCAATGATGGAGCCGGTATCCACGCCCGCGTCCACGAAATGGACGGTAGAGCCTGTGACCTTCACGCCATACTCCAACGCATCGCGCACCCCGTGCGCGCCCTTAAACGCAGGCAATAACGCCGGGTGGGTATTGATGGTGCGGCCTTCGAAGCGGCGGAGGAACCCTTCCCCCAAAATCTTCATAAAGCCTGCGGAAACAACAATGTCTGGCTGCGCAGCATCTACTGCATCAGCCAGACATGTATTCCATTCGGCACGGTCCGCGCCCATTTCCACGATCTCGGTATCGATATCGCGTTCTCGGGCGCGTTCAATACCTCGACATGGTTTATCCGCCACCACTTTCACCACACGGTAGCGCTCATCCTGGGCATCCAAGATGGCTTGCAAAAGCGAGCCCGTCCCAGAGACAAGCACAACAACTCGTAGGCGATCAGTGGCAGCAGTAGCGCGTGGTGGCATCGGTGAAGTCACGCGCTATAGCCTAGTCCCTCCTACCGCTTTCAGTAGAATCTGCCGCTTCCGATTGTGCTGCTTCGCCGCCTTCTGCCGCGCCTGTGTCGCTCTCTTCGGATTCTTCCACGAGTTCGCCCTCCAAGATCTCGGGGTCTGCATCCTCGGCCGGGGCTGCCGCTTCACGCTCGCCGCTTGCCGACGCCCCCTCGTCCTCACCATCTCCCGCGGTACTCTCCGCGTCATCGCCGTCGTCGCTGTCTTCGACGACCTCCCCTTCGATGACCTCGTCGGCGTTGTCTGCGGTTGCCGTGGATTCTGCGGCAGCGTCTTCGTCGTCGGCTGCGTCGTCCGCGTCATTCGCTGCTGACTCGGAGCCCTCACCGTCGCCAGATTCCGAATTATCCTCGTCCTCGTCCGTTTCGATCTCGTTCGGATCGGCATCAGCATCGTCGCCGTCAGCCTCGTCGGTTTCGGCCTTGTCTGCATCAGACTGCTCTGCGTCAGCGGTGCCCTCGGAAGCGGTATCTTCTGCCGACTCTGCAGCATCTTCTGAATCCTCTTCGGAGGCCTCCGCCGCCGACGACTCCGCTTCAGCTGCGCGGGTATCCCGCCAGTTCATAAGCGCAAAGGCTGCCGCAACGGCCAAGCCCACGACGGCGATCCACAGCGCGGCGAGGCCAGCAGCGGTCCACAGGTGCGGGCCGGTGTGACCGTAGTAGCCAAGCGTGCCGCTAACCAGATAGCACGCGAAAAACATGATGACCGCGGTAGCCACCGTGGCCGCGAGCACCTTCTGGAAGGACGGGCGTTTTTTATACAGGGACATCGTCGCCGCGATGAGGGGAACCACCATGAAGACGACCGCCCAGCCGGGCGAGGATGCCGGGATGCCACCGGTAATAGGCAGCGGCGGCAGCGGAACAAGGTGGGTGCTAAAGAGGCTGACCTGTGCCTCCCCCGCCGAAAACTCCGAACCAACAAGCACTGCCCCGGTGCTGACGATGGCGTTGGGAATATACAGCAAGCTCAACAGGATGAGGGTGAAAACGCCCAGCCCAGAGATGGACGGATATTCATCCATCATCTCCCCTTGGCGCGAGAAGTTCACGATGAAGACGAGCACGAAGACCACGGTCGCGCCAATGGCGAGGTAGGCGAGATAGCGCAAGGCGATAAGGGCGGCATCAACAAGCAGCGGCGGGGCACCATAGCGCTTGGCCAAGGCGCGCCACAGGCGGGTACCCATGCCGGCCGCCATCGCCGCTAGGTGCACCACGATGACCCGGGCAAGCGCAGCAGCGAGGTTCGGCGGGGATACATCGAAGACCTTGCCGGCATCCCACAGCATCACCCAGGCGATGCAGGTCAGTACCACTGGCACGCCAACCACACAGGCGACAAGAATAGCCAGGTCCTTCACGCTGACTTTGTGTTTTACCGCGGCACGCACGCGCACCGCCACCACCGTGGCGAGGATAAGCGCGGGCAAGGCTGGGAGGAACGACAGATCCACCCCGGCCGCAGATACCGGCGCGAGGTTAAAGACCATCCACGCTTCCGCCACGATGGTGGGCAGCCACGCGAGCGGTGAGCCGAAAAGCAAAAGCGTGCCGAATGCGAGCGCCACAATAATAAGGACAACAATAATATTCGGCAGCGCCGCCGACATGAATAATTGGCGGATGCGCCCGGCCTTCGTCAGCGGGGCCGGCGTGCGACGGGCCTTCGCCTTCGACCCGGCTTTGCGAGCGACGCGTTCTGCAGAATTATGTGGCTTCTGCGTCGCGGTGGCGTGCGGTGCACGAGGGGCGCGCTCTGTCTGCACTGTCCGGCCCCGCGCCTGGCTACGCGGGCGAGGCGTTGACCGAGATTGGGGGCTGGTGTTTTTGTTCATCGGCGTCCACTTTGCCACCTTTTGCGCGCGGTAGCGGGGTGGCGCGACGAGGCGCCTCCAAAATCACCGTGGACTTCTTCAGTAACTACTGTAGACATATATATGGAATAAAGTTTTCCCCCTTATTCCCCACTGGTCACAGTAATTTCACACTGGGACGCTTCCGCAACCGGCCCCTCAGGTGCACTATTACAGCCTCGGGGCTACCGCGAGGGTTTGGCTTTGAGAGATTTATATCGCACTATGCGTAAAATTCTCCAGAAGTTGCCTGCATGTAGGCTTATTCCAAACCGGCGCGAGAAAAAATTCACTTTTGGCTTGCTGTTATCTTTTTGAGACGCTACTGTTACATCTCGTTGGTAACAAGAAGGTCACAATCTCGTAACTAACCTAAAGACGCTGTAACGCTCTTTTTGAAGATTGTGAAAAACACGAAAGAAGATTTAATGCGAAGCAAAGTTCAGCGTGGCGCCGGTCGCCATCGCAAGATTGTCACCTCGCAGACCACCAAGGGTCGTATCGCTGTCATGACCGTTGCAGCCGGTGCCGTGTCCACCGCCGGCGTAGGCGGCGCAGCTGCCGCTAACGTTGAGTCCGACAACACTGCGGCTACCACCACCAAGACGCAGTCTGTTGACTACAAGCTTGCCGCTGATACTTCCGAGGTTAACAACGCCCCAGAAGGCTCCTCCGATGCTGCACCACAGATCCTCAACGTGGCTGAGGCAAAGCCGGTCACCAACTTGGTTGACCAGCTGAGCAAGTCCATCCAAGCTTCCGCTGACCGCGCCGCCGAGGACCTTGCCGCTCGCGCCCCTTCCATTGCTCGCCCCGCTGAAGGCGCCTTCACCTCTGGCTTCGGCCCGCGCTGGGGTTCGTTCCACTCGGGTGTTGACATCGCCAATGCCATTGGAACCCCCATCCTCTCCATCATGGACGGCACCGTTATCGATTCCGGCCCAGCCTCCGGCTACGGCCAGTGGATTCGTATCCTCCACGATGACGGCACCATGACCGTCTACGGCCACATGCAGACCCTCGACGTTGCCGTGGGCGAGCACGTGCACGCAGGCCAGAAGATCGCCGGCATGGGGTCCATGGGCTTCTCCACCGGTTCCCACCTCCACTTCGAGGTTCACCCGAACTCCGGTGACGCCGTTGACCCACAGGCATGGCTGGCCGAGCGAGGCATTCAGCTCTAAGAGCCTTCTTTCCTTCTTGTTAAAGCGCCGCAGATATCCTCTGCGGCGCTTTTACTATGCCTTCCGCCTCGGCACCTCCGCTAGCTCGCAATCACAATCATTCAACGCAGCGTTGCGGCTGCAGGGTCTGGGACCCGAATCCGCCAACACACCGCAAAGCGCCGAAAAGTATTCCTGCAATTTACCTATATGCCATGTGGCCGCAAGATGCGGCCCTTAAGCTGTCAGCTGTCTTTTTATCAAGCTCTCCAGCAAGGAATACCTTTATATGCGTACACGCACTCTCTCCCTCTTCACCGCCCTTAGCTGTGCCCTCGCACCCGCACCAGCTCTAGCTTCCGAAAGTGCTACCTACTACTCCACCAAGCAGCATTACCAACCACAGGGCTCAAGCTACGCCCAAGCCCCCAGTGGGTTTCACCAGATTTACACCTCAACGGTAGATCGCCACGGATCCCGCGGGCTATCAAGCTTTAAATACGATGACCTCGCGCAGCAGATGCTGGAGTATGCCCAACAACGCGATCAGCTCACCGAGCTCGGTACAAAGCTCATCCCGCAAGTAGAGGCCATGATAGCGGTAAACCGAGAGCTATCCGGTGGCCCTGGCCAAGAGGCCGGTTATGGAAATCTAACGGAAGTGGGACGAGAAGAGCTCAGGGGCATCGGCAAGCGCAATGCACAGCGCAATGCGGAACTACTGGGATCGATTGCTAACGATGACCTCAAGGTGAGCTTTACTTCCTCAGGAGAGGACCGTGCCAATGACTCTGGGTGGAATTTCGGGGAAGGTCTACTGGAACAATCCCCGGCACTGGCCGAGCAGTTGGGCGATGAAATGACAGATGGCCACGTTAACATCGCCGCACGCCCTGACTTGATGTACGCACACAAGGATAAAAAAGCTGCATCCTATGAGCGCTATACAGAGTGGAAGGACTCTCAGGCCTTACAGGAAAAAGTACAGCAGGCCTACGCCAAGCCAGAGTCGCAGCAGGCTGCACGCAGCTTGCTGGCTAAGATTTTTGCGCCAGAGTTTATCGACGGTTTAGCAGATGGTTCCGTGCACTTTTCCGCCCGAGAAAAGGACGATAAATCCGTTGAGGGCATCGTCGATGCTGCCTTACAGTTCTACAACCTTTACATCATCGCTCCAGCTCTAGAGCATGAGGAAAAGGCCCCAGCGGAGGGCTGGATCTTTGATAAGTACATGGACGATACCAGCGGACCAACCTTCGCGTACCTGCTTGACGTAGAAGACTTCTATGAGAAAGGCCCGACTATCAAGGGGCAGACGGTTGCCTACGACAACTATGAACCACTGCTTGAAGAGATGATTAGAAACGTTCAGGACCGCGCTGCTGGCGGCGACGTAGCGGCTAATTATCGCTTCGGTCACGCCGAGACCATCATCCCGCTTGCCGCGCTACTGAAGCTGCCAGGGTCCGAGCAGGGGATCCCGGAAGATGATTTATATAGCTGGGATAACTCCGCATGGCGTGGTGATTCTGTCTCACCGATGGGCGCGAATATCCAATGGGACGCATTCCAAAATGATCGCGGCGAGACCCTCGTGCGAATGCTCTACAACGAAAAGGAAATCCCGTTCCACGATGGCTGTGAGCCTATTTCCGCTGACTCAACGTTTTATACCATCGAGGAACTGGCCGAGTGCCTGCCCTTAAACTCCACCTCAGATCACTCTCAAGCCCACCTTATTAACGCTGAAGACGCTGCAGATCACCAAGCACCGGTTGATGATTCCCTCTCTTCCAAGCCGCAGTCCTGGGGGATCATCGATGCCATTGCGGGCGCACTGGCCATCGGTATAGGAATCGGTGCGGCCAACGCTTTCGGGCCACAAATTCAACAGCTACTGCAGAAATTTAGCAGCCAGCTCCCCTTCTAGTGCCGTTCGAGAGGCCCCTGCCCGACAGGGGCTCAAAACGCTTTCAGCCGAGTCCAGTACAGGGCCTTGTCGCAGGTGAATGGCAGTTTTCCACCCCGACACCGACAAGCTCAGCCCGCCACCCCCACTAGCCACCCCCAGAGCTTAAACCAGTACTTCAAACCCGCAACTTTAGCCACTTTCGTAACATGCGCAACAAGCTGGCATGTTCGAAACCTTTCGAACAATCATGGTTTCTACCAGCATTTTTCCAGATTGCGCGACACCCATGGGCAGGCTAACTTTTAACTCGTTGCCACAAGCGAACGCCAAATGGGGTATTTCCATTCCCTCGGCGTGTCGCACAGGGCAGTTGAAAGACGCCAAACCTTCAAGGTTTGCTCGCCTCGAGACCATGCACAGCCATGAAAAGGACTTAAACTTATGAAGCGCATGAACCGCGCACGCAGGAATGTAGCGCTAAGCATCATCACGCTTGGCACCGTTTTTGCTACCGGCACCTCCGCTTTTGCTGCTGATCCAGTGGCCAGCGTGGACGTTTCGAACGGCTCCTCTGAGCCACAAGCCACCAACGTTGATAACGCGGGCGTGATCGACGCCGCCGTCGGCCTCGCGAATACCGCCGTTGGTGTACTCAACGGCGATGCCACCCCGAAACTTAGCCAGAATGACTCCGGCGGGGTCAACATCGTCTTAGACCCCTCCTCCGTTCCTGGTCTGGGAGAAGCCTTCACTCCCGAGGGAGACCGCTCCGGGCTTACCCCTGAGCGTGGCAAGGACGCCGCTGGTAATACGGTGGTCTTCCCCACCTCCGGCACCTTAACCTCGGGCTTCGGTATGCGCTGGGGCGCGATGCACAACGGCATCGACGTCGCTAACCCAGTCGGCACCCCAATCCACTCCGTCATGGACGGCACGGTCATTAACTCCGGTCCGGCACAAGGCTTTGGCAACTGGATTCGCATCCAGCACGTCGATGGCAGCATCTCTGTCTACGGCCACATGCCCGCCAACTCGCTGCGCGTGAACGTGGGCGACCACGTTTCTGCGGGCGACCACATCGCGGACATCGGCAGTGAGGGACGCTCCACCGGCCCGCACCTGCACTTCGAAATTCACCCAGGCGGCGGCGCAGCCGTTGACCCAGTGGGCTGGTTCGACGAGCGCGGGATTTCGGTCTAAAGCTTTTCCATCGGCACACCGCCGATGAGCATGAGCCGCACCTTGCCGGAGGAACCGAAGTCCACGGTCACCGTGGCGCGGGCACCGGAACCGGCCGTTTCAATCACGGTTCCGAGCCCGTACTTCGCGTGGTTAACCCGGTCTCCCACAGCAAGGTTGAGGTTCTTATTCTTCGGCATGGAATTGGCTGCAGGCTGGCGAGTGCGTTGCGAAGGGGAAGACGTAGCGCGCTGGCCAAACCCAGCACCCCCACTACCGGCATAGCCACCACTAGAACCGCGGCGATAGCTCCGGCCATATTGATAGTCATCGGCTCCCCAGGAACCGGTGAGGTCACTATCGGAATCCTCTCGCCGCCAGTCGATGAGATCCTCTGGGATCTCGGCGAGGAAGCGACTGGCGGGATTGGTTACCGGATTGCCCCACGCAGAGCGCAAGATGGCGCGCGTGAGGTACAACTTTTCGCGGGCACGCGTGATACCCACATACGCCAAGCGGCGCTCTTCGCTCAATTCCTTCGGGTTACCCAGTGAGCGCATGTGCGGGAATTGGCCGTCCTCCCAGCCAGCGACAAAGACGACGGGAAACTCCAAGCCCTTGGCCGTATGCAGGGTCATCATGGTCACTACCCCAGTCTCAGAATCCGGAATCTGATCCGCATCTGCGACCAGGGAGACCTTTTCCAAAAAGGCCTGCAACGAGCCCGGCGCGGCTTCGCCTTCTTCTAATAGCTCATTGGGATCGACCGCATCCGCCCCGGCAGCGGCCAGCTGGTTGGCGGCCTCCGAGGTAAATTCGCGGGCCACGGATACCAGCTCATTGAGGTTATCGAGGCGCGCGCCATCCTGCGGGTCGTTGGAGTTTTCTAACTCCGCCTTATAACCGGTGGCATCCAGGATGGCGGTGAGCAGTTCGCCCAAATCGGGCTGGCCGGTCACCTCATCGCGCATGCCTGGGATTTGTGCGCGGATGCTGTCCATCATGTCATTGAATTTGGTAACGGCATTTACGGCGCGGGTGCCAAGACCGGGGACGTCGCCCCGGGGGACATCGGCAAGCGCCTTGCCAAAGCTTATCCCCTGGTTTTCCGCGTGCAGGGCAATCTGGCCCTGGGCCTTATCGCCAATGGCGCGCTTGGGGACGTTGATGATGCGGCGCAGGCTCACCGTATCGTCCGGGTTATCCATAATGCGCAGGTAGGCCACCATATCGCGGATTTCGCGGCGTTCGTAAAAGCGCGTTCCGCCAACGACCTTATAGGGGATGCCGGAACGAATGAAGATATCCTCCAGCGCGCGGGAGGCATTATTGGTCCGGTACATCACGGCGATATCGGAATAGCTGTGGCCCTTATCCGCCAGCGCATCAATCTCTGCGGCGATAAAGCGGGCTTCATCGTGTTCGTTATCCGCCACATAGCCCACGATGGATTCGCCATCGCCATGCGCGGTCCACAGGTTTTTCTCCCGACGGTTCTCGTTTTTCGCAATCACGGCATTGGCCGCGTTCAAGATGGTCTGCGTGGAGCGGTAGTTTTGCTCCAATAAGATGGTGTGCGCCTGCGGGTAGTCGCGCTCGAATTCCTCGATATTGCGGATGGTGGCGCCGCGGAAGGCATAAATGGACTGATCGGAATCGCCCACCACGCACAGCTCTGGGGCATCGGGACCTAGCTCGCCCTTGCCCACGAGCGCCGCTACCAGCGCGTACTGGGCGTGGTTGGTGTCCTGGTACTCATCAATAAGCACGTGCTTAAACCGTCGACGATAAAACTCCACCACCTGCTTGTGCTCGGTGAAAATGCGCACTACTTCCCCAATAAGATCGTCGAAGTCCACCGCATTGGCCGCGCGCAGGCGGCGCTGGTACTCGGCGTAGACATCCGCCACGGTGGTTTCAAAGGGGTTCTTGGTCTGCTGCGCTTTGTCGGCCGCCTCGACCGGGCCCACGAGCTCGTTTTTGTGGTTAGAGATCTGGTTTGCCAGCACGCGCGGGGTGTATTTCTTCAGATCCAGCTGCATGTCCTTGGCAATCATGGATAAAAGCCGGCGGGCATCGTCGCCATCATAAATGGTGAAGTTGGTATTAAGGCCCGGCACGAGCTGCGCGTTCTGGCGCAGGATGCGCACGCAGATGGAGTGGAAGGTGGACACCCACATGCGCTCGGCTACCGAACCCACTAAGGAGCCCACGCGCTCCTTCATCTCCGCGGCGGCCTTATTGGTAAAGGTAATGGCGAGAATTTCCCACGGGTTTACCCCGCGGTGGCGCATGAGGTACGCGATGCGGCGGGTAAGCACCGCGGTCTTGCCGGAACCCGCGCCGGCAACGATCAGCAGGGGCCTGTCGGTATGGGTGACCGCCTCTAATTGCTGCGGGTTCAGGCCTTGGGTTAAAGGATCGGATTCCGCGGGCCTGGGCGTGCTGCCAAAAGGGTTCTGCTGTTCGGGTTGGCTAGGGGCAAAGCCGCCGCGGGAGGAGGCACCAGATGCGGGTTCGCGCGGGGTGAAAGAAGGGCTAAATGGAGAGTTATTCGTCATAATGCCTACCAACCTACTAGCCCCACCGGACATGGCCCGTATTTGCGGCATACACTGCGCTTTCCAAAACCCTGACCAAGTAGCACGATGGCACCGCGAAGTGGCACAATAAAGGACCATGACCGCTGAAGATAATGAATCCATCGTTGACAATGGCTTGGATATCCGCACGCCCACCGGCACGGATGATCCCCTATCTGATGCGGAAATCCAGCAGTATCGCGAGGAAATCAACCGCCTGGATCAGATCATCTTGGATGCCGTCAAGCGCCGCACCGAGGTCTCCCGCGCGGTGGGCCGCACCCGCATGAGCTCCGGCGGCACGCGCTTGGTGCACACCCGCGAGATCGCCATCCTCAATGAGTTCCGCGCGGAACTTGGCGAGGAAGGCCCCACCATCGCCTCTGCCCTGCTGCGCATGGGGCGCGGACGCCTAGGCTGAATCCACTATAAAAGACCCGGATTAATTACGATCTCATCCATACTATGCAGTACGCTTTCGGGGCATGAATGCAGTACTCATCGCCGTCATTATCATGCTCGCGCTCGCCCTCCTGCGGGTGCACGTGGTGGTGGCGCTTTTCATCGGCGCGATAGTCGGCGGCCTCCTATCCGGCATGGGCCTGGATGCCACCATGGTCGCCTTCCAGGACGGGCTCGGCGGCGGCGCCAAGATTGCCTTGAGTTATGCCCTCTTGGGCGCCTTTGCGATGGGTGTTGCCTCCGCCGGGCTGCCGCAGATCCTGGCCAACTTTCTCATCGCCAAGCTCGGCGGCACCGGCGAATTAGACCCCAAGGCCGCGGCCACCACCAAGTGGATGCTCATTCTTGGCCTTATCGCCATGGCCGTGATGAGCCAAAACCTCATCCCCGTCCACATCGCCTTCATCCCGCTGCTGGTCCCGCCGCTATTGGCGGTGATGAATAAGCTCAAGCTGGATCGACGCCTTATCACCACGTGCCTGACCTTCGGCCTTATCACCACCTACATGTTCATTCCGGTGGGCTTCGGGTCCATCTATTTGAACGATATCCTGCTCTTCAATATCGAAGAGGCTGGCCTGGATACCTCCGATATCAATATTATGCAGGTCATGGCCATTCCCGCCCTGGGCATGCTCACCGGCCTGCTCATCGCCATCTTTATCAGCTACCGCGCCCCGCGCGAGTACGAGGACCGGCCTATTGCCGCCGAAGAGCACCAGGAAACACCCTCGACGTATAAAATCTGGGTCTCCATCCTGGCGATTATTGCTACCTTCGCCGTCCAAATCATCATGCAGACGCTCGATTTCGAATCCGATGGCCTGCTCGTCGGCGCCCTGACCGGCCTGGGTATCTTGCTCATTTCCGGCGCGGTGGATTGGAAGCACGCCGATGACGTTTTTACCAACGGCATGAAAATGATGGCGCTTATCGGCTTTATCATGATCACCGCGCAGGGCTTTGCCTCCGTCATGACGGCCACGGAGGAGGTCGGCCCGCTTGTCGATGCCACCGCCAGCCTCTTTGGCACCAATAAGTTCCTCTCCGCAGGCGCCATGCTCTTGGTGGGCCTGGTGGTCACCATGGGCATCGGCTCATCCTTTTCCACCCTGCCGATTATCTCCGTTATCTACGTTCCCCTGTGCGCCTCGCTCGGCTTTAGCCCCGCGGCCACGGTAGCGCTCATTGGTACGGCAGGCGCGCTTGGCGATGCCGGCTCCCCCGCCTCCGATTCCACCCTCGGCCCCACCGCGGGCCTCGGCGCCGATGGCCAACACGACCACATCCGCGACTCCGTCATCCCCACGTTTATCCACTTCAATATCCCACTTCTGATCGCCGGCTGGGCGGGCGCTCTCATCCTCTAAATGCCACATTTTCACGGTGCCGTTGGCACTCATTCTCGACTACGGTGGGAGGGGTACACATTGCCAATGCGCTCGTCGCCAGAAAGGCCAATTGCCATGGATATCACCGCATCGTCCCAGTGGAAAGACCTGGTCAAGGTTTATGAAGAAAAGCAGGACCTGCGCCTGCGCGAACTCTTCGCCGCAGATGCAAACCGCGCCGAGAACTACACCTTCGACGCCGCCGGCCTGCACGTGGATTTATCCAAAAACCTCATCGATGAAGACGTCCTCCAGCACTTGGTTGAGGTAGCCCGCGCCGCCGACGTGGAAGGCCGCCGCGATGCCATGTTTGCAGGCGAGCACCTCAACAACACTGAGGATCGCGCCGTCCTGCACACTGCCTTGCGCCTGCCGGTAGAAGATGACTTGCACGTCGATGGCCAAGATGTCGCCGCCGATGTCCACGAGGTTTTGGGCCGCATGCGCGATTTCGCCACCGCCCTGCGCTCCGGTTCCTGGTTGGGGCATACCGGCCACACCATTAAAAAGGTGGTCAATATCGGCATTGGCGGTTCCGATCTCGGCCCCGCCATGGCCGCACAGGCCCTGCGTTCCTATGAAGTAGCCGGCATTTCCGCGGAGTTCGTCTCCAACGTGGATCCCGCCGATATGGCCGCCACCTTGGATGGGCTCGATGCCGGCTCCACCCTCTTTATCGTCTCCTCCAAGACCTTTACCACCCAGGAAACCCTGACCAATGCCCACGCGGCCCGCCGCTGGCTCATCGAGCAATTCAATGGCGATGAATCCGCCGTAGCCAAGCACTTCGTGGCCGTATCTACCAATGCGGAGCAGGTGGAAAAATTCGGCATCAATACGGACAACATGTTCCCGTTCTGGAATTGGGTGGGCGGGCGCTACTCCCTCGATTCCGCCATTGGCCTGTCCTTGATGTGCACCATTGGCCCGATGGATTTCATGCGCTTTTTGGAAGGCCTCCACGCCATGGATGAGCACTTCCGCACCGCCCCGCTAGAGCGCAATGTGCCCGTACTCATGGGCCTGCTGGGCATCTGGTACACCAATTTCTTTGGCGCTCAAACCCACGCCGTCCTGCCGTACTCGCAGGACCTCGGCCGCTTCCCGGCCTACCTGCAACAGCTAACCATGGAATCCAATGGCAAGTCCGTGCGCCGCGATGGCACCGCGGTCACCACTGGACAGACCGGCGAAATCTACTGGGGCGAGCCGGGCACCAATGGCCAGCACGCCTTCTACCAGCTCATGCACCAGGGAACACGCCTCATCCCGGCGGACTTCATCGGCTTTGCCCGCCCCAAGGAAGACTTCCCCACCGCAGACGGCACCGGCTCGATGCATGACCTGCTCATGGGCAATTTCTTCGCCCAAACCAAAGTGCTGGCCTTTGGCAAGACGGCCGAAGAAATCGCCGCCGAGGGCGTTGAGGAAGACCTCGTGCCGCACAAGGTAATGCCGGGCAACCGGCCCACCACCACGATTATGGCCGAGGAGCTTACCCCCTCCACCCTGGGCGCGCTCATCGCGCTCTACGAGCACATCGTCTTTACCCAAGGCATCATCTGGGATATCAACTCCTTCGACCAATGGGGCGTGGAGCAGGGCAAGCAACAGGCCAATGATTTGGCCCCTGCCGTCTCCGGCAGCCAAGAGGTAGATTCCGGCGACCAGTCCACCGATAAGCTCATCGGCTGGTACCGCGCCAACCGTTAGCTCCGGCCCGCGCCCGAGTCATGCGCCCCGCGCCTCGGGCTCTAGCGTAAAGGTGTCCACAACAACCGCGTTCTTAAAAAATCTGCCCGCAAATTCAGACAAACGCGGTTGTTGTGGACACTTTCGTGCCTAAGCACCACAGATCGCTAAAGCGCCCAGCCGCGAAGCAACATGTCGCTTCGGGCTAGGCGCTCTCAGGCTTGGTGAATTTACAGCTTCACCATGGGCTGCCAGCCGGCCGGGATTTTCTTCGAGCTGACGACCTTGCGGCCGAACGGGAAGCAGGTCACTGGAATCATCTTGAGATTGGCCCAGGCAACGGGGATACCGATGATGGTAATCGCCTGGATGACGGCGGTAACGACGTGGCCAATGGACAGCCACAGGCCTGCAATGACGAACCAGATGACATTGGAGATGGCAGACATCCCGCCGGTGCCCTTGCGGGGCTCCACCACGGAGCGGCCGAACGGCCACAGCGCGAACTGGCCCATGCGGAACGAGGCCACGCCCGCCGGAATCGTCACGATGAAGATGCAGGCGATGATGCCGAAGAGAAAGTAGCCCAGCGCAAGAACGATGCCGCCGGAGAGTAACCAGATGATATTAAATACGAGATTTAGTAGTGATCGCATGCCCGCTAGCTTAGCGCGAAAAGCGTAAAGGAACCTTAGAGCGGCTGGCAGTGCGGGCAGAACCAGATGATGCGCTCTAATTCTCCCTCATCCCCGCCGCGGTCAACGCCGCCCAGGGAATCTTTCTGAATAATGGTGCCGCAGCGCCGACAGCGCTTGCGGTTGCGCCCAAAGACATAGGTGGTCTCCCCGGCGCGGCGCACACCGGTGGTCACGCGGATGGGCGAGTTCCGGTTGGCCCACATAATGCGCTTGCCGATGTCCAGTACCTGTTCCACATCCACCTCTGCCACCGAGGTGGCCGGGTGAACGCCGGCGAGGAAGCAGATTTCGGCGCGGTATTCATTGCCAATGCCCGCCACGACCTTCTGGTCCAAAAGCGCCGTGCCGATGCTGCGCTCGGGTCGCGCGCGCAAACGGCGCACCGCTTCCTCGCGGTCCCAGTCGGGGTCCAAGATATCCGGTCCAAGGTGGTTGATGCGGCTAAAGTACTGATCCGCGTCGAAGATATCGACAAAACCCAGCCAGTGGCCCACGAGTTCAATATCGCGCGGTGAATGGGCCAATTGCAGCACGATGCGCGCGCTATGGCCGGGCTTGCGCCAGCGGTCGCCGGCGTAGTGGATGGCCCAGGTGCCCTCCATCTTTAGGTGGGTGTGCACGATGGTCTGATCGAATTGCATGAAGAGGTGCTTGCCATAGGGCCACACGCGCTCGCAGATGGTGCCGGTGAGGTTTACGGTGGCGTGCTGCGGCACGCGCACGGAACAGCCGGTAACCTCGCGCCCAGTCATAAACTGCAGGCGACGCGAAAGTTGTAGGACGGAATCGCCTTCGGGCATGGGGGCTGGCCTCCTTCCGTGGGCCTCAGACACTGTGGCCCCACCAAAATACACCTGCGGGCGCGTAGCGCTAGCGACGGTACCCGCCGCGCGGGCGGAAACCACCGGAGTTGCGGGGTGGCGGAGGCGGGGGCGGATCATCGAAGCTGAGCTCCTCGATGGCCTCAGAGGCACGTCGGCCCCCGCGAAGGCCACCCCGCGAGTCGTCGGGTGAACTACCCTGCGCCCCGTGGCGCGGGACGCGCGGCGGCGCGGCGCGACCGGCAATGCGCACGCCCTTAGGGGTGATTCCGGCGCCCAGCGAGCGCAGGATGCTAGCGGTCGGGGTGTGATGGATGGGGTTGCCATTGCACTTTTCAATCACCAGCGGCGACATGTGCCCGGCGGCGATGAGTTCTGTGAGCGCGGAAAGGAGCCGGGCGTAGACGTCGGTGGTCTCGATTCCATCGGGCAGGGCGTCGATGAACGTGGTCAGGGTCTTGCCGCCGCGGGTGAGGTGGGCAATGGGGAGGCCATCGCAGAGCACGACCAGTGCTCCGGCGGAGCGGGCGGGCCCGCCGGGAGCTTTGCCACCCGCATCATCGCGCTGCGGCCACGGCAGCGCCGCGCCGTAGGGGTTGGCGGGATCCACGGCGGCGAGCACGAAGGTCTCTGGATCGGTGGTGCCGGACGGCCAGCCGGTGACATCGGGGGAATCCGCCAGGCCGCGCAGGCGATCGATAATGGCCGGGGTGGAAAATTGCGCGGCACCGAGATCTTCGATGACATAGCCGCGCATGGCCTTGCCGGATTCCTCAAAGCCGGACAGGACCTTATAGGCCAGCGCGAAGCCGCCGAGGACGTCCTCTGCCACCACGGAACCGCGGGTGACCACACCGTAGCGATCCAGCCAGGCCTCGCCGTGCGCCACAGAGCGCGAGGTGGCGTCCTGGGCGGCGGGCACCGCCAGCGACCAGCGGCCGAGCATATCGGGTGGGGTCTGGCCGGCGCCGCCAGTGGCGTTCTGGGTCTGGGCGAACGAGGTGCGGCCCATGCGCAGCCGCGAGCGCGTGGGGCGCCGCTTGGAGCGGTGGGCGGTAGCACCGCGGCCAGCGCGGGAGGCACCGCGCCCGCCTGACGATAAGCGCGTGCGGATGGGCGCGAAGGAATCCGGGCTGGCCAGCCCCATTTCCACCAGCCCCCAGAGGGCCTCGCGGGTTTCCTCGGCGGTACCAGGGACCTCGGCGGCAATATCGGAAAAGAGGAAGCCGCCGCCGCGCTCGAGCACGCTTAAAATGGCCCGCTGCAGCATGCTCACGCCCTCCGGATCGGTTTCAGGGGCGAGCTGGGCGGCGTAATCGGTGGGCAGCAGCATCACCCAGGGGTCGGCGGCACCGGCCTTTCCGGCACCGAGGATCATCACCTCACCATTGGCGGTCAGTTCATCCAGCATGCGAGGCGAAAAATCCCCCACGCGGGCAGGCAGAATAATGGATTCCCATGCAGAAGCCGGCAGGCGCACCCCGGCGAGCTGCTCGATAGCGGAGAATACGCCATCGGCACCGCGGAGTGCCGGACGCTTCCCGGCAGGCGCGATGCCGTGCCATTCCGGGAGGAAGCGGGCGAAGGCGGCGCCAGAGACCGGCTCGGTATCCGCGCGCGCGGCTGCAAGCGAGCGCGAGCGAATGGTCTTTAGTACCTCGGCGGCGCAGTACTCTTGCTCCTCTATTCCCTGCCGGTAGTGGCCCTCCACAATCGAATCCAGGCCGGCCAGGGTGGTGTGTGCTGCGGATACGGAAATGCCGAAGGCGGCGGTTAGGTCCGCGAGCACGAACGGGCCGCGGGTGCGCGCCCAGCGGCTGACGAGCTGTGGGAGGGCATCGGCAAGCGTGGCGACCTGGGCGGGGATGCCGGGAGGAATGGGGACGCCGAGGGCATCGCGAAGCAGCGCCGCGTCCTGGGACTGGGCAAGGTGCTCGCGCCCGCCGATGCGCACCCGCATTATACGCGTGCCTAGGCTATCCAGGGCGGTAAAGGGAACGTCGGTATGCTCGCCCAGCTCCTCGACCGGGATGGGGCCCAGCATGCGCAGGAGATCCGCAACCTCCTCGGTGGTGCGCGCCCGGCGCGAGGGTGCGGTGCGTTGCAGCTGAGTATGGACCTCGTCGATGATCGCGGGATCCAGAAGCTCGCGCAGCTCCACCGTGCCCAGTAGCTTGGCCAAGAGCGCCGGGTCAAGGGCGAGGGCCGCCGCCCGCTTTTCCGCCAGCGGGGAATCGCCCTCGTACATGAAGGCGCCGGTGTAATTAAACAGCAGCGAGGAGGCAAAGGGTGAGGGCTGATCCGTGGTGACCTCCGCGATGCGCACGCGGCGGTGCCCCAGATCGCGCATGACCTCCTGCAGCGCCGGCACATCGTAGACGTCCTGGACGCACTCGCGCACCGTTTCCAAAATAATGGGAAAGGACGGGTACTTGCGGGCGACATCCAAGAGCTGCTCGGCGCGCTGGCGCTGCTGCCATAGCGGGGCGCGCTTGCCGGGATTGCGGCGGGGCAAGAGCAGCGCGCGGGCCGCGCACTCGCGGAAACGGGAGGCAAAAAGGGCGGAATTGCCCACCTGCTCGGCCACGACATCGGCAATATCGTCGGCGTCAAAGGCAAAAATCGTGCCATCGGGATCGGCCTCACCCTCGGGCAGGCGCAGCACGATGCCATCATCGCCGGCCACCGCCTGCGGGTCCATGCCGGTGCGCTCCCCCACCCGCGCGCCCACTGCCAGGGCCCAGGCGGAGTTGACCGGCCGGCCAAAGGGCGTGTGCAGGACCACGCGCCAGTCCCCCAGCTCATCCTTGAAACGCTCGAGCACGAGCGTCTTTTCATCCGGAATAATCCCGGTGGCCTCCTGCTGTTCGCGCAGGTAGGACAAGATATTGCTGCGGGCATTCTCATCGGCATCCGCGAAAATGCCCGGGTCCGTATTTACCTCGCGGCGGTACTCGCCCAAAGCCTGGCCCAGCTCATAGGGGCGCCCGGCGCCATCGCCATTCCAAAACGGCAGCCGGCCCGTATGCCCCGGCGCGGGCGTGACCAGAACTTGATCGCGGGTGATCTCCTCGATGCGCCAGCTGGTCGCGCCCAGGGTGAAGACATCGCCCACGCGGGATTCATAAACCATCTCTTCATCAAGCTCGCCCACTCGCCGCGGGGCCTTGCCGGATTCGCCACCGCTATAGAGGAAGACGCCGAACATTCCCCTATCCGGGATGGTGCCGCCGCTGGTCACGGCCACGCGCTGCGCCCCCGGCCGCGGGGTCATCACGCCGGAGACGCGGTCATAGACCACGCGGGGTTTCAGCTCCGCAAAATCCGTGGACGGGTAGACGCCGCTGACCAGATCGATGACGGAATCATAAACCTCGCGGGCCAGCTCGCGGTAGGGATGGCTGCGCTTGACGATGTCATACCAGTCATCCGCGCTTAAGCCCTCCTCGCCCGCCGCGGCCACCGCCGCCACGGTCTGCTGCGCAAGCACGTCCAGCGGGTTGCGCGGGGTATGCATCTTCTCGATCATGCCGCCGCGCATGCGGGCGACCGTCAGCGTGGACTGCACCAGGTCCGCGCGGTGCTTGGGATAAAACGCGCCGTGCGAGACCGCGCCCACATGGTGCCCGGCGCGGCCCACGCGCTGCAGGCCCGAGGCCACCGAGGGCGGCGATTCCACCTGCACCACCAAATCCACCGCGCCCATGTCGATGCCCAGCTCCAGCGAGCTCGTGGCCACCACGGCTTTCAGCGTTCCTTCCTTCAGCATCGTTTCCGTCATGGCGCGCTCATCCTTGGACACCGAGCCGTGGTGGGCCCGCGCGATGACCGCCGGCGCCTTGCCCGCAACATGCGAGTGCGCCATCAGCTGGGCGGGATCGCGCCGGGTTTCCGGCGAGAGCGAATCCGGATCATATTCCTGAGCGTATAGCTCGTTAAGCCGGCTGGTCAGGCGCTCGGCGCTGCGCCGCGAATTCACAAAGACCAGCGTGGAGCGATGCGCCATGATGTCCGCGTAGAGATCCTGGGTAATAAACGGCCAGATGGAGTTCGCGGTGGGCAGCGCGGTGTCTTCTTCCCCGCCGAAGTTCTCCATGCCGAATTCTTCCCCGCCGTCGCCGCTGCCTTCCGGCCCGCCGGTAATGCCGATGGCATCATCGACGGTGAGCTCCCCAATGGTCGAGCCCGCCTCCGGCGTGGGAAGATCCGACATATCCTCTACCGGGACGCGCACGTCCAGGTCCCACTTCTTGTGGGCCTCCGGCGCCACAATTTCCACCGGGCGATTGCCGCCTAAGAAATCCGAGACGGCCGAAAGCGGGCGCACCGTGGCGGAAAGCCCAATGCGCTGAACATCGCCCGCAATTTCTTGTAGGCGCTCCAGCGTCAGGGCGAGGTGCGCGCCGCGCTTGGTGCCGGCCAGCGCGTGGATTTCATCGATGATGACGGTATCGACGGTTTTCAAAATCCCCGCCGCCTTTGACGTCAGCATCAAATACGCCGATTCCGGGGTGGTAATGAGGATATCCGGCGGCTTGCGCACCTGCCGGGAGCGCTCTGCCGAGGGCGTATCGCCCGAGCGCACGCCCACGGAAATATTCGGCACCTCCAACCCCAGCTTTTCCGCGGTGCGCGCTATGCCGGTCAGCGGGGCCCGCAAGTTATTTTCCACGTCCACGCCCAGCGCTTTGAGCGGCGAGATATACAGCACCCGCACCCCGGTAGCGGAGCCGGAAGCATTGCCTACCGGCAGGGCCAATTGGCCTTCGCGTTCCACCAGGTTATTCAGCGCCCATAAAAACGCCGCGAGCGTCTTACCAGAACCAGTGGGGGCAACCATCAGGGCGTGATCCCCGCGGGAAATCTTGTCCCAGGCCTGGGCTTGTACCGCGGTGGGAGCGGCAAAAACGTCCTGGAACCACTGCGCCACTTGGGGGCGAAAGCGCTCGAGGATGTTTTCTGGCATGACCACACTCTAGTCCCCGTTGTAATGTGGGCACCATGACCGTCGAGATTTCTGATTCCCGCCTGACCAATTCGCTCGCCCAAGGCTGCGGCGAGATTTTAAAGGGGGTGCGCAATGGTGGCCTGCTGCGGGGCCTTTCGCTTGGCGATGCCGGCGATGACGCCGCCCAAGAATGGATCGCCCGCGTATTAGAACAGCACCGGCCCGGCGATGGCGTGCTTTCTGAAGAGGCCTCCGATGATCTCGCCCGGCTAAAAAAGAAGCGCGTCTGGATCGTGGACCCACTTGACGGCACCAAGGAATTTGCCACCGGCCGCCAGGACTGGGCGGTACACATCGCCCTCGTTGAGGACGGCACCCCAGTCCACGCCGCGGTGGGACTGCCAGACTACGGCGTAACCTTCAAGTCCTCCGATGTGCGCGCCGTCGACGGCCCACTGTCTAAGAAATTCGTCATCTCCCGCAACCGCCCGCCCAAGGTGGCCGGCTATATCGCAGAACAGATGGGCTACGAAACCGAGGGCGTCGGCTCCGCCGGCGCTAAGGCCATGCACGTGCTGCTTGGTGATTATGACGGTTATATTCACGCCGGCGGCCAATACGAATGGGATCAAGCCGCCCCAGTAGGCGTTGCCTTGGCAGCCGGCTTGCATTGTTCCCGCCTCGATGGCAGCCCCATCACCTTCAATAATGAGGACACCTTCATCCCCGATCTGCTCATCTGCCGCCCCGAGCTGAAAGACGAGATTCTAGAGCACGCCGCGGCCTTTGCCGAGGAGAATGGCGGCTTCTAAACTGGTGCCTATGACTGAGACTCCTTATGAGGATCTCCTCCGCCGCGTCCTCGAAGAAGGCACGGCCAAAGGCGATCGCACCGGCACCGGAACGCGCTCCATTTTCGGCGCGCAGCTGCGCTATAACCTGGCAGAATCCTTCCCGCTGCTAACCACAAAGAAGGTCTACTTCCGCGGGGTCATCGGCGAGCTGCTGTGGTTCCTGCGCGGCGATTCCAATGTGAAATTCCTGCAGGATAATAACGTGCGCATCTGGAACGAGTGGGCCGATGAGAATGGCGATTTGGGCCCGGTCTACGGCGTGCAGTGGCGCTCTTGGCCCACCCCGGATGGGAGCCACATCGACCAAATCCAACAGGCGCTTGACACCCTGAAGAATAACCCGGATTCGCGCCGCAACTTGGTCTCTGCATGGAATGTATCGGAGCTCGACCAGATGGCACTTATGCCCTGCCACCTGCTCTTCCAGCTCTACGTGGCCAATGACACGCTGTCGTTGCAGGTCTACCAGCGCTCGGCGGATATGTTCTTGGGCGTGCCCTTTAATATCGCCTCCTATGCGGCGCTGACCCACATGTTTGCCCAGCAGGCCGGCCTCAAGGTGGGCGATCTCATCTGGACCGGCGGCGATTGCCACATCTACAACAACCACGTGGAGCAAGTCCAAGAGCAGCTTTCCCGCGAGCCGCGCGAATACCCGCAGCTCAAACTCAACAAGGCGAAGGACCTCTTCTCCTATGACTTCGCCGATTTTGAGGTGCAGGGCTACGACCCGCACCCGGCCATCAAGGCGCAGGTGTCGGTCTAATGCTCGGCGCGATCTGGGCGCAGTCCCTGGACGGCATCATCGGCGATGGCGCGCAGATGCCCTGGCATGTGCCGGAAGATCTCAAGCACTTCAAGGACGTCACCATGGGCGCGCCGGTGATCATGGGCCGCAAGACCTGGGAGTCCCTCAACCCCAAGTTCCGTCCCCTGCCCGGCCGGGAGAATTACGTGCTCTCCTCGCGCGCGCCCGGCACGTGGTCAACTGGTGCTACGGTGGGCAGGACGATGCCCGCGCTTGCCGATGCCTGGGTCATCGGCGGTGGCCAAATCTACACCGCCGCCCTGGACCAGGTGGACCGCATCGAGGTCACTCTCATGGGCGTAAACATCGGCGATATCTATGGCGAGGATGCCGTCTTTGCCCCGGATATCCCCGATACGTTTGGCTTGGCCTACAGCACGGATTGGCTCACCTCTGACAAAGGGCATTTAGAGCTTCCCGAGCAGCCGGCCAGCGAGCTACCCATGAAGTACCGCTTTTTAACTTACGATAGAAAGGACGCAGCCTAATGACTGTACAAGCACCCAAAACCAATGCCGATGTCACCATCTTCTACGCCGACTGGTGTCCATTTTGTGCCAAGCTCATTAAGAACTTGGACCGCACCGAAACCCCATACGAGCTCGTGGACGTAGAAGGCGATAACGCCGACGACATCAACGAGTGGATCAAGTCCGTCAACGACGGCAACCGCATTATCCCCACCGTCTTGTACTCCGACGGCACCCACGAGACCAACCCGCCTGCATCCTCCGTGCGCAATAAGCAGGAAGAACTGGCAGGCGCCTAAACCTCATAGCTAAGGCTGCGAGCCCGACCCGGGCTACTCGCCCACCCACACAAACGGCCGCGCACGCAGCCTTTTGGGGCGCACTCGCGCCCCACTGCTATGATGATCCGAGTTGCATACGCAACATCCCCGCCCCAGTAGCTCAGGGGATAGAGCACGGCTCTCCTAAAGCCGGTGTCGGAAGTTCGAATCTTCTCTGGGGCACGAAGCGATCTGCTTTAAGGTAACCAACACTATTGGTATCGACTCTTTAAACCATGGTGTCAGGCCGGTCTGCACCCCGCCGGGGTAGACAATTTGCTTCAATGCGTGGTCCCAATTTTGGAGAAATGACCCTATGAGTACATCCTTTCCCAGTGTGGAAATCACCGCGCATTCCCAAAAAGGAAATAGCCATGCAACAAACGAAGATTCGTGGGGTAGCTATAAAAATTTAGTTTGGGTCATCGATGGAGCTTCGAATCCCAAAACCATCTCTGACGAGGTCGTTAGCTTTGTCAATGCTCTCAATACCCAACTCAAAAATTGTGCCGCTAACAATCCTCATGCTTCTTTAGCTACCATCCTCGCAGCATCCATCTCTGCGACAGCACAGACTGAAAACGTTCGTGCAAGTGCGACCGTAGCGCTGTGCCGATTCAATGAAAAAGATTTCGATTACCTCGTCCTTGGCGATGCTGGAATCGTTTTTGCGGATGCAGATTCTGACATCAAATTGCTCCAAGACACGCGCCTACAAGAATGCGCCGTTGTGGAACGGCAACGATACCGTGAGCTTTTAAAAGCAGGCTCTGCCCAAGGTGAAATTGAAAAGGCTCATCTCGCTCTTGTTGAAGCCGAGTCTAAGCTGCGCAACACCACAGGAGGGTTCTGGGTAGCCGAAACGGAACCAAATGCGGCATGTCATGCTCTACAGGGACGCATCAAGAATGCCCAGTACCCAGTCATTCTAGGAACCGACGGGTTTATAGGGCTCGCTAAACCATCCGTACTTTTTTCACAGGCCCGTCAAGCTGAGGGTCTCCCATATAAGCTTGCAGAAATGACTGAAGCATTACTCCCACAATCTGGGAAAATTGATGATGCTACCGTAATCACAGTAAATCTTCCGACCACGTATGACCGAGTGAAATGATTGGATTCGCGACAGCTAACGTTGGTCTAACTTGGTTATCCCACTTTATTGCGCTTTCCTCAATTGCTACCGCGGGTTATCAGTGGCTCACGCGTTTTAGTTCTCGCAAGAGGGTGCAGAAGTTCTTCGGCGCCTCCAATATCACGATCGTCATTCCCATGCGGCTCTTGGAAAAGCGGAGGGTTATTGCGGAGCCTGATTTTGTAGCAGCTTCCCTTCTGGCAGAGTTTTTGAAAGCGGCAAAGATGGATGTGACATTCGATTACGTCAATCCAGACGGCTCCATCGATCTGTCCACCGAAGGATTGGTCGTTATCTGCGGACCCAAAAATTCTTCCCTAGTCGCGAAAGCAATGGACCACGATCCTTCCCTTCGCTTTCACGAAAGCGAAGGACATTGGAAGATCAGCGAAAGGCAAGGCTCCCAGGAGTTCCAGTCACTACTTGACCACGGTGAAACGGAAAGCGACACGGCGTATGTAGCACGTGCGCCACGGCGGCCAGGTTCCCGGCAAACATTTGTGTCAATCGCGGGTATCCATGCGCAAGGATCAGCAATCGCGGTTGCACACCTGACGGATAAACACAAATTCAAAAAGCTAGCCCAAAACGTTGGCGGAGACCTATTTTCGATGGTCGTTTCCGGGGATTTCTCCGATGAACCGTTGCGACCTAACGAAACCCATCAACTAGCGCTGTATACGCACGGGCCTCCTCAGGTGCATGCACCAACTGGGATAATTTCAACGAAAAGCTCGGCTCAGGGGCCCGAAAATGAGTAATGATGACTGCTTGGCCCCACGATCAATCAAGGGCGCTGCACCAGAAGAAGCCGGGATGACAAACGCACCCCTCGTCGGCCTATTCTTGAGCTAATTCAGAACTAAGCTAAAATTACCACCGTTAATTTTGCAGGTTGGCGGGTGTTTTGCACCACGCTCACACACACCATACGCCGTACAGAAAGGTACTCAGATGATTACCACTATTCTTGCTGGGCTATTGGCTGCAGGCACTGGTTTAACCGGACCCAGCACTCCAACCACAGAAGCTTCCCCTGCAGCCCAACACCAAGGACATGCGTCCACGGCTACTCCTGACCGCGATACTTCTGACGTGCAGGCGCTTATCGATGATGCCCAAGACCAAGCCGGCTACGAGTTCATTACTGTGCGCTACGAAGGAGAATTCGCGCATATCGCTTTGGATCCCGAAACCTACAATCCGGATAGCGATAGGGCGACATTTGAAGCAGTGTCCCAGTTGCTCACTGAGAAGGGTTATGAGGTCACTGCAGTTCTCTAAACCGTAAGCCCTTACTGCCCCGCAGGGGCTTTATCCTCTGTTTTGTTGCTGTTTTGTGCTACAGCACGGCGCACTCGAAGTGCACCAACAAAGCCCAGCGCAAGGAATGCGGTAGCGGCCACGAGCGACCACTGCGCGGGGTTGGTCATGCCTTCGCTTAAGGCCTGCACCACTGCCCCAGTCTGTTCACCGAATGGGCCATTTCCACCTTGCTCGCGCAATTGCGCGATGCTCGAGCCTGCGTGTCGATTTGGGGTAGTTGGTACCGTGAGTCCGCGTAGTTGGTGCCAGGGTTGCGCGTACCTGGTACTGCAAGGGTTTTCTTTCATAGTTGATGTTGGCGACACCACGATTCGTTGGTGTCACATCAACTTCTACTTGGAAAGAAGCTCATTGTTGTGGCTAACTTCAAACAAATTCTTACGATATGCCTTGACGGTGCTAGCTATACGCAGATCGCACATACATTGGGGTGGGGCCTAACCCCCGACGTGTCCATTTTCCGGGGGTCAGGCCCTCACTCGTAAGCCGTCTCAACAACGGCTACCGAATCCGCATAGGAGACTTTGACATGCGCAAAGCTACATCCCCAATAGGACCGGACAAATAGAGCAAAAGCCGGGCCGACTCAGTCGGGCCGCCCCGGTACCAACTACCCAGAACACGGCAGTACCGAGTCCCCAGAACACCGGTACCAAAAACTCGCATCTGACACCTGCGGATTGACGGATAGCTTCGGCAATGCTGTCGGCGCCGGGCCCGGTGATTGCGGCATCGTCAAGCGCCTTCGGCAGTGTGAGCGCTAGGGCGGCCGATAAGACCGAACCGGATACGGCGGTGCCCAGTGAGGAACCAATCTGGCGCACGGTGCTCTGTGATGCGGAGGCTTGCCCGGAGTCATCGACGGGAATATCCCGCAGCACCGTGCCGGTCAGCTGCGCGGAGGCGAACCCAAGCCCTAAACCGTATAGGGTCAGCGGGGCGGCGATGATCCAACCATTCGTGTCCGGCCCCATAAGCAGGACGAGGATTAGGACACCGACGACTTCCAAGCCGAGCCCGATGAGCACGGTGCCAGGCGCCCCGAACCGGGCCGCGACGTGGCGGGCTGCCGCACCGGAGAAGAATGCACCGATTGCCATGGCGGCCAGCAAAAGGTCCGCCGACATCGTGCTTAGATCCAATGCATTAATCAGGTACAGCGGCAGCACGAAAATGATGGCGAGCTCACCGATTGCTACCGCGCCTGCGGTGATATTGCCCCACGAGAACGTGGAATAAGAAAACAATCCAAGGTTCAACAGCGCCGAGCGTTGACCCCGCTCGCGGTGCTTTTCCCACCGAATAAACAGCGCGAACCCCACAGCCGAAATCGCGAGCGCCACCGGCAAGCGGTCCGACCGCTGCTTCGCCGGAAATCACCGCGCTCCGCCCACCAAAGGCTGCGGCGCGGTACTTGCCGCGAAACACGGCATTAACGGTCGAAAGCACGGACGACATGATGAACGCAGCACCGATTTCCTGTACTGCGCACGCGGAGATCAGCGTGGCGGCGGAGGTAGAAAATCCCGCCAATACGCTGCCTGCCACAAATATTGTCAAGCCGATGAGGAAGGCGCGCTTGCGTCCCCAGGTATCAGCGATCTTGCCCGTTGACAGCAGCAGCGCAGCTAATAGCACCGCATAGAGTCTATTGACCCACTGCGCCTGCGTCAGGTTAAGCTGCAGGTCAGTGATGATCGAGGGCAATGCCACGCCGACGATAGTGCCATCTAGAACAATGACACCCAGCCCGACGGAAAGAACCGCCAAGCTTATCCAATCGCGGCGAGTAGGCGCCGTAACGATTTCTTGTGCGCTGTGCTCTCGCTCATAGTTAGGCGTTCACCGAAGCATTGGCGCTGCCTGCATCTGGCTCCTTGATGGCCCGGCCCAAATTCACGAGAAAGACCGTCAGCCCCACCGTGATAAAGATGTGGCCCAGCCCGGCGATGCCCGAAATCATCTCATTGGATTCCTTGCCCAACACCGTCAATATGCCGTGTGAAATTTGCATGCCGACGGTGAGTACCACGCCTACGTTGTAGAGCCAGAAGAACGAGTTGAACAGCTGGTGGTGCCGCGACAGTGCAAAGACCTTTTCCAACGCCAAGAAGATAAGGAATAGCATGAAGCCTAGCGCCAGCAAGTGGGTGTGAGCCACGCTTAGCTGCGTATATTCGCCTTCCGGGAAATCTTGTAGCTTCGTAAACTCCCGATACAACAAGCCGGCGACCAAGCCCAAGACGAGGTAGAAAATCGCTGCCCTGTACAAAGCCTTCATATCATTACTCCTTCCCAGTCATCGCTGTGACTGGATAGCCGAGGGGATCAAGTTCTCTAAATACATATCTTGCCCCGACTTGTCCGGCTTTGAATCGCAGAGGCGGTTGAAACTTCAATCAACCAGTAGGTTGATTGGAGGCTTGTTCCCCTCGTGTCCACCAATCAGGGGTCGGGTCCCTTTTCTCGCTCGCGGGAGTTGACGTTGACAGCGGTGGTACTGCTCAGATGATCGTTGCTGCATGGGGTACGCTCTCCAGCCAGCCCGCGGCCGTGAAACTCGGCCAAGAAAACTCCAAGGAGCAGCTCAAGCGCTCTAAGCGGTTCAAGGCAGAAGCAACGCGTGCAATTTTTAGCGGCATCGAACAGCGCAAGCAGCGCGATGCTCTAGTGTCCAGCGATAAAAACGTGCTGGATAGCTTGGTGGATGCCTTGGCCAATATTATGGCCTCCGCAAAAGAAACTGGCCAGCTAGAAAGCTAAAATCCCAGGTTCACACACCGCAGCAAAAGCCCTAGGCCTCCAGTCTTCTGTGGAGGCCTGGGGCGCTGGTGCGTTGGAGCCTTAAATAGCCTTCTCGCCTCGCTCGCCGGTGCGAACGCGGATGACGTCTTCGACGGGTGCGATCCAAATCTTGCCGTCGCCGATTTCGCCGGTGCAGGCGGCGTCGACGATGGCATCGACAATCGCTTCGGCGTCATCGTCTGCCACGATGAGCTCGATTTTGGCCTTGGGCACAAAGGAGGTGGCGAATTGGGCACCGCGGTAGATTTCCTTGTTACCGCGTTGCTGGCCAAAGCCTTCGATTTCGGTGACCGTCATGCCCGGTGAGCCGAGTTTTTGTAGTGCTTGCTGGATATCATCAAGCGTAAAGGGCTTGACCACGGCTGTTACGAGTTTCATTGTTGCTCCTAGGTATCGCTGGGCGTTTTAGTTGCGGCTGGTGGTACCGCGCATAGCGCGGCCGCCAATGTCATAGCCGGTCTCACGGTGACCACCAAAGTCAATGCCGTCGGTTTCAATCTGGTCGGTCACGCGCCAGCCGATGGTCGCCTTCAAAATCACCGCAATGATGGCGGTAATGACTGCGGCGAAGGCCACGGCGATTGCGGCGATGAGGATCTGTACGATGAGCAGCTTCCAGCCCTCGGCGCCGCCACCGGTGAAGATGCCGCGGTCATTGGCAAAGAAAGCAACCGCCACGGTGCCCCACAGGCCGGCGACCAGGTGGACGCCCACGACGTCGAGAGAGTCATCGAAGCCGAAGCGGAACTTCAGGCCCACGCCCAGGCAGCCCAGCATGCCGCCGAGGGCACCCATGATGAGCGAGGTCACTGGGTTCAGGTCGCCCGCAGCTGGGGTAATGGTGACAAGTCCTGCGACCACACCGGAGGCTGCACCCAGGGAGGTGCAGTAGTTATCGCGCAGCTTTTCCACGAGCAACCAGCCCAGGATTGCCGCAGCCGTTGCGGCGGTGGTGTTGACCCAGGCCAGGCCGGCGAGGCCATCGGCTGCGAAGGCGGAACCACCGTTGAAGCCGAACCAACCAAACCACAGCAGGCCGGCACCGAGCATGACCATGGGCAGGTTGTGGGGGCGCTGCACGCTCTTCGGGAAGCCTTGGCGCTTGCCCACGACAATCGCGAGGACCAGTGCGGCCGTACCGGCGGAAATGTGGACGACGGTACCACCGGCAAAGTCAATGGGGGCCACAAGCGCTTCCCCGCCTTCGCTGCCAAAGATCCAGCTGGTGACGCTGCTTTCGCCCTCACCCAGGATGCCGCCGCCCCAGACCATGTGAGCCAGCGGGAAGTAGACAAAGGTTGCCCACAGGCCGCTGAATACCATCCAGGTACCGAACTTCACACGGCCGGCGAGTGCACCGGAGATAATCGCGGTGGAAATAACGGCGAAGGTGAGCTGGAAGCCGATATCAATGATATTGGCGTAGCCTTCCGCGCCTTCGAGGTATTCACCATTGGCATCAAAGATGGAATCCTTCAGCCCGAAGAACTCGAAGGGGTTGGCAACGATGCCGCCCCAGGACTCCGTGCCGTAGCTCATCGACCAGCCCCAGAGGACATAAATGATGCTGACTACCGCTAGTGAGCCGAAGGACATCAACATCATATTGAGCACGCCGCGGCGCTCTGTCATGCCTCCGTAAAAAAGTGCCAGGGCTGGGGTCATGAGAAGCACGAGAGCCGCGCTCATGAGCATCCAGCTCGCATTGCCTGCGATCACCGAATCCATTGTTTCTCCTTGTAGGGTTCCTTCATTGCTTTTCATAACGGTAGTACTACAGGTATACAAATATCTATTGAGCTATAGGTTAACCCCCAATGTGGGGCTACTTCGAGCTTGTCACCTCGTGGTTTCCCGCTTTTTAGCGCTAACCGCTGCCCACTCGAGCGAGGCTCCTTGGCCACACCTCCACGACATCCGCCCAGGAGCTCAAAGAATTTACTGTGCGTTCACACCTATCCCAAGTTGCCTTAACTTCGGCGCAGTTAGATAGACGTTCCTGTTAACTACTCTCTCTCTGGAGGACCTTCCCCAATGAAGCCGAAGCACTCTTCTCTCGCTGCCCTAGCCCTTGCTTCAACCGTTCTTCTTAGTTCGTGCGGTGAGCCTGCGACCGACAATGACGATACGCAGGTCGCAAGCGATTCAACCACTATTACCGTCTATACCTCCGAGCCGGAAGAGAAGGTCGATGAAATCAATGCGGCCTTCAATGAAGAAAACCCCGATATCGAGGTCAAGGTATACCGCGCTGGTACCGGCGATTTGAACGCGCGCATTTCTTCGGAGAAGCAATCTGGCGACATTGAAGCAGATGTTTTCTGGGCGGCCGATGCTCCTACCTTTGAAAATTACGCCGAGGACGGTGACCTCATCGAGCTTGCCGATGTCGATTCCGACGACATCATCGACGAGGCCAAGGACGACGAGAATTTTTATGTCGGCACGCGCATCATCCCTACGGTCATTGCTTATAACACCGATGAAATCGCAGAAGTTGATGCCCCGACCTCGTGGGCAGATCTCACCGATCCGAAGTACAAGGACAAACTCGTCATGCCTAACCCGGCGGTCTCTGGTGCGGCGGCCTTCAATGCCTCAGCATGGAAGAACAATTCAGACCTCGGTGAAGCGTGGATCGAAGACCTAGGCAAGAATTCCCCGATGATCGCAGAGTCCAATGGCCCTACTTCCCAAGAAATCGCCTCCGGTTCTAGGCCCGTCGGCGTGGTCGTCGATTACTTAGTCCGCGACCTCGCGGATAAGGGATCCCCGGTTGCCCTCGCCTACCCCACCGAGGGATCACCGTATATTTCTGAGCCCGCGGGCGTATTCAAAGACTCCAAGGAACAAGAAGCAGCACAAAAATACATCAACTTCTTGCTTTCGAAGAAGGCACAAGAAATTGCCGTCGATCAGTCGTACCTCCCGGTGCGCGAAGACGTGGGAACCCCAGCAGCCACCCCTGAACTCGCAGACATTGAGTTGATGGACCAAGACCTAGAAAAAATCACCAAGGATAAAGACGCCGCCGTCGAGGTTTTCCAGAAGGCAGTTTCTTCCTAGTTCTTGATGGCTCCCTTGTTGAAAAATCCCTCCGTATCCGCGCTGCGCGTTGGCGTGTGGCTCATTGCCATCGGCCTGTTCATCGCGCCTTTAGCCCTTGTTGTCTCCCTTGCACTGGGCGGAAACCAAATTCCCGTCCTGCTAGAGCAAGGTCTCGGCATCGCCACATGGAATTCGCTTTTTACCACGGCGCTTTCGGCGCTCGCCGCCGTCATCATCGGCACCGTTATAGCCATCGCGCTAGACCGCACGGATATCTACGGTTCTTCGGTGCTGCGCCTATTCCTGCTTTCCCCGCTCTTGGTTCCACCATTTATCGGAGCGATCGCCTGGATTCAACTCTTCGGCCCGAATCAGGGATTAAATAAGCTCTTTGGGTTCGAAATATGGAATATCTACGGCGCAGACGGGGTCATAGCGCTGATGACTATCCACTCTTTTCCCACGGCATACGTCATCATTTCTTCAAGCCTGCGCTCCATCTCCCCTGATTTTGAACTGGCCGCCCGGGTATCGGGCGCTTCCGTGGTGACAGTTCTGCGCACGGTCACCCTTCCGCTCCTGCGCCCTGCATTGTTGTCCGCGTTTACCCTCACGGCAATTGCTAATCTGGCTGACTTTGGGATTCCCGCCATTATCGGCTCACCTGCTCGGTTCGAAACCCTTGCGACGATGATTTACCGCTTCATTGATTCCGGCACCGTATCCAATCCTTTGCAGGTGGTCTCTACCATCGGCGTTGTCCTCTTATTCTTGGGAATCGGCGCCGTCATTTTGGACTATCTCACCTCCCTGAAAAACTCGTCTTCTACCCATAACTCCGGAAGCCCGGCGCGCTTTGCGCTGCATTCAGCGCGTTGGCCGGTCACGATCATCATGTGGGTGTGCGGACTCGCCATTTCCATTGGCCCGATCCTCGGTTTGGCCTACCGCGCGTTGCTGCCAGCCCCTGGGGTTCCATTTACTCTTGAAACCATTTCGCTGGCGAACTTTAGCGCTGCTTTATCCAACCCGCGCGTTATCGACGGCCTAACCAATTCCGCATTTTTGTCGATAACCGCCGCGATAATCTGCGGGATTCTCGGCTGGGTCATCGGAATTCTAGTGACTCGGACCCAGGCGCGGGGAAATACGCTTTTAACACTTTCTGCGCTGCTACCGAGCGCGCTGCCTGGGCTCATCATCGGCGTCGCCTGGCTGATTGCCGGGCGCTATACCGGGCTGTATAACACCATTTGGATAATCCTTATCGCCTATGTCTGCGCTTTTACCGCACTCGTTGTCCAATCCGTGCGTGCACCGCTCATTAGCACCCCGGTCACCGTGGAAGAAGCAGCGCGTATTTCTGGCGCCACACCGCTTAAGGCGCTATTTACTACCACCGGCGCGATGACCATTCCGGCGGCCATCTCCGGCGCGGTACTGGTCGCGGTGACCGCGATTCGAGAACTTACTATTTCCGTACTCCTCGTCGCCCCCGGAACCACAACACTGGGTGTCCAAGTATTCAATCTGCAACAGGCAGGAGATTATAACCAGGCATCAGCACTCGCCCTGCTCTTCGCGCTGCTGGGCATCATTGCCCTCGCACTGACTATCCGCGCTCCTAAGGTAAGGACATAATAATGGCGAAAATTGCAGCTTCCCACCTCACGGTCACTTTTCCAGATGGAACCACCGGCCTGCGCGATATCAGCCTCTCCATCGAACCCGGAGAACTCATCGCGCTCGTTGGCCCGTCAGGCTCCGGTAAAACCACGCTTTTGCGCACCATCGCTGGTTTTATTTCTCCATCGTCAGGTGAGCTTTACATAGATGGCCGGCAGATGACTGATATTCCGCCGGAGAAACGCGGCATCGGCATGGTCTTCCAACAGCACGCGATCTGGCCGCACATGTCTGTGAAGGACAACGTTGGCTACCCGCTGCGCCAGGCAAAAGTAGCTAAGGCAGAGCGCGAAGTGCGCATTTCTGAGACCTTAGCTCTCGTGGGCCTGCCGGGATTCGAGGAGCGTATACCGGACAGCCTTTCTGGCGGGCAGCGCCAGCGCGTTGCTTTGGCCCGGGCGATCGTCGCTAATCCCACAGTTTTATTGCTGGATGAGGCTCTTTCGGCCCTCGATGAACCACTGCGCGATAATTTGCGCCGCGAATTGGTAGCCCTGACACAAAAACAACGCCTAACCACGGTGCACGTCACCCACGATCGCGCCGAGGCGCTGGCAATTGCAGATAGAGTCGTGGTTCTAGACGGCGGCGAAATCCAGCAGATTGCTACCCCGCAACAATTACTGGAAAATCCCGCTAACCCGGTGGTCGCGGGATTTATTTCGGATGCCACGATTGTCCAGGCCTCTATTTCAGGTGACAGCGTCGAGTGCCCTGCTCTTGGCATCTCTTGGCCATTGAGCGAAGTAACCGTGCGAGGCGAAGGCACTAAAGCCGCCATCTTGCCGCGCCACGCCAAAATCGTGGAGGAAGACCAACCAGGTGCCACGGTTCCAGCGGTAGTTGACTCAGCCATTTTCGAAGCCGGGCACTACTCCGTTACCGCCTCCCATGAATCTGGGGTCACGTTCCGGACTACCGCAGCTCATAAACCAGCCCTTGGACAATCGGTGCGTATCCGCTTCTCGCCGCCCTTGATTTATTAATTCACCGCATCGCGCGAGCTTTTGCCTGTTCAGCACTTGTCCAGCACCCCCTTTTACTGCAACGGTTGCACCCGCTTTCCGGCGGGCCTAATGTGCTTCCACGCTGGACTTTAAGTTTTCCACTATCGGACTTTCAGCCCACTCGTTTCAATTAAGCACCACCAACAAGGAACGCGTATATGTCCGACTCCGCATCCCCCTCCCCCACTCCCGTGGAAGAACAGTCGTCTCTTTCTCTAGAGCAGCAGACAGAGCAGTTGCCCGCTGAGGTTTCGAAGAAGCGCCGCTTTAGCGATGGCTGGAAACTCTTTGTGTGCATCGTCATCGTTCTCGTCGGTGGGTTGGGCTCATCCCTGGTACAAACCGATGGCGGCAAAATTCAGGTCACTGACCTCAAAATCGCCGGCAAGCACGGCGCTACGGTCACCGCAGATCTCTTCCGGCCGAAGGACGCGACGCCGGAGAATAAAGCGCCGATGGTCATCGTCTCGCCCGGTTTCCAGCGCACTAAGGAAACCCAGGTCTCCAACTCGTTGGAATTGGCCCGGCGCGGCTTTGTCACCCTGGTGGTTGACCCGTATAACCAGGGCGAGTCCAGCTCGCAACACCCAGACGATAGTGATTCCGCCGTGGTGACCGCCATTGATTACGTCACAGACCACCTGGATACGTTTAATTACGTCGATGAGGATCGCATCGGCATTACCGGCCACTCCGCCGGTGGTACTGCGGTGCGCACCGCAGCCAATAAGTACGGCAAGAAGGTAGACGATGCCCTCGAAGCTGCCAAGGACCCGAATAGCGAAGGCGGCACCACCATCACAGATGGCGAGCGCAAGCGCGCCGAGGACCTAGATAAGATCTCCGCGGTCTTTATCTCTGGCTGGCTCAAGAACTTAAACGATAAGAAGTTTGCCCACGTGCACTCAAATATGGCGCTGGGCTATGCCCGCTTCGATGAAGGCGGCTACCGAAATATCAACGGCGATGGCGATCTGCGCGATGCCCCAGAGGCTCTGTCCATGGTCAACTCTGGGCTCAAGAAACAAGACCAGGTGGACCACATTGAGATCGGCCGGGGCTACGGGGACATCGACAAGGGCACGTACCGCGTTGCCTATAACGATGAAACGCTGCACCCGCTGCAGCCGCTCACACCTAGTGCCATCGGCAGCATTCTCGAGTTCTTCGATGACACCCTGGATGCCCCAGTGAAGATGGATTCCGGCAACCAGACGTGGTGGCTGAAAGAAGTCTTTAACCTCATTTCCCTCATCGGCGGCATCGCCATGCTCTTCCCGCTGACCCGAATGCTCCTGCGCACCCGCTACTTTGCGCCAGTAGCCCAGGCGCTCCCAACCGTACCGAAGCGTCCGCGGGGCAAAGAAGCCGCGAAGTTCTGGGGCTTTTTCGTGTTAACCGCAGCCATCGCCTTTTTCACGTTCATGCCGCTGGCGAACCTTTCGCAGGACGTCTTCTACGATGCCGCGAATAAGGTCAGCACCTGGTTCTTCCCGGCGCGCATGGTCAACTCGGTGGTCTTGTGGGCCATCGTCAACGGCATCGTCGGGCTTATCTTGTTCTATATCACCCGGGATAAGTCCACCTATGCCCGCGGCGAGCGCGCCCGCGCGTGGGGCATCACGATGAGCTGGCGCACCTTTGGGCGCACGCTACTGCTGGCCTTCATCTTGCTCTTTGTGTACTTCTCCGTGCTATCCATTGTGTATCTTGCCTTCCACAATGATTACCGTTTCTTGGTCGTGGCCTCGCGCCCGCTGACGCTGCGCTGGTTCCTGGTGGCGCTGATGTACGTACCTGCGATGTTCATCTTCTATCTGGCCAACTCCATTCGCGCCGGCGTGGGCACGCGTTATAGCGATACGCCCAAGTGGCAGACCTACCTCATCGCGGCGCTGGCGAACTCTGTCGGCTTGGCGATGATCTTCGTTATCCAATATTCCGTCTTCGCCGCCACCGGCACGGTGCACTGGACCGATGACTGGCTGTATGTGAACATGCTGCAGTCCATCTTGCCCATGATGATCCTGCTGCCCATCTTGAACAAGATGTTTTATGCCAATACCGGCCGCGTATGGCTCGGCCCCCTGGTTATCGCGCCCATCTTTATCACCATGTCCTTGGGCGGCAGCGTGGCCTATATCCCGAGCCTGGCTTAAGCTCTAAGCCATGAGTGAAATCATCAAGCAGTATTCCGTTGACCTTAACCGCGTAGAAAATTCGGTGTACCGGGCCACCAATGCGGATGGGGCCAGCATCGAATTTGGCCGCGGGGAGGGCCTGTTGTCGCCGGTAGAGCTCCTGCTGGCCGCCGTCGCTGGGTGCACCGCGGTGGATGTGGATGTCGTAACCTCCCGGCGCACCGAGCCGGAGTCTTTCCAGGTGCGCGCAGAGGGCGACCGCGTGGATGAGGATGGCGCTTCGCGGCTTTCCGATGTCCGCGTTTCCTTCGACCTCGCCTTCCCCTCCACCCCAGATGGCGATAAGGCCCGCGCGCTCGTGGATAACCTGATCCGCATCTCCCACGAGAAGGATTGCACGGTATCGCGCACCGTAGAACACGCCACGAACGTGGAATTTAGCAACGAGTCAAAATAAACACGATTCCCCCACCGTCTCCTGCTATGGTGCATTTGTTAACTATTGTGACTAATGCAATCACCGCAGGAGTTATTCATGTCGCCGTCTCTATCTCGTCGCGGCCTCTTGAAGGCAAGCGCCCTTGCCCTTACCGCCGGCGCCATTGGTGCGGCCGCACCCTCTGCCGCCGCCCTCGGCCCGGTGCGCGGCACCATTATCGATTTTTCCTCCGGCATCCCCTCCCCCGCCGCCATCAAGCGTGCGGGCCATATCGGTGCCATTCGCTACGTTTCCAATAAGCGCCCCGGCGCGGCCTGGATGACCGGCAAGCCGGTCACACTCCAAGAGACTGCCGCCAATGCCGCCGCCGGCCTACCCACGGCTTCGGTCTATCAATTCGGCCGCGCCGAAACCGCCGATTGGAAGCAGGGCGCGGCGGGCGCCGCCATCCACGCCCCGCAGGCCATTTCGCTGCACAAGGCCGCCGGTGGACCCACGCACCGCCCCATTTATATCGCCATCGACGATAACCCCACCCGCGAGCACTACACCCAGTTCATCCGGCCATACCTGCAAGCGTTTTCCAAGGCCCTGTCCGTGGCCGGCTACCAGACCGGCGTCTACGGCAACTACAACACCATCGAGTGGGCCAGCCGCGATGGGATTGGCACGTTCTACTGGATGCACGACTGGGGCTCCAACGGGAAAATCCATCCCAAGACCACCATTCACCAGCTTCCGCAGTCGCGCCAGCAGACCATCGAGAACGTCATCGTCGATGTCAACGAGGTCTACGCCAGCGACTGGGGTCAATGGACGCCCGGGTCCAAGCAGCCAGGCATCCAGGATCTCAGCTCCACCCTGGACAAGGCCATCCCGAATATGCCGGAGCTGCCGCAGGTCACCGCGGATGGGGTGAGCTTTAAGGGGTCATCGCTAAGCAACGAGCAAATCCGCGGGCTTGCCGATGCCGCCCAGGACATCGCCAAGGCCATTAAGTAGGCCTATTTCCCCTTGGGCTCGGAGGACTTCTTTTCGTCCTTTTTGTCCTTGTCCTTCTTCTCGCTCGAGGTCGGCTTCTTTGAGGTTGTCTCGATGGGCGGGACGTCCTCGCCGTCCTTGTACTTCAGAAACCGCTCGGTGGCCTTGCCCAGGTTCTCACCATTGATCTCACTCTTGACGTAGTCCGTGAGGTCATCGGCAGAGCCATTAATGGAGGCCGCGGCGACGAAGTTTTTACCAAAGGACACCGAGGAATTGATGGACTTATCGTTGGACCAGCCCCACTTGCTGCCCACGACATTAGAAAGCTTCGCGGTGCCATAATCCTGGTCATAACCATCTTCTGAGACTGGATCCGCGTGCGACATCGCCACCAGCACGGGATGGGTTTCATCGCGCTTGATGAGCTGCGAGATAAAGCTGGCCACGTCATAGGTGGAGGTTTCCGAATAGCCCCAGGTCTCGCCCGCCTTGGTGGATTCCAGATCGTATTCCTTGGCAATCTTATCGATGGAATCCGGGTACTTCTTAAACAGCTCCTCGGCGCTCTTATCAGAAGAGCTGGCGATCATGCCGAGCGCCTCGTACTTGTCTTCGTACTCACCCTGTTCAATGACGTAGGTGGCGATGTAGAGCTTGATGAGGCTAAGCGCCGGGCGGGGATCGTGTTCTGCCGCAGAGCCCATATACATGCCATCGTGCAGGCGAATATAGCTAATGGAATGGTCCTCATCCCCCTTGAGGAACTCATTGATGCGCGGGGGCACCTTTGCCGCCCTATGCGCGGTAATCGTGGTGTCTTCGGCTTTGGCGGTGCTATCTCGCTCGCTATTGCTGCACCCAGCAACCGTAGAGCAGGCAAGCATGCACACGGCAAGGGCGGCACCAGCCTTTACTGATGCCGCCGCGTTGAGAGAGGACGGATTAAACACGTCGAACCATATTACCGGTAATTGCTACCTTTCGGGCAATTAGTGCTGGACTGGGGCCTCGACGCCCACACCGGTCAAGGAACGAACCTCCATCTCTGCCGCCAACTCGTCCAAGTTGTCCGGCTTGGTCACGATGGATACGAACCAACCGACGAAGAAGGACAGCGGGATACTGACCAGACCCGGCGAGGTCAGCGGGAAGATCGCCCAGTCCGCGTTCGGGAACATGGCGCTTTCGGTGCCGGATACCGCTGGAGAGAAGAAGATGAGGACCAAGCAGGAGACAACACCGGTATACATGGAGGCCACGGCACCCGCGGTGTTGAAGCGGCGCCAGTACAGCGAGTACAGGATGGTCGGCAGGTTAGCCGATGCCGCCACTGCGAAGGCCAGGGAGACCAGGAAGGCCACGTTCTGGGTCATCGCCAAGATGCCCAAGATAATGGAGACGATACCCAGCACCACCACGGTAGCCTGCGAGACGCGCACCTGCTCTGCCTCGGTGGACTCACCGTTGCGAATAACCGCGTGGTAGATATCGTGCGCAATGGAGGCGGAGGCGGTAATCGCCAGGCCCGCCACCACGGCGAGCACGGTAGCAAAGGCCACGGCGGAAATAATGGCCATGAAGATGGAGCCACCGATTTCCAGTGCCAGCAGCGGTGCCGCGGCGTTCGCGCCACCCGGTGCGTTCAGGATGCGGTCCGGGCCAACCAGTGCGGCTGCACCGTAGCCCAGAATCAGGGTCATCAGGTAGAAGGCACCGATGATAACGATGGCCCAGGTCACGGAGCGACGAGCCTCAACGGCGGTGGGCACGGTGTAGAAGCGCATCAGAACGTGTGGCAAGCCGCCCACACCCAGCACGAGGGACATACCCAAGGAGATGAAGTCCAGCTTAGCGGCGGTAGAGCCACCGTACTTCAGGCCCGGCTCCATGATTTCCTTAGCCTCATAGCCCTTTTCATGGAGGTAATCAGACGACGCGTGCATATCAATAGCGGTGCTGAACATGTTGCTGAAGCCACCGCGCAGTGAGACAAACACCATGATGCACATGATGACCACACCGGTCACCAGCAAGACGGCCTTAATCATCTGCACGTAGGTCGTGCCCTTCATGCCGCCGACCAAGACATAGAGGATCATCAGCACGCCGACGATGCCAACGACGACTGCCTGCCACTTAAAGTCATGGATGTTCAGCAGCACGGCCACCAGCGAACCGGCGCCGGCCATCTGGGCAATGAGGTAGAATAGCGTCACGAAGAGCGTGGCAATGGACGCGGCCACGCGCACCGGCTTTTGCTTCAGGCGGAAGGACAAAACGTCCGCCATGGTAAAGCGGCCCACGTTACGCATCGGCTCGGCCACGAGCATCAGGGCCACGAGCCAGGCGACGAAGAAGCCGACGGAGTACAAAAATCCGTCGTAGCCGTTAAGCGCCACCGCACCGACGATGCCGAGGAAGGATGCCGCAGAAAGGTAGTCACCGGAGATAGCCAAGCCATTCTGGCGGCCGGAGAACGAGCCACCACCGGTATAGAAGTCAGACGCCTTCTTCGTGGACTTGCCGGCGCGCAACACGACGGCCATGGTAACCACGAGGAAGATGCCGAAGATGGAGATATTCAGAATCGGGTTACCGGCAGAAGTTTCTTGTGCAAGGTAAGTGGTAGTCATTTACTTGGCCTCCAACTTCTCGCGAATAGCAACCGATTTAGGCTGAATATTCTTATTGGCGTATTTCACGTAAATCCAGGTAATGATGAACGTGGTCAGGAACTGGGCCAGGCCGAAGACGAGGCCGACGTTCCAGCCGCCATCGCCAAGCTCAATGGCCATAAAATCAGGCGCAAACACGGCGGTGAGCACGTAGACGATGTACCACACGAAAAACGCGACGGTCATGGGAAAAGTGAAACTACGATAAGCGCTGCGCAACTCGCCAAACTCTTCGCTATCGCGCATTTCTATGTAGTCGGCTGCCGTAAGCTCACGACGCTCGACTGGAGCAGTTGTATCACTCATAGAAGGGTTGTCTCCTTGGGTGAGAGAGGTTCTGTACAAACGAGGCGCAATGTGTTGTTCATCACTACCCGCGTTGATATGTAAGATACAGAACAATCTTTGCAAAGCAGTAAATATTGCCAATACATCCCACAAAAACTCCCCCCCCCTTTTAGCCCGATAGGTTCCGGTGAACTGGGCTAATATTCTATGCAAATCACCCCCTCCATCCCAGGTTTAACGCGTTCGCAAATTTTGTTAACCAGACGTTAACTAATCAGTGAAGGCGGCGCGAAAGGAACCACCTATCAGCGAGGTGAGTGCCTTAACCAGCACGTACTCGCCCACTCAGCCATCCTGCACAGCAAAAGCCACCGACGACGCCGTCGCCGGTGGCTCCTTCGCCCGAGAGTGCTTTCTTAGCCCTCCGCGCCCGGGAATTCACGGGGATCATTAAACATGCGGCCAAAACCTTCTTGACCTTCCAAGGAGTCAATCGCCGTGATTTCATCCTTGCCCAGCTCCAGCTCCGCGGCGGCCAGGTTCTCCTTGAGCCGCTCACTGCGGGCAGACTTCGGAATAACGGAAATGCCCTTGGCCATCAGGTACGCCAGTACTACCTGCCCCTCGGTAGCCTCATGCGCGGCGGCAATCTTTTCAATCTCCGGGTTATTAAGCACCACACCGCGCGCCAGCGGAGACCACGCCTCGGTCACGATGCCGTGCTTGTGGTGGAACTCGCGCAGCTCCGGCTGGGTGAACCCAGGGTGCAGCTCCACTTGGTTGAGCACCGGGGTAATGCCGGTCTTGTCAATAAGGTCCTCGAGGACCTCTTCGTAGAAATTAGCGACACCGATGGAAGCGATTTGCCCCATCCCCTGCAGGCGGGCAATGGATTCGAAAGTCTCCACATACAGCCCACCCTGTCGCCACGGCCAGTGGATGAGGTACAGGTCCAAGTAATCCAGCTTCAGCTTCTCCATGGATTCCTGGAAGGCCTGTTCCGCCTTCTGCGCGCCGTGGTGAGAGTGCCAGACCTTGGAGGTAATAAACAGGTCCTCGCGGGTGACGTCGCCCGCGTCAATGGCTTGTTTGAGCGCAGTACCCAATGCCTCTTCGTTCTTGTACAGCGTCGCCGTATCAAAGTGGCGGTAGCCCAAGTCAATGGCTTCGCGGACTACGCGAATGCACTCATCGTCATTGAGTTTGTAGGTGCCCAGTCCAAGCTGGGGCATCTCGCGGTCATCATTGAATGAAATAGTTGGCACAGTCATAATTCCCATTGTGCCCCAGCTTCTCGTCTTATGCGGCCCCTTGCGGGAACTGACTGCCACTACACAACGAAAAACCGGCTCCCTTTAAGGAGAGCCGGTTCAACGATTTTTAGCGCAGCTTAGTCGGCGCGGATGAGGTCAATGATAAAGACCAAGGTGCGGCCGGACAGCGGGTGCGCACCGCCGGCGGGGCCGTAGGCCTTTTCCGGCGGGATGATGAGTTGACGGCGACCGCCTACCTTCATTCCCGGGATGCCCTCTTGCCAGCCGGCAATGAGACCGGTCAGTGGGAACTCGATGGACTGGCCACGGTCCCACGAGGAATCGAATTCTTGGTTGGTCTCATATTCGGCGCCAACGTAGTGGACCTCCACTACGCCACCAGGCTTGGCTTCAGCGCCATCGCCTACGACGATGTCCTCGATGACGAGGTCGGTCGGCGCTGGGCCAGACTGGGCTTCAATAACAGGTTTATCCATGGGGATTAGTCTCCTTGGGAAATCTAGTTTGTTCGTGCGGTCGCAATGAAACCGAACCGAGCTGCACCAATTATAGTGCTCAAGCCCGATTCGGTTGAATTGGGGCGACCAAAAGCGCTATTTAGCGCTCGCTGCGAGGGGTAACCTTGCGCAGGGTTTCACCGGTGTAAATCTGGCGAGGACGGTTGATCTTGGTGTTCATCTCCAGCTGCTCGCGGTACTGAGCGATCCAGCCCGGCAGGCGGCCGATGGCGAAGAGGACGGTGAAGAAGTCCGTCGGGAAGCCCATGGCGCGGTAGATGAGGCCGGTGTAGAAGTCCACGTTCGGGTAGAGCTTGCGGGAGACGAAGTAGTCATCGTTCAACGCAATCTCTTCCAGCTTCATGGCCAGGTCCAGCATCGGGTCGCCGCCCAGGTGATCGATGATCTCGTGTGCGGTTTCCTTGACGATGGCCGCGCGTGGGTCGTAGTTCTTGTACACGCGGTGGCCGAAGCCCATCAGGCGAACACCCTTTTCCTTGTTCTTCACGCGGTTCATGAAGTCGGTAGCGTCGCCGCCGTTGTTCTTCTCGATGTCCTCGAGCATCTCCAGCACGGCCTGGTTAGCGCCGCCGTGCAGCGGACCGGACAGGGCGTTGATGCCGCCAGCGATGGAGACGAACATGTTGGCCTGTGCGGAACCAATCATGCGGACGGTGGAGGTGGAGCAGTTCTGCTCGTGGTCAGCGTGCAAAATGAGCAGCTTGTCCAGCGCCTTGGAGACAACCGGGTCAACCTCGTACTCCTCGGTGGGGTAACCGAACATCATGCGCAGGAAGTTCTCGCGCGCGTTCAGGTTGTTATCCGGGTACATATAAGGCTTGCCCTGGGATGCGCGGTAAGCGTAAGCGGCCAGCATCGGCACCTTAGCCAGCAGGCGAACGGTGGCCTTGTCCAGCTGCTCCTCATCCAGCGGGTCCAGCTGGTCCTGGTAGTAGCTGGAGAGAATGTTCACGGAGGACGCAAGCACGGCCATCGGGTGTGCATCGCGCGGGAAGATGTTGAACTGCGCCTTAAAGTCCTCATCCAAGAGGGTGTGGTGGCGGATGGCGTTATTGAACTCCGACAGTTCCTGCTCGTCCGGCAGGTGGCCCTTAATCAGCAGGTAGGAAACCTCATTGAAGGTGGCGTTATTTGCCAATTCCGCAATATCGTAGCCGCGGTAGCGAAGGATGCCCTCCTCACCGTTAATAAAGGTAATCTTGGACTCGGTGGAGCCGGTGGAGGTGTAGCCGGGGTCGAAGGTAACAAGCCCGGTTTCCTTGCGGAGCTTGGAGATATCGAAGCCGGAATCGCCCTCAGTGGACTGCTTGATGTCCATCTCGTACTCGTTGCCGGCGTGCTTGAGTACTACCTTGTTTTCTTCAGTAGACACGGAATTTCCTTTCCCTGTTAAAGAGTTCTTTAAGGCACTAACTTATTCAAGTCAGCCTTATACCTATTCACACTCTAGCAAACTTTGTGATACTGCCAACAAGTTTACGGGCATCAAAATACCTGCCATCCAACCGGAACTGTTCTACACTAGCGGCATGAGTACTCCAGAAATCACACTGCCAGCAGATCTCTTGCCTTCCGATGGCCGCTTTGGCTGCGGACCCTCCAAGGTGCGCCCCGCCCAGATCGAGGCTATTGACCCCGCTATCGTGGGCACCTCGCACCGCCAGCCGGCGGTGAAAAACCTCGTCGGTTCCGTACGCGAGGGCTTAAGCGATCTCTTCTCGCTCCCTGAGGGATACGAAATTGTCCTGTCCCTGGGCGGCGCCACCGCCTTTTGGGATTCAGCTACCTTCGGCCTCATCGAGCGTCAGTCGGCCCACCTTACCTTCGGCGAGTTCTCCACCAAGTTTGCCAAGGCCTCTTCCAAGGCCCCGTGGCTCGATGCCCCAGCGCTCACCGAATCCCCCGTCGGCACCGCCCCGGATCCGCGCGAGCTTGCCGCCGATGCCGATGTCGCCGCCTGGGCCCACAATGAGACCTCGACCGGTGCGATGACGGAGGTTGTCCGCCCCCACCCCCACAACGACCAGCAGCTCGTGCTTGTCGATGCCACCTCTGGCGCCGGCGGCCTCCCCGTCAATATCGCAGAGACCGACGTGTACTACTTCTCGCCGCAGAAGTGCTTTGCTTCCGACGGCGGACTCTGGCTCGCCGCCATGTCCCCAGCCGCGCTGGAGCGCATCGAAAAGATCAATAACTCCGACCGTTTCATTCCGGAGTTTTTGAACCTGCAGACCGCGGTGAATAACTCCCGCAAGAACCAGACCTATAACACCCCGGCGATCGCCACCCTGCTCATGCTGGATAACCAGATTCAGTGGATGAATGACAATGGCGGCCTCGACGGCATGGTCAAGCGCACCACCGAATCCTCCTCCACGCTGTACAACTGGGCCGAATCCTGCCCAGAGGCCACTCCGTTTGTTAGCGAACCGGCAGCGCGCTCGCTAGTCGTGGGTACCATCGACTTCGACGACTCCGTCGATGCCGCCCACCTTGCCGCCACCCTGCGCGCCAACGGCATCCTCGATGTCGAGCCGTACCGCAAGCTGGGCCGCAACCAGCTGCGCGTGGGCATGTTCCCGGCGATTGAGCCTGGGGACATCGCCAAGCTCACGCAGTGCATCGACTACGTGCTGGATGCCAACTAAGTGATCAACATGCCCCGCCGCCTCGCATGGCGCGGGGCCTTTTCGCGTTATAGTTGACTGCATCACAGATCCGTCCTTCCGTCGATAGGCAAAGGAGCGCCACACTATGCGCGAGCTGTTTCTCGTTGACAGCGAATCGAGCGAAGACTCATTGGTGCTACGCACCGAAGAAGGCGAAGAGTTTTCCCTTCCCATCACCGATGAGCTGCGTTCCGCCCTCACGCCCACCGCTAGCAAGCCGGAGCCGCCAAAGCTAGCGCCGATGCCCAAGCCCTCCCACGAAGAGGAAGAAAAGCAGATCCGGCCGGCAGAGATCCAAAACCGCATTCGTGCCGGTGCCTCCACCGCGGAGCTCGCGGAAGAGATGCACGTCGATGAATCGCGCATCGAGCCCTTTGCCTACCCAGTCATGCTGGAGCGCAACCGCATTTCTGAGGTGTCCAAGCAGGCCCACCCGGTGCGCGAAGACGGCCCGGCCAAGCTCACCCTGTGGGAGGTACTGGCAAGCTCCTTTGCCGCCCGTGGCCACTCCCTCTCGGAGTCCACGTGGGATGCCTACCGCCACCAAGGCGAGCCGTGGGTTGTGCGCGTGACCTGGAAGGCGGGCCTTTCTGAAAACGAGGCGGAGTGGACCTTCAAGCAGTCCATGTCCTCGCCCGCTACGGTTGAGGCCCGCAACTCGGTCGCGGCAGACCTTACGGACCCGGACTTCGTACAGCCGGTGCGCTCGCTAACCTCATTGGGCAGCGGCCGCTATGACGAAGCCATTGACGGCGATCAGCCCGCCAATGTCACCGATATTTCCGGTTCCAGCGAGGAGACGGAAGAAGAGGAATTCCTGCAGAATCCGTCCTCCGAATCCAAGCCCTCGAAGCGCCGCCGCAAGGCCGTGACCCCGCACTGGGAGGACGTGCTTTTGGGCGTTCGCTCCAATACCAAGCGCCCGAGGGACTAAACAGTGGACATCTCTCATGCCGTTCTCACGCTGTGGTACATCTCCAAGCCCGGCGCCGAAGAGGTTCTCAAAACCGAGCCCAAGGCGGACCGCGGGTTCGGCCGCAAGTTCCTAGCCCAGCTCAACCCCAAGTTCCCGGTCACCCCGATTGGGCAATTCCCCCTCAACCGCTCCGCGCAGACGGATCCGAATGAATACTACATCGGCGGCTACCCGGGCATTACTGTGGTGCAAACGGTCTGCGAGGGCGAGTCCGTCCTGCTCTCCCAACTGCCGAACGACCTCTTAAACGCAGTCCCCGCCCAGCGGGTTATCGCGCTTATTAGCAACGCGGACGAGGACTATGCGGGCTTCGCGCTGTGGGAAGGCGGCGAGCTCAAGCGCAGCCTGTGCGCCACCCGTGACCGCCTGTACGAGGACACCGGCCTGCCCGAGCCCTTCGAGGCGCCGTTTTGGGCCGGCGAAAAGGACGAATCCCTCGGCGGCATTTCCCTGCCATTTCGGCCCCACAGCATCATGGAGGCCGGCCAGGAACACTGGTTGGGCATCACCGTGGGGCGGGAAGGCCCAGACCTGGACGTCGTGGGTTATGCCGTGGACGGGCGCCCAGAACCCAAGATCGATCCGCCCAAGCCAAAGCAGCCGGTCAGCGAGTTCGCCGCGCAATCCGCGAATAGGCTGGGCCTAAACGACTATGACGACTACGAGGATCACGATGCCGAGCCGGATTCCACCGGCGATGAGATCCTTTCCACCGCCAAACACCTCGGCTCGTTGATTGGCAACTGGCTGCGTCAGACGTTCAAGTCGCTTAAGGAGCGCTGGCGCTCATAAAAGGAAATGGCGGCCGCGGTCGCAACATTTAGAGAATCGGTACCAGGGGCCATCGGTATCCGCGCGCGGATATCTGTGGCCTTCATTGCGTGCTCGGTAAGCCCGGGGCCCTCCGCGCCAACGAGCATGGCCACCTTGTCTTGCCCGTGCATGGCCTCTGCCAGGTGCACCGCCTGGGGGTTGGGGGTTAAGGAAATGAGGGTAAAGGAGGCATCGGCAAGCGCCTGCAGCGAGCGCTGCCACGTGGTGAAACCGCCCTCTAAATGTGCGAAGGGCACGCGCAGCACATGGCCCATGGATACGCGCACCGAGCGGCGATAGAGCGGATCCGCAGCGCCGGAGCCGAGCAATACCGCATCCACGTTCATGCCCGCCGCGTGGCGGAAAATGGCGCCGATATTTTCATGATCCCCCACGCCCTCCAGCACGGCGATGGTGCGGGCCTGCTCCAGGATCTCACCCACCTCCGACTCTGGGGCGCGGTCCGCTGCGGCAACCAGCCCGCGGTGCATATCGAAGCCCGCGACCTCCGCCAGGGTCTCGCGAGAGACCTCGTAGACGGGGCACTCGGGCTCGCCGTACTCGGCAAAGAAGGCCTCCAGCTTCTGGGGAAAGCCCACAAGGCAGCGCATGGGGAACCGCGATTCCATGAGGCGGGCTGCCACCAAGGGGCCTTCTGCAATGACCAAACCCTCGCCGGATTTATCGGATTTGTTGAGGTTCCGAATATCGTCCAGGCGAGGGTCACGGGGATCAGAGATATGCATGCCTTCCAGGCTAGCCGATGGCCTCCGAAATCGGATCGATGCCAAAGTAAATGACGAACAAGCCAGCAAGCAGCCACATGATCCAGTGCACCTGCTTGGCCTTACCAGCAAAGGTGGACATGAGCGCGAAGGTAATAAAGCCCACGCCGATGCCATTGGCGATCGAATAAGTAAACGGCATGACCACGATGGTTAAAAAGGCCGGGATGGCCACCTCCATGCGCGTCCACGGGATATCCGTGAGCTGCGCGGCCATCATCACGCCCACGATGACCAGGACGGGTGCGGCGGCCTCGATGGGCACGATCTCATAGAGCGGGGTGAAAAACATGGCGGCGATAAATAGCAGGCCGGTCATGATATTGGCCAGGCCGGTGCGCGCGCCATCGGCAATGCCGGCAGAGGAATCCGCAAAGACGGTATTCGAGGACGCCGAGCCCAAGCCACCGGCCACCGCGCCGGCGCCTTCCACGACCAGCGCCTTCTTCATGCCCGGCAGGTTGCCGTTGTCATCCACGAGCTTGGCCTGCTTGCCCAGCCCGGTCATGGTGCCCATGGCATCAAAGAAGTTGGTCAGCAGCAGGGTGAAGATGAGCAGGACCGTGGAGATCACGCCGATATTGGCAAAGGCGCCGACCAGGTTCACATCGCCCACGATGGACAGATCCGGCAGCCCACCCAGCGCATCTGGGGCCTCTGGGGCGGCCATGCCCCAGTCCTCGGAGTCCGTGAGCGCCTGGACAATGAAGGCAATCACCGTGTTGAGGATGATGGCGATAAATAGCCCGCCCGGCACATTGCGGATGACCATGAAAGCACAAATAATAAGGCCGATGACGAAGACCACCGCCGGCCAGGTGGCAATCGAGCCATTAATGCCCAGCCCCACCGGCACGGTGGTCTGTGCGGCATCGGGCACGCGGGTAACGAACCCGCCATCCACGAAACCGATCATGGCGATGAACATGCCAATGCCCACGCCCATCGCGGCCTTCATGGGCTGCGGGATGGCGTCAAATACCGCGGTACGGAATCCGGACACGGCGAGCAGGACAATGATAAGGCCCTCGATTACCACGAGACCCATGGCTTCTTGCCAGGTCAGCCCGCTGGTAGCGACCATGCTGACGGCGACGAAGGTATTCATGCCCAGGCCCGCGGCCATGGCGAAGGGGTACTTCGCAATCGCACCGAAGGCAATGGACATCACGCCGGCGACCAGCGCAGTGGCGGCCGCAACCTGCGGCACGCCTAAGGTATAGCCCTCCGCGTCCGGGCTCGTGCCCAGGATCAGCGGGTTGAGCAAAATGATATATGCCATGGCGAAGAACGAGACCGTTCCCGCGCGTAGCTCGGTTCCGATGGTGGAACCGCGTTCAGAAATGTGGAAATAGCGATCGAGAGTGGCTTTCACGCCGTGCCCTTTCACGTAGAGCGGTATTTTTACGCCCTAAGTGTGCTGCTTTAATCCTCAAAATCAAAATCTTGGTAAATGGGCTTTTCATCATCGAAGGCCGCGGCCGGCGCCTTCTCCTCGCTCACCCGCGTCTGCGAATGCGCACCGCAACCGTAGCGCGCGTGCACCACGCGGCCATCAGCGGAATACTCGTTGGCGCATACCCCAAAGTTATCCATGAGCTGCATATAAAAAGCGCACGTGCGGCACTGCAGGTGCGCCTTGGCCGCCATCTCCGAGTTTGGACCATATTCCTCTTGCCAGCGATGCTTGGCATCCGCCAGGCCCTTGGCGGAAAGCTCATTTCCGTTCAGGCGCTCATCATCGATGGCCGGCGGCATGAGGTCTCCCGGGCCCAAATCCCCCGGCAGCACGCGGTCCTCATACGGCACCCATTCCGGGGCCTGCAGCGCCTCCCCGCCAGGCACCAGCGCCACCTCGTTGACGGTGACGTAGCGCGAACCTTCCGCGCACGCGAGCACGGCCTGCCATTCCCATCCTGGGTAGCCCGGCATATCCGCCGCAAAGCGATGGGTGACAACATTGCGGCCCATTCCAGCGACGCCCCTATGCTTGCCGATGCCCCCTTCCCCCACCTCTTCCAATGCCTCACGCGCAATGCGTACGGCGCGGGAATCGATCAACGGATTTGCTTTTCGCTTACTCACGCCCCTCATTATTCATGATGGCCCGCCAACAGTGGTACATATGGTGCATGTCGTTTCTCCGCCGCGCCGCGCTCATTGCCGTGCCCTGCTGCGCCTTAACCGCCTGCTCTTCTGATAATTCTGAATCTTCCTCCCCCGAGCACCTATCAGTGGAAGTCCTCGATACCGCGCCGCTGCCAGAGAACTCCTTTACGCAAGGCCTCGAAGAAGACGGCGAGGGCAACCTCCTGCTCGGCACCGGGCAATGGGGCGAATCCAAACTCATCCGCTTCTCCCCTGAAACCGGCGAGGTCCTCCAAAACCACGCCCTGGATGACTCGCTTTTTGGGGAGGGCATTACCCAATACGGCGATTCCATCTGGCAGTTGACTTGGAAGCGCGGGCAGGCCCTGCGCTATGGCGGCGACTTCCAGCGTACGGACACCGCCACCTATGCCGGCGAAGGCTGGGGGCTCTGCGCCAACCAGGACGAGCTCATCATGTCCGATGGCACCTCTACCCTGCGCCACATGGATCCAGAAACCTTTGCGGAGCACTCCACCACCGAGGTCACCCTCGAGGGCTCGCCCGTGGAAGATCTCAATGAGCTGGAATGCGTGGACGGTGATGTCTACGCCAATGTGTGGGGAAGTGAAGATATCTACCGCATAGATCCCTCCTCCGGCGAGGTCACCGCGGTGATTTCTACCGATGCCATCGATAAATCGAAATACACCGATCCCGATGATGTCTTAAACGGCATCGCGCATATCAAGGGCACCGATGAATTCTGGCTTACCGGCAAGCGGTGGGATGAGCTCTACCGCGTTCGAGTAAAGTAATGGGCCATGGCAACCCGTAAGGAAGCAAGGAAAAAGTCGCTGCTGCAGATCCTCGCGCTCATCGTGGTCGTGGCGGTCATCGTCGCCTCCGTGGTGATCTTTCAAAGCTGGCGCAATTCGCGCCCAGGCCCAGAGCCGAGCGAGATTGCTATTACCGCCTCCGTGGGGGATAACACCAAGGAGGTCACACCCTACCTCGTGTGCGAGCCGGGAACCGATTGCCCCGAAGGCGATGTTCCCCAGCTAACCGTGGGCGAAGATGACACCTTGCATCTGGACATCCCCGAAGAGATTTCTAATCACGAATGGAAGGTACTGTCCATTTATGATGATCCCGCCGCCAATGACGAAACCTCTCACGGTGCGAATGAAACGACCGAGGTGGATATCCCCGGTTCGGTAGACCCCATCGAGGCATCGACTGGCGAGCGCCCCCGGCTCATGGTGGTGGAGGTCTCCTCCCTCATGATTGGCACCGACGACGATGGCGAAGAAACCCCCCTCGCCACCGTGTGGTCCCTATCCACCATGGATGATTAACTATCTAAATCCTTCGCAATCGCGCGGAGGATTTCTGCTACTTGGCGCCCGGTCTTGCGCTCGGGGTAACGCCCCGAGTTCAGCACCGGCTGCACCTGGGATTCCAGCAGGGTCATGACATCAGAGACCATGCTGCCGAGCTCTTCCGGCTTGCGCGCCGGCGCGCGCCGGCGCGGCTTATCCAGCACGCGCACCCGCAGCGCCTGCGGCCCGCGGCGCCCCGCCGCGAAATCGAATTCGATGCGCTGGCCCGGAAAGATTTCTTCTATTCCCTTGGGCAGGACATTCCGGCCGACGTAGACGTCTTCATCGCCCGGGTTGCTAACGAAACCGAAACCTTTCTCGGCGTCATACCACTTCACTTTGCCAATGGGCATAGGTATCCACCTCTTCTCTTGGGTAAATTCTTAAGTTTAGCTGGAAGTTATACAGAACAGAAGTTCCACGCGTCGTGTGACATAGTTCACAACGCCGCAATTACCTGCGGAAACTTTGCTGACGGAACCACAATAGTCTCAATTCTTTCCCGTTTAGTGCCCAGAACGTGACTATTTCGTTATAAACCGCTACGCTGGCCCCCAGTGTCGCCGCAAAGAAGGTTTCCCTGCCCATCCTTTCTTCTAGGCGCAATACATTTACACGAAAACGGGCACCACGGAAAGGACTACTTTTATGGGACGCCACTCCGCTAAGACTAACCACTTTGCCGCCAAGTTCACCGCGGGCACCGTTGCCTTGGGCGCAGCCGCCGCCATCATGGCGCCGAACGCCGCCGCTGCCCCTGACTCCGACTGGGACCGCCTCGCACAGTGCGAGTCCGGCGGCGACTGGCACATCAACACCGGCAATGGTTACCACGGCGGCCTGCAGTTCAACGCGCAGACCTGGCAGGCATACGGCGGCGGTGAGTTCGCCCCTACCGCTAACCAGGCAACCCGCGAGCAGCAGATTGTCATCGCTGAGCGCACCCTGGCTAACCAGGGCTGGGGCGCATGGCCCGCATGCTCGGCCTCCCTTGGCCTAAACTCCGCGCCAACCGAGCGCACCGCACCTTCCGCACCCGCTGAGGCACCACAGCCAGTGCAGCAGGCAGTAGAAAACAAGTCCGATGAGCTCGCCGTAGACGCCGTCTACAACCTTGTTAAGGACACCGCTAATGCTTACGGCCTGCAGCTGCCGGCGCAGTTCACCGACTTCTACCACGCAAACCGCCACGACTTTAACGCGTTCTACTCCGCGAACCGCAACGTCATCGACCCGGTTGCGCAGCTGGTTGAGAACTTCAGCCGCTAAATAAGCACATAAAAATTCCCCTCGCCGTCCGCGGCAAGGGGAATTTTTTTAGCGATTGATGCGGGTATAAGGGTGAACGTAGTTCAACTTCTCTGCCGGCATCGGCAGCACCAGATCGTCGCCGTAGGGGCTGGAAGCACCAGCAAAAGGCGCAGAAATTTCCGTAATTGCATGCTCGCGGTGTTCATTGTCCGGCCAAGCCGGGGAAACAAAGCCATTCTTTTCATTCGACATAGCCTTATTATTTCAAACCTCGGGCAAAAACGTAACTCAATCCGGCGCTAAAATTGTGATTTATCATGACTCAGTCCTCCCACCTCCCGCATTTTCGCACCTGGCTTAATTCTCTTTCGGAAGAGGAACTGGCCACCATCCTTCGCCACCGCCCCGATGTTTTAACCCCGCTGCCGCCCTCCATCGCGGCGCTGGCCACGCGCCTCCTCTTGCGCACCTCTATCGCCCGGGCGCTAGCGGAGTGTAACGCGCAGCAGTTGGCGGTGCTGGAGGGCATCGCCAAGCGCGGCGGCGAGCTTGCAGAGGTAGAAGACCACAACCCCGAAATTACCCGCGAGCTGAAGGAGCGCGGCCTCGCCTTCGGCGCGGTGCAAATCCCGCCGGAGGTCATGCCCGCGCTGCCCACGGGCTGGTCGCTACTCAACCAGCTCGAGGTATCGCCCGCGACAATCGATGCCCTCGCCGAAGACGAACGCCACGTGCTTGCCACCCTGGCGCGCTCCAATGGCATCGGTACCACCCGCGAGACCAATCCGGCCCACCCCGTGCCGCGGCTGATTGCCAAGCAACTCTTGCAGCGCGTTGACTCCCAGACCGTTCGCCTCCCGCGCGAGGTTCATCGCGCGATGAAGGGGCACACCGTCCCACACATCCCTACTGAGCCCTCCGCGCGCCGCGGCCAGCCCACCGCTGACCGCAAGGCCGATGACGCCGGCACCGCCGCAGGCCTGTCGGTAGTGCGCGGCATGCAACAGCTGATTTCTGCCCTCGGCGCCCGGCCGATCGAGCTGCTCAAGGATAAAACCGTCGGCGTGCGTCCCCTTGCCCAGCTCAGCAAGCAGCTGGACATCGCGGAACCAGAGCTGCGCCGCCTGATTACGCTTGGCCTGTCTGCGCGACTTATCAACCGCGGCGAGCCGTCCGGGTACGAAGGGAACTTCCTCGCACCCACCGACTCCGCCCAAGAGTGGCTCGATGCAGAACTAGCCGCGCAGTGGCGCGTGCTCCTCTCGGCCTGGGAATACTCCCCTTGGACCCCGTGGGAATCCGGCCGGGTGCTCTCTGCCAGCACCGACCGCCTACCCAAATTTCGCCGGCACATCCTCGATGTCTACCTCCACTCCGCGCAGCCGCTGTCCGCGGCCGAATTTCAAGAGGATCTGCATTTTTCCTTCCCGCTTTTTGCCACGCATACCTCCCCGGAGACCATCGAGGAGCTGCACCGCGAGGCCGAATGGATAGGCGCCATCGCGCTCGGGCGAGCCACCAGCGTGCTTATCGATGGCTTCGATGCCGCCGATACCCTCACACCCGACACCATCGATTATTTCCTGGTCCAGGCGGATATGACCGTGCTCGTGCCAGGGCCCCTCGAGCCCGCGGCCCACCACACCCTGGAGTCCCTCGCGGACTTGGAATCACCTGGACTCGCCAGCGTCTACCGCATTAGCGATGCCTCCCTCCGCCGCGGCCTCGACCGCGGGATGACAGGCACGGAGATCCGCGATTTCTTCGCCGCGCATGGCGATGTCCCGCATACGCTGGCGTTCCACATCGAGGACATCGCCAAGCGCCACGGCACCCTGCGCTCCGGCCCTGCCCTGTCCTACCTGCGCAGCGAGGACCCAGCCCTCTTGCAGATCGCCGCGAAGGCCACCCCGCTGCGCCTGCTGGCCCCCACGGTCGCGATTTCCCAGCTGCGCGTCAGCGAGCTGTTGGAACTCCTGCGCGAGCACGGCCTCTCCCCCGCCGCCGAGGACGAAACCGGCGCTAGCCTGTCCATCGCGCCCGAGCCCGCGACACTTCCCACGCCCAGCCCTCGCGCTCAAGCCGCGCCGCCGGATATCGCGCGTGCGCTGCGCAACCTCACCACTGGCGAGGCCCCGAGCCTGCCCAACCTGGATCTGGTCCACGCCGCCGCGCGCACCGCACGCCCCATCACCATTGGCTACGCCGATAAAAATGGCAATACCAAGACCCGCACCGTTACCCCACTGACCGTCGCCGGTGGCCAAATCGATGCCCGCGCCGCCGATGGCTCCACCATCCGGTTTCCCTTGCACCGCATCACCTCCGTTACCCTAGACGCATGAACGGACCACTGATTGTGCAGTCGGATAAGACCGTCTTGCTGGAAGTCGATCATCCAGATTCCGGCGCTGCGCGCACCGCCCTCGCGCCGTTCGCGGAACTGGAACGCGCCCCCGAGCACGTGCACACCTACCGCATCACTTCCCTGGCATTGTGGAATGCCCGCGCCGCCGGCCACGACGCCGAGCAGGTCGTCGATGTCCTAGAAACCTACTCCCGGTTCCCGGTCCCGCAATCGCTGCTTGTCGATGTCGCCGAGACCATGTCCCGCTACGGCCGCGTCCGCCTCCAGGCGCACCCCGCCCACGGGCTCATCCTCGAATCTGAAGAACCCGCCATCCTCACCGAGCTCTCCCGCAGCAAGGTAGGAAAACTGCTGGGTTCGCGCATCGATGACAACACCATCGCCGTGGCGCCCTCAGAACGCGGCCGCCTCAAGCAAGAACTCCTCAAGGCCGGCTGGCCCGCCGAAGATCTCGCCGGCTATATCGACGGCGAATCCCACCCCATCGCGCTGAACGAGGACGGCTGGCACCTGCGCGATTACCAGGAATACGCCACCGATGCCTTCTGGTCCGGCGGTTCCGGCGTCGTCGTGCTGCCCTGCGGTGCCGGCAAAACCATCGTAGGTGCTGCCGCCATGGCCAAGGCGCAATCCACTACCCTCATCTTGGTTACCAATACCGTTGCCGGCCGCCAGTGGCGCGACGAACTTTTGCGCCGCACGACGCTTTCTCCAAACGATATCGGCGAATACTCCGGTGAGAAGAAGGAAATCAAGCCGATTACCATCGCCACCTACCAAGTGGTCACCCGGAAAACCAAGGGTGAGTACCGCGCCCTCGAGCTCTTCGACTCCCGCGACTGGGGGCTTATCATCTACGACGAGGTCCACCTGCTTCCCGCACCCGTATTCCGCATGACCTCGGACCTGCAATCGCGGCGCCGGCTAGGACTTACCGCCACCCTCGTGCGCGAGGATGGCCGCGAAGGCGATGTCTTCTCCCTCATCGGCCCGAAGCGTTACGACGCGCCGTGGAAAGAGCTGGAAATGGCCGGCTATATCGCCACCGCGGAGTGCATCGAAGTCCGCGTGGATATGGATCCGGAAGAACGCATGCTCTATGCCACCGCGCAGCCGCGCGATCGCTACCGCATCGCTGCACAAGCCTCGGCCAAGCTCCGGGCTGTCGATAAGATCCTTGCCTCCCATGACCAACAAGCGCTCATCATCGGCGGATATGTGGATCAACTGCGCGAATTAGGCGCGCACCTCGATGCCCCCGTCATCGATGGCACCACCTCTACCGCCAAGCGCGAAAAACTCTTCCAGCAATTCCGCGAGGGCGAGCTGGCCATCCTCGTCGTATCCAAAGTGGCCAACTTCTCCATCGACCTGCCCGAAGCGGCACTGGCCATCCAGGTCTCCGGCACCTTTGGCTCCCGCCAAGAAGAGGCACAACGCCTTGGCCGCCTGCTGCGCCCGAAGGAAACCGAGGCGCTCTTTTATACCCTGGTCACCCGCGACAGCCTAGATGCGGACTACGCCATGCACCGCCAACGCTTCCTCGCCGAGCAAGGATATGCCTACCGGCTCATGGACGCAGTAGACTTAGGCCAATGAAGATCTTTAAGTTCGACGTTGACGAGTCCTTTGCCAAGGCCAATAACGAGTTATTGCGCGATTCCAACCGGCTTCGCGTATCCGGGCTTATCTTCGGCCTCATCCTGATCATCGCCGGCGCCGCCGTCTGGTGGAACTTTTCCTGGGGAATCACCCTGGGCTTAGGGCTCATCCTCTTTGGCATCGTCGTTGCCATCGTCGGCGTCGCCGCTGCAAGCAAGGTGGGAACGGCCCAATCCCTCTATGACTCTTATCCGCTCGCTCCCGCCGTCATCGCGCAGGTCAACGAGCGAGACATGATCCTTCTTGCCTTGGTAAATACCAATGTGGATCCGTCCCTTCCCCCACGCTGGGGCGCGTGCCTGCGCACGGTGTCCTCCATTCCCGGCGTCCAACGCACCGTTGGCACCAAGGTTCCAGTCGCCGCCGTGTCCGGTCAGCGTTCTACTTCCGATAAAGAGCATTGGCAGCAGATATCCCCCATGCCCATTGCTTGGGGAACCCCCGATGCTGAAACCGTCACCATCGCCCGGAAATCCATCCCCCAGGAACAATGGCAGCGCTTAGAGCGCGCCCGCAAGCGGCTTTCCGATGTCAAAGCCACCCGCTATGACCTGCTCGTTCTCTAGGCAGGACCCTCAAGCACCAGATTGTTTCTGGTGCTTTTTCTTTTTGTGGTCCAAGAATTTCCTCCAGGTATAGTGCCAGTGTGTGTTGTGGGTGGTCAGTGGTCCTTTGGGGTGGTCTACTTGGTAGGTACGGTGCCGGTGACCGGGTCCATGATGTAGTGGATGCGTTGGTCGGTTTTGATGTTGTGTGACGCGCGACGCTATTTAGTACCGGTAGGGCGGTATCGAGTACCGACCGGTGCGGATATCGGGTACCGGGGGTAGTTTTTAGGCACTCTTTAGTGGACGGCCCACGCAGTGTGTACGC
>NZ_JAKRMY010000008.1 GCF_022346005.1 Corynebacterium sp. ACRPS
AATCGTGGCCCCACCCCCTCAAAACCCCACATGCTGGGGTTTTATTTTTTACCTTTTTACCCCCACGGCCGATTTCCCTAACGAGACTAGCATCACTATATCGACAACCCTATAATTGACTTCACAGACAACTACATAGCATTTCCCGCGCATCAATCGGCCACATTCGGCCGGTGATGCCCATACTAGGACCGGAATAGGAAACCACTACTGGGCTTTCTTTCCTGCCCCTAGCTCCACATCGCCACAGTGTAGAAAGCAGGTGAGTGTTGAACACCAACTTGGCACGCGTCCGCCGCCATAGCGACAGGCCCCCGGTCCCCACTACCGATAGCACTATGGCTTGTTGATTCGCTTGGCTTAAACCACCGAGCAGCGGCGCGCGCATCCCGCGTGTTCCACTCATTGCCAGGTATGCGGAGTCCTAATCGCTCGCATGCTTTCCAATTTCCATAGACTTACCAGCCACCTTCTGCCCCCGGCGCTAAGAGTCACAGAACAAAGGCCACACCGCGGTGTGGGTTGGCCACCAACCTGGAAGTACACGTTTCGAAAAAGAGGTTGAATTTCACATGACTTCTCCCGCATACACCCGCACGCCACTATCTGATGATGTTGAGGCCGTACTGCCCGCCGCCATTAAGCGGGCGCAAGGCTGGCTCGATTCCACCGCAGATGAAAAGGACAAGGCCACCGAGCAGCTCGCGGAGCTGTTGCGCGATGACAATGGCGTGAAGTTCACCATGGACTTCGTTGACCGCGTCATGCGCCCAGAGGATGACAAGGTCGCGGCCAAGGCACTGAAGGATATTTCTTCCCAGTACGATCCTTCCTTCTTGGGCAGCATCAATGGCGCACTCGTCGGCGCCGGCGGTTTCTTCGGCCCGATCCTGCCTAACCTGGTCATGCCGGTAGCGCGCCTATACATGCGCAAGATGGTTGGCCACCTGGTGCTGGACGCGGAATCGGATGCGCTCAATGACACCCTGGAAAAGGCCGCTGCTTCCGGCGAGCAGTTGAATCTCAACCTTTTGGGTGAGGCCGTGCTCGGTGAAGAGGAAGCAAAGTCCCGCGCGCGCCGCACGCTGGATCTCATCAAGAACCCGCGCGTGACCTACGTATCCGTCAAGGCGTCCTCGATGGTGGCGCAGCTGAATAACTGGGACATCGGCAGTTCCGTGGAGCGCCTGAAGGACCGCCTGCGCCCGCTCTACCAGGAAGCCGCACGCCGCAACCCACAGGTCTTTATCAACATGGACATGGAGGAATACCACGACCTCCACCTGACGCTGCGCCTGTTCAAGAGCCTGATGAGCGAGCCGGAGTTCAAGAATCTGGAATCCGGAATCGTGTTGCAGGCTTACCTGCCCGATACCTTCGATGCCCTCCAGGACATCGCGGAATTTGCCAAGCAGCGCGTGGCAGAGGGCGGCGCCAAGGTCAAGGTGCGCATTGTAAAGGGTGCCAACCTGTCCATGGAAACCGCTGAAAGCGAAGTCCACGACTGGCCGCTGGCTACCTACACCAATAAGCTAGACGTAGACGCTAACTACTACCGTCTGCTGGATTACATCCTGCAGGAGGAATTCGCAGACTGCATCCGCATCGGTGTGGCCAGCCACAACCTGTACACCATCGCCATGGCCTACGAGCTGGGTGTAAAGCGTGGCGTGCTGCACATGCTGGATTCTGAGATGCTGCAGGGCATGTCCCCGGCGCAGCAGGCAGCGGTGCGCAAGGTCTACGAGGGCCGCCAGATCCTCTACACCCCCGTCGTCCACGCGGATGATTTCGACGTCGCCGTGTCCTACCTGGTGCGCCGCCTGGAGGAGAACTCCGCGCCGCAGAACTTCCTCTACGCCCTCTTCGCCCCGGGTGAGGAGCCGCTGGCAAGCCAGGAAGAGACGTTCCGCAAAGCCGTTGCCAAGCGCTGGGATACCTTCGCCGGATCGCGCCGCACCCAAAACCGCCTCGAGGATTCCGGGCGCCAGGCACCGGATTCCGGTCGCTTCAGGAACGAACCTGATACGGACCCGGCAATTACCCCGAACCGCACTTGGGCCAAGCGTGCGCTTGCAAATGACCCCGGTGAGCACGGCGTCCAAGAGGTTACCGACCCGTCTGCTGTTGAAAGCTACGTCGCCCGCGCCAAGGAGCTGGGCACCGAATGGGGCAAGCGCCCCGCCGCAGAACGCGCCACAGCCCTGGACGCCGTCGCGGACCAGCTGGCCGCCAAGCGCGGAGACTTCATCTCCGTAGCCGCTTATGAGGCAAATAAGACGGTCACCCAGACTGACCCTGAGATCTCGGAAGCCATTGACTTCTGCACCTACTACGGACAATCGGCTCGCTTCTTGGAAGAGGCACACTCCGAGTTCCACCCGCACACCGTCACCGTGGTGACCCCGCCGTGGAACTTCCCCATCGCCATTCCTACCGGCGGCATTGCTGCTTCCTTGGCGGCGGGCTCGGCGGTCATCGTCAAGCCTGCTCCCCAGGTGGTCCACTGCGGCAAGATGGTGGTTGAGGCCTTCCGCACCGCTTTGGAGGCAGAAGGGCTGGACCCGGATCTGGTGCAGCTGGTGCTTACTGATGAAGGCGATGCCGGCAAGGCCCTGCTTTCCCACGATGACGTGGACAACATCATCTTGACCGGCGCGTCCGATACCGGTGCGCTCTTCCGCTCCTGGAAGCCCAAGATGAACCTGATGGCAGAGACCTCCGGTAAGAACGCGCTGGTCATCACCCCGGCCGCCGACCCAGACCTGGCCATCCAGGACCTGTACAACTCCGCCTTCGGCCACTCCGGCCAGAAGTGTTCGGCCGCCTCGCTGGTGATTTTCGTCGGCGCTGCGGGCAAGTCCAAGCGCCTGCGCGAGCAGCTGCTGGATTCCGTCAAGACCTTGAAGCCTGGCCCGGGCTATGACATCACCACCACGATGAATGGCCTGGCTGAAAAGCCGAGTGAGAAGCTGCTGCGCGGCCTGACCCAGCTGGAGCCGGGCGAGAAGTGGCTGCTGAAGCCAGAGAAACTCAACGAGGAAGGCACCCTGTGGTCCCCGGGTATTCGCGATAATGTCCAGCCGGGCTCTTGGTACCACAAGAATGAGTGCTTCGGCCCCATCCTCGGCATCATGTACGCCGATACCTTGGAAGAGGCCATCGCTTGGCAAAACAGCACCGGCTATGGCCTGACCGGCGGCATCCACTCCCTGGATGACAAGGAAATCGAGTACTGGATCGACAACGTTGAGGTGGGCAACGCCTACGTCAACCGCGGCATTACCGGCGCGATTGTTCAGCGCCAGTCCTTCGGTGGCTGGAAGAAGTCCGTCATGGGACCGGGCGCGAAGGCCGGCGGCCCTAACTACGTAGCCCAGATGGGCACCTGGACCGATGGCGAACTCAAGCCGCGCGACGTGGATATCGCCCCAGCCAGCGTAAAGATTCTGCAGCGCCTGCGCGATGAGCTTTCTGATGAGCTCAGCCAGGACGATCTGGAATGGCTCTGGCGCGCCGCCGAGCTGGACCGGATTGCGTGGCTCGAGGAATTCGGCCGCACCCCCGACCGCACCGCGCTGGTCGCTGAAGCCAACCGCTTCCGCTACCGCCCGCTGCTCACCAAGCTGCGCATCCGCGTGGGCGAGGACTACAAGCTGCGCGATGTTGCCCGCCAGGTACTGGCTTCCGGGATTACCGGCACCGAGACGGAAATCTCCGCCGCCCCAGAGGTTGCCGCCCAGCTGCAGGAGCGCGGCTTCGACGTGAAGTCCATTTCTGATGGTTCCTTCGCTGCCGCCGTGGCCAATGACGAGTCCTCCCGCGTGCGTGCCCTGGGCACCGTACCGGATTCCGTCTACGAGGCAGCGGTGCGCTCCAACTCCGTGGTACTGGACCAGCCCGTGCTTGCCGATGGCCGCCGTGAGCTCATGCCTTACCTCCTCGAGCAGGCAGTCTCCGTGACCATGCACCGCTTCGGCATCATCCGCAACGTGGGCAACCTGCGCGACTAATACGCCGATTGCTGCCCGTCGCGGCAGATTGAGTAAGCGCCCCACCTTCTCCCGCTTTCTTGCTGGGAGTTGGGTGGGGCGCTATCTTTTTCTCTGCTTTTCCTGCGCTATCTCTAGGTGGTTTCCTGTGGCATAGTAGATGAATGACTACGCCAGATAACCACTCCCCTAACGGTGCCGGGCAGCACCCGGGCCAGGACGCGGCGCAGCGCGCGCAGTACCCGTCGGCGCTCGAGCAAAACTCCGTCAACCGCAAAGCCGATGCGAAGAACCCCTATGCCGCGCCGCTAGTCTCCCCCGATGAGTCCCAGTTAGGCGCGGAGGTCGCCACCGCCGATCCCGCCAATCGCGATAATAAGTCCGCCGTGCTGGCCAAGGACTTCCGCAGCATGGCCAAGATTTCGGTGTGCTTTATCCTCATCGTCGCAGGATTGGGGCTAGCGGGTTTCCTGCTGCGCTTTATTTGGGTGGGCCTGCTGCCGGTTATCCTCGCCATCTTGGTCTCGACGGTGCTTTATCCGGTCAGCGCCTGGCTGCGCTCCAAGGGCTTTCCCCGCACGCTGGCAGCGGTCACGACGCTTTTGGGCTTGGTGGTTATTTTCGGTGGCATCTTTGCTGCCATGGCGCCCATGGTCACCGCACAATCCAAGGTGCTTATTAATGAGGCCGAAGCCGGCATTATGCAGCTGACCAAGATGGTCAATGATTCCCCGCTGGATATTGAGGTGGACCAACTGCAATCGGTCCTCGAGGACATCGTGTCCTTTGCCAAGGGCCAGGCCTCCACCATCGCCACCGGCGTGCTTTCCGGTTTCTCCATGGCCAGCTCCATTGCGGTAGCCACCGTCATCATGCTCTTTATCACCTTCTTCATCATTAAAGACGGCGATAGGTTCCTGCCCTGGTTGCGCAAATACACCGGTAACTCCGCCGCCTGGCACATCACGGAACTTACTTCCCGCGTCTGGAAGACGCTGTCTGGCTTCATTCAGGCCCAAGCCCTAGTCGCGCTTGTCGATGCCGTCTTTATCGGCCTCGGCCTCTGGGTTCTCCAGGTCCCACTGGCACTGGCCATCGCCGTCATCACATTCTTCGCGGGCTTTATCCCCATCATCGGTGCCGTCACCGCTGGCGCCTTAGCCGTCATTATCGCCTTGGTATCCAACGGCCTGACCAATGCGCTGCTCGCGCTGGCGCTTATCATCATTGTCCAGCAGGTAGAAAGCAACGTCCTCCAGCCCATCCTGCAATCCAAGGCCATGGGCCTGCACGCGGCCATCGTCTTGCTCTCCATCACCGTGGGCTCCACTCTGGCCGGCATCGTCGGTGCTTTCCTCGCCGTGCCAGTCGCCGCCACCATTACCGTTGTCCTGCGCTACCACGCAGAGATGGCCGCCCTGCGCGCCGGTGAGGTCTCCCCCAATGACATTGAAATCGTCACCGGATCCAAGTCCACGTCCAAAGACGACGAAGCTGAGGACGCGGACAATACAGACCCTGAGACCAAGCGCACCGGCGAAGAAGGCGACAGCGAGAGCTCCCTCGAAGAGTCTCCTCGCAAAAAGGTGAAGCAGCTTTTTGCGGCCATGAGCCCGCTGACTTAAAGAATCCGCGCTTCCCCAGCCCTTCCTCCGCCGTGCGAAACGGGAAGGAAGGCAACGAAGGCATCAGCTAGCGCAAGAAGCCTAAATCGGCTGCGGCGGCGGCCAACTGGCGGGCGCTGCGGTCCAAGACGCCAGCCCAGGTGCCCATCGATTCCTCATTAGCGGAATCAGAGACCTGCTTCAATAGCGTGCAAGGCACACCAAAGCGCTGGCAGGTAGCGGCAATAGAATAGCCCTCCATATCGCACAGCTGGGATTTTTTCACCAGCTCATTGCGCATTGCGGTAGTAGAGACAAACATGTCACCGGTGGCCAGCCCGCGTGCTGGGAGCTCGCCGGAGGTCTCCAGCTCGATGAATTCTGGCAGGAGGTAACGGCTGATATCGGTCAGCACTTCTAGCTTGAAATCGTGCTTGGTTGCTTTATTGATCTCGAAGACGCCATCCATGCCATCGACAAGCGCGCCCGCCGTTCCGATATTGACCACGCGCTCAGGCAAAGCATCGTTTGCGCGAGCCTCTGCCAATACTTCGGTCAGGCAAATCGCGGCCGGAACCGTGCCGATACCGGTAATGAGCAGCGCTTCGCCGTCTGGAATGTGCGCAGCTTCGGCGTCCACGGCGGCGACGAAAAGTGTGCGTCCGTTGAGATTCTCCATGTCTGCGAGAATACCTGCTCGCCCTAATCAAAGTTCAACGTGTGGTTCCTTTGGTGCAGGCGAATCGTAATATTTTTATGCCCGGCGCCCACGGCGATGATTCGGCCAGTAAGCGTACTTGCGACGGCGAGGTCTTCCTCCGTCGTCGCCTCCGCCGCCTCCCGTGCCGTGGGCAACTAAGCACCACCCGGATCTGGGCTGTCAAGGTGAATGAAGCGTTCGCGATCCACATCTATCAAATACCTTTCCGTGACCTTGAAACGACCGTGGCTCTCGTCGAAGGAATCGCGGCGCCAACTGCCCTCGGTCACGCGGCAGACAAAGGGGCAATAGCCAAAGCACGAGAGCACGATATAGCGCGTCTGCGGGCTCACGTGCCACTGGCCGCGCACGGAACTCCAGACTTGGCGGTAGGTTGCGGCCAGGCTCATCCCCAGCCGCAACCCTTGCTGTCAGTTCTCATCCAACCCGGCACCTTCTACCTGAGTGTTTAGCTCTCCGAGCCGCGTCGCATTGGCCACGTACATCCCCAGCCACACCTCCTCCGGCAATGTGTAGGGACTGGTGATATCGCAATGGAAAACGACTCTGGGAATGCCCTTTCCACATCCTTGGGAAGGCACTGACGCCCGGCAAGGTCCACAGGCGAACGCCCCACGCGATACCCGCACCACAGTCGCACGCAGCTGGCGGTCATAAGGCTCCTAAGGCGTAGCCCCCGCACTGATTCGCCCCAGCAGCTTCTTGGCGTAGTCTCTCTCCACCTACTGCTCCACTCCCGGCGCGATCTCCATTTCCGGCAGCTGACATAGCAAGATGAGGTCAATAACGTCACCCAAATCAAAGACTTTGCTCAATTCTGATTGGGCATCTGGTCCGAAAGCTTCGATTGCGCCATAGGCCAACGCACCGCCTAATCGCCTGATAAGGTCTCGGGGCACGCTCACTCGTTTGCGAGCTGTGTGAAATTCGGACGCATTGCGATTTCGCTCCAGTGCCACAGGTGCTTCTTTCTCGTTCCTCATAGAGGATTCAAATTTAGGTCACACTTAGGGTTAAGCTGGCCAGGAAGGAGCCGGCTTACTATTCCCGACTGCAAGTCCCTCGTTTGCTCAAGCTCTCGCACTAAAGCACAGCCTTCAGCTGTTGCTAGGCCCTTTTATTCAACGGTTTTGGGGCGACTTACTCCCTCTAGCTTCAACTCTTGACCGCACAGATGTCGTACTTATGTCGTTCGTTTTATGCGAAAGTAACTTGAATGGAGCTAAATGCCTAGATTAAAGTTTAATTGAAACAATTTCTGCAAATTGTATGTCACTAGTACATCATGGATTAATCGTTAGATTGTCCAATCTCTCTCGTATTCCGCTCTTAAATTGCTTATGGAGGAGTCCAGCTTTTGAACGACAACAATGCTTGGGGCCAGCCGGATCACCCCTCCTCGGATCCTTCTACTGAAGGTATGCGCCCCTTGCCGCGCAAGGAACAAGCTTGGGGCACGCCCTCACCTAATTCCTCTACAGCCTCGACTACTGCAGCATCATCTACAGACGAGAACTTTGAACACCCTAAGTCCTCCAGTAAAAATAGACGCATCGTGTTCCTAGTCATCTCTGTGCTAGCGGTTCTCGCTCTGGTTGGCGGTCTAGCTTGGGCATTCGTTGATAGGAACGATACAAATGATGCAGATGATCCAAATGAACCTGCATTGGCGACTAGCTCTGAGGCTAAAGATGACTCCCACTCTGAGAAGGGAGCCGAGTCCGACAAGCATGAGGATAATTCCAAAAAAGGACGAGGAAAAGAATCCCCCAGAGAAGAAAATGATGCTAAAGCACAAGAGCTGACCAAATACGAGAAGTGCAATAAATACGCAGACGACAAACTTAGCGATTTGCGCTCCCCAGTAAAGATGTACTGCGATGACTCTTAGCTTTTTGCAGGTGAAGACGGCACCGGGAACCTCGCCTTGTTCTATTGGACCGACAATGCGTGGCACATTTACAAAACAGATAGATCGGTGCCGCAATCCGATATGGGATGCTACGACCAGTCCAAACTTGAAGACGCTGGTGCCCCACGCCGCTTGCTTGATGAGGTTTTGCTGTGCGACGACAATGCTAACGCCAAAGCCGAAAGCGCTAAGGAAACCACCAACAGATCCGGGGCCGAAGATGAATTCGCCTGGGCCGGAGATTGGGACGGAAAGTGCGACGGCCGATACATCCTCATCGCTGAGTCCGTGCTCATCTCAAGTGGCGAACCGTTTAGCGAGACCTCCCGCGTACAGGACAAGTACCCGGGATCGAAAATTCTTTACGGCGGCGCTTGCAGCTCTCTTCGTAGTCAAGTAAACGGCAACGACGTCTATGCTATCTACTTCGACGCAGGCCATAGCGTGGAGAAAGTGTGCGAGCTAAAAGCGCAATACGGTGGCAATGCTCGTTCACTGAATAATAACGCCGACTTCTCCGACCCCTGCTAGTTCCCTCTTTACGTAAATACTCTCTTCCTGATCTCTCACTCTCTTCTCCGTACAACCCTGGATCTAACACTAGAAAGGAACTCTCTATGCCCCACTACAACCTCTACGACTCTCTCTCCCTCGATGCTTCGGCCGATTCCACCGATCTCATCGCAGAGATTGACAACAAGCTTGCCCACGTAGATCCTGCGGACACCGCAGCACGCGACGAACTGAATACTGCGCGACAAATCTTTTCCGCGGACAACCGGCGCAAGCAATACGATAACGAGTTGGCTGATGCCACTGGGGCCGAAGTAGATATCGCGCGCATCCGCTACATCGCTGCTCTCCCGTCCGACACTGCACCGCAAGAGAATCCTGCTTCCAATTCCCCGGTGCCTGGATACGCTCCTCAACACTCGGCGCAACAACAAGACTGGAAGCCGCAGGCAACGAATCATCAATCCAGCAGCAATTCAAGCTTCAACGTCGCTAATAAACAATTCACCGTCGACTTTAGTAATGTAGCGTTCTCTGTCGAGCCAGACCGCCAACGTTGTCAATCCATCATGTGGTGCGTGCTATGGGGCATACTGCTCCTCATGTGGCTTATTGCCGGAATCCGAGGCTTGTCCCTTGCCGGTGAAGCTAGTGACGTCACCGCCCTGGACCTCGTCTTTGATTCCTCGGAGCTGGAGTCTAAGACCGCAGGCTTCAGCGCCTCACTGATCAAAACGCTCGTAACCACTCCGCTCATGTTGATTCTTTGGGAGTTCGTGTGGTCGATTCGCAAGACTATGGGACGACGGGCAATTGAGAATGCCTAACTCGCATAGGCCTTTCCACGGCCGAGTACTGGCCATCGGAGCAGCAATGATCCTCGCAAACGTGTCCCTTGCTCTGGCTGGCTGTGACGATAATTCCACCAACGCTGATGGTCAACGCCTCCAGTATGAGACTGCTTCGAGGTCCACCTCACCAGAAAAAGATGACGACGCAGAGCAGGAAACCTCGAGGAAAGATTCTTCCCCAAGAGAAGAAACTACTTCCAAGCCAGTGCCGCCCAACGTAGTGATGGATGAGGAAGAGGAAAGCCAAGCGTCCCAACTAGGTGACGAGAATTCTTCTGCAAGCAAATCCGACCAAACCTGCGGTACGCAAAGCGCCCAGACAGCGTTCCAAGACAGCGTTTCCCAAGTTGCGCCGTGGTACACCATCGGTTGGGAGCTAATCGATTCCTCAGGCTACGACCCTTGCGCTTCCCTATCGTGGGAAACCCTGATGATCGAGGGAGGAACAAGTTCTTCTCCCTACCACATCATGCTGTTCAACCACGGTGAGTACTTAGGGACCGCAACAGCAGAACCCTACGGCTTCGCTCCCACGGTTGAACGCGTAAACGATTCCGAAATCGCGGTGACCTATCACTGGCCTCGCAAAGGTGAAAGCAATGCCAACCGCTCGGGTACAACCAATGCGGGATTCCGCTGGGATGAGAGCGAGCAGAAGGTCATCATGTCGGGTGATGTTCCATCAACACGATAGGTCAATGTAAAACAAGCACGTTTCGCTGAATTTTCAACCGTTTTGTGGCAAATCTTGCTAGGTTCGCGCTGGTGGCTGCACTCCCCTGCTACGTGCACCTAGCCATCGAAGGGCCCGCTGTGCTGGGCCCAACTTCGCCGCTGTTGCTCGGTGCACAGGCCTCAATATGACGCGCAGCGACATGAGCGACAGCGGCTAAAGTGAGAGTGGCGCGAAAAACGACTAGCGCAAGCGGTGGCCTACGAAGCCGGCGGCCAGGGTATTGCCGGAGGATTGATCAATGAGCAGGAAATTTCCCACGGCGCCGCGGGCGGCGTAATCCTCCACGGGCAGTTCGGCCTGGGTCTGGATGGTGATATGGGCGATATCGTTCATAACAACGGCCTCAGGATCATCAACGTCAGATACGCCATCGAGATCCAAGGTGCGGGAAAGAGCAGCAATGCGGGCCTTGACCAGGGAGGAACCATAGCGCAGCTTGAGCATCTGGCCGGGCTTTAGGTCCTTTTCGGTAAGGCCTACCACCGTGGCAGCGAATTCCCGGGTGGCCGGGGGACGCTGGGCGCCGACGAGGAGATCGCCGCGGGTGAGATCGACGTCATCGGCAAGCAGTAGCGTCACCGAATCACCGGCGGTGGCCGAGGAAGCTGGCCCGTCGGCGGTATCGATCTGGGTGACGGTGCTGGTGCGGCCTTCGGGCAGGTGCACCGTATCGCCCACGGAGATGGACCCGGCCTTCACGCGGCCGGCGTAGCCGCGGTAATCGGTGGCGTGTTCGCGGATGACGTACTGGATGGGAAAGCGAAAGTCCAGCTCATCGGCGCGTCCGGTGGCGACGGGAATGGTCTCAAGCACCTCGAGGACGGTGGGGCCGGTGTACCAGTCCATGGTGGTGGAGCGCTCGACCACGTTATCGCCCTTGAGCGCGGAAATGGGCACGACGGTGGTATCGGTAATGTCCAGGCGCTGCGCAATCTTATGGAATTCGGCCTCGATATCGCGGAAGACCTGCTCGTCATAGTCCACGAGGTCGATCTTGTTGACCGCAAGGACGACGTGGCGTACGCCCAGGAGCGCGGCCACGTTGAGGTGGCGGCGGGTTTGTTCGACGACGCCGTGGCGGGCATCGATGAGCAGCACCACTACCTGCGAGGTGGACATGCCGGTAACCGTATTGCGGGTGTACTGCACGTGGCCTGGGGTATCGGCGAGGATGAAGGTGCGCTTATCGGTGGCGAAGTAGCGGTAGGCCACGTCGATGGTGATGCCTTGCTCGCGCTCGGCACGCAGGCCATCGACAAGCAGGGATAAGTCCATGCCATCGAAACCGCGATCGGAGGAGGAACGCTCCATGGACTCAACCTGATCCGCGAGCACGGACTTGGTGTCATAGAGCAGGCGGCCGACGAAGGTGGATTTGCCGTCATCAACGGAGCCGGCGGTGCATAAGCGCAGGGTATCGCGCTGTTTGAGGGCGCCGACATTTGGCGCGAGGGTAGTCGTCATCAGAAGTAGCCTTCCTTCTTGCGGTCTTCCATGGCGGATTCAGAAAGTTTGTCATCGGCGCGGGTGGCACCGCGCTCAGACAGGGTGGAAATAGAGATTTCCGCGAGCACCTCATCTGGGCTGGAGGCGGTGGATTCAACGGCACCGGTGCAGGACATATCGCCGACGGTGCGGTAGCGCACGGTGCGAGTCTCTAGCTGCTCATCATCTTTCGGCCCGCCCCATTCACCTGGCGAAAGCCACATGCCGCCGCGGTTGAAGACCTCGCGCTGGTGCGAATAATAAATGGGCGGCAGCTCGAGCCCGCGCGCGCCAATGTATTCCCAAATATCGGATTCGGTCCAGTTAGAAATGGGAAAGACGCGCACGTTTTCGCCGGCCATCTTGCCGCCGTTGTACAGATCCCACAGCTCGGGGCGCTGGCGGCGAGGGTCCCACCCGCCGAAGGAATCGCGGATAGAAAAGATGCGTTCCTTGGCGCGGGCGCGCTCCTCATCGCGGCGGGCCCCACCCAGCACGGCGTCGTACTCGCGCTTGGCGATGGTCTCTACCAACGGCACCGACTGCAGCGGGTTGCGCGTTCCATCGGGCCGTTCTTGTAGCTCGCCGCTATCGATCCAGTCTTGGACGTGGGCGACGTGGAGGCGGGCGCCGGATTCTGCGACCAAGTCATCGCGGAATTTGATGACCTCGGGGAAGTTATGGCCGGTATCCACGTGGAGCAATTCAAATGGCACAGTTGCCGGGGCGAAGGCGCGGCGGGCCAGCTCGAAGACGACGACGGAGTCCTTGCCGCCAGAAAAGAGGATGCCTACCTTATCGAATTGCCCGGCCACCTCGCGCAGGATGTGGATGGATTCATTTTCTAGGTCTTGTAGGTGTGGGGAAAGTGTGCTCATTATTCGTGTAACCCGCATTCTGTCTTGCCATCTCCAAATACTCGCCCGGAGCGGGCGTCCTCACCATCGCCGACTGGGAAGGTCAACGGCGCATCGCCGATGGACCGGTATCCCTGCAGGGTCAGCGGGTGGATGATGAGGTCATTATCTGCGATGTACTGATCGGTATCGTCCAAGTTCCAGGTGATAATCGGCGAAATCTTCAACCGCCCGGTGCGGTCCAGGCTGAGTGCCGGGGCGTGGGCGCGGTGCTCGGAATCGGCCCGGCGCAGGCCCGTGACCCATCCGGCATAAGGGTCCATGGCCATATTCAGTGGCTCCACCTTGCGCATGCGGTTATAGGCGGCAGTATCGCGCGCGTAGAGGCGCGGGCCGTACACCTCATCTTGCTCTTCGGGGCTCAGCAGCGGCAGCACGCGAACAAGGGGGAGATCCGGGTAGCGCTTGTCCACCTCCTCGGCCACCTGGAGGGTCTCTGGAAAGTGCCAGCCGGTATCGATGAAGAGCAGATCCGCTGCGAGCCCGGCGCGGTGGGAGAGCTCTGCCAGCACGGTATTTTCCATGGACATGGTGACCGCAAGCCGGCCAAGGGCGTGCTCGGCGGCCCACTCGGCGATGTTTTCTGCGGATTCGTAGGCGAGCTTATCCGCCCACGTGTCCACTAACTGTTCATTGCGCGCGGCCACCTCGGCGGAGAGCGGAGCGGTATCGCGCGTGCCTTCGGGCGAGATATGGGGATCGCGGAAGGACTTTCCACCATCCAGCAGGTTCGTCGTTGGGTTCATGAGCTCACACACTAGGCAACCGCGGTAGCTCACGCAGCGCGTTTTTCCGGAAACGGCGCTGAGCTTGGCAGAAAGGGAGAATAAAATGTTTTATTTCTAGACCAAGCCGACCTAACTTTATAGACAATGTAGTCTATTGCGGGCCGACCAGACTTGCCCGAGGAGGAACTTTTATGCAGCGTGTCGCCATCATTGGAAAAGGTCCTGCCGCCCTATCCACCGTGGAAAGACTCCTAAGCGCCGGCATGTGCGTAGACCTCATCTCAGAAAAAACTGCACCGTTCGGTCTACTTCGCCGCTTCGCGGGGCTTGCCGGCGTGGTCGATGAGGCCGTGCCGCACGAGTGTGCACCGGGTACGACCCCGCGGCTGCGCCTACTGGGAAACGTACGCGTGGGAGTAGACGGCGATATCACCCATAACGAGGTCCACCAGCTGGCCACCCACGGGGACCGCGAGCTCATCGTCATGGAATTAAAGGCCCGCGGCATTCCCGTTACCACGTGGGAGGGGCTGTGCACGCCAATTACGGATTTTGAGGACTGGGCCAGCGTCATCGCCAGGGCACAATTGGCGCACGTCTTGGTCTAGGTTCGGCTACGAGGTCAGGTGCCTAAATATAAATACCGTTCGCCCCATCTGCGCCGACCAGATATGCTTGCAGGTTAATCCCTATTCTCCCTCGAAAGAAGCGCAGGTTTATGGATCTGGTCCGAATCCTCTTTACCCGCTCGGCACCCTATACGCCCTATGTCCTAGCGGTACTTATCCTGCAGGCGCTGTCCACCGCGGCCACCCTGTATCTGCCGTCCTTGAACGCCAAGATCATCGATGAGGGCGTGTCCAAGGGCGATATCGACTATATCTGGGACACCGGCGCAATCATGCTCATCGTAGCCTTTGTCCAGGTCATTACCGCCATCGGCGCGGTGTGGTGCGGCAGCCGCACGGCCATGGGCGTGGGCCGGGACCTGCGCAGCGAGGTCTTCCGCAAGGTCACCACGTTTTCCGCGGAAGATATGAGCGAGTTCGGCACGCCCACCCTTATTACCCGCGGCACCAATGACGTGCAGCAGGTGCAGATGGTCTACATGATGATGCTGAACTTCATGGTCACAGCGCCCATTATGTCCATCGGCGGCATCATCATGGCCATTCGCGAGGACGCCGGACTGTCCTGGTTGGTGTGGGTTTCTGTCGCGGTGCTGCTCGGCACCATCTCCGTCCTCATCGCGCGGCTCATGCCGCTTTTTCGTTCCATGCAGGACAAGCTGGACACCATCAACGGCACCCTGCGCGAGCAAATCACCGGCATCCGCGTCGTGCGCGCCTTTGTGCGCGAGGCCTATGAAACTGAGCGTTTTACCAAGGCCAATAAGGACATTACCCAGCTTTCGCTGAAAATCGGCCAGCTTTTTGTTCTCATGTTCCCGCTTATCACCGTCATCTTGAACGTGGCCACGGGCGCAGTGCTGTGGTTTGGCGGCCAACGCGTGGATGCCGGGCTTGTCGATGTCGGCGGGCTCACCGCCTTCCTGCAATACCTGCTGCAAATCCTCGCCGCCGTCATGATGGGCACGTTTATGGCGATGATGCTCCCGCGCGCCCTTGTGTGTGCCCGCCGCATCACCGGGGTTTTAAGCCACGAGCCGTCCATTACCCCGCCGAAAGATACCGTCACCCCGGAAACCATGTCCGGCACCGTAGAGTTTCGCAATGTCAGCTTCTCCTATGCCGGCGCGGATGCCCCGGTGCTAGAGGATGTTTCCTTTACCGCCACTCCCGGCACCACCACCGCGATCATCGGTTCTACCGGCGCGGGCAAGACCACGCTGCTGTCCCTCATCCCGCGCCTCTACGTCCCGAGCGAGGGCGAGGTGCTTATCGATGCCACCCCTACCACCTCCCTCTCCCGCCCGGACATCGTCAGCCGTGTCTCGCTGGTGCCGCAAAAGGCCTACTTGTTTAGCGGCACGGTGGCCTCCAACCTGCGCTTGGGCCGCCCCGAGGCCACCGACGATCAATTATGGGAGGCGCTGCGCGTGGCGCAGGCGGACTTCGTCGATGACCTGGACATGCCCATTGCACAGGGCGGCACCAATGTATCGGGCGGGCAGCGCCAGCGCCTATCCATTGCCCGCATGCTCGTGGCCCAGCCGCGCATTTACCTCTTTGATGATTCCTTCTCCGCGCTGGATGTGGTCACGGATGCCAATGTGCGCGCCGCCATGCACCAGTCCTTTACTCAGCGCGGCGAGGCCGTCACCACCATCATCGTGGCCCAGCGCGTGGCCTCCATCCAGGATGCCGATCAGATTTTGGTCATCGATAAAGGGCGCATCGTCGCCCGCGGCACCCACACTGAGCTACTGAAATCCTCAGAGGTGTACCAGGAAATCGTTGAATCCCAAGAAACCGCTGGAGTAGCTGGAGGAGAGCACTAATGGCCAAGGACACCACACACAACTCCTCCGCTGAGGACGCCGAGCTCCAGGAGCTTGAGGCCAAGGTCGCCGCCGATGAATGGTCCGGTTCCGCACCGCGTCAGGCCAAGAATTTTTGGCCTTCTGCCAAGCGCTTACTGCTGCTACTCATGCCCTATAAGCGCATGCTAGCGGTAGTGGCGGCGATGGACGTAGTCTGTGTTTTCCTCGCGGTCTTTGCCCCTAAAATCTTGGGCGATGCCATGGACGTCATCTTTTCTGGCGTCATCTCCCGCGAGCTGTCATCTGGCATCTCGGCGCAGCAGGCCATCGACGGTATGCGCGCCCAGGGCCAGGATCAGGTGGCCGATATGGCCTCCGGCATGGATTTCACTCCCGGCGAGGGCATCGACTTTACCCGCTTGGGTACGCTTATCATCGCGGTGATCGCGATGTACATCGTCTCTGCCGCCTTCGAACTCTGGCAGGGGCTCATCTTAAACCGCCTGACCATCGACACGGTCTACGAGCTGCGCAAGCGCGTGGAGGCCAAGGTGCATGCCCTGCCGTTAAATTACTTCGATTCCCACCAGCGCGGCGATATCCTCTCGCGCACCACCAATGACATCGACAATGTGCAACAGGCCCTCCAGCAGGCACTTTCCCAGCTGTTCTATAACATCCTGATGATCCTGGGCATCACCGTGATGATGTTTAGCATCTCTTGGCAACTTGCCCTGGTGGCACTCTTGGCGCTGCCGCTAACCGCGCTGATCATCGGGGTCATTGGCGGGCGCTCGCAGCGCCAATTTAAAACCCAGTGGCGCGCTACCGGCCAGCTCAATGGCCAAGTGGAAGAGTCCTTCTCCGGCCACGATCTGGGCATCGTCTTTGGCCGCACGGAGGATATGACGCGCCAATTTGATGAGCGCAATGACAAGCTCTTCCGCTCCTCTGCACTGGCGCAATTCCTCTCCGGCATCATGATGCCCATCATGCAGTTCGTGTCCTACCTGTCTTATGTGGCCATCGCTGTGCTTGGCGGCCTGCGCGTGGCCAACGGGCAGATGACCCTGGGCCAGGCCACCGCCTTTATCCAGTACTCCCGCGAATTTAACCAGCCGCTGGGCCAATTGGGCGGCATGATGCAACAGGTGCAATCCGGCGTGGCCTCTGCGGAGCGCGTCTTCGAATTCCTCGATGCGGAAGAGCAATCGCTGGAGGCTACCAGCGATGAGCTAGTAGGCCGCGCCCGCGGCCGCGTAGAGTTTCAGGACGTTGGCTTTTCCTATTCGCCGGAGAAGGAACTTATTACCGGGCTCAACCTACGCGTGGAGCCGGGGCAAACCGCGGCGATCGTGGGGCCCACCGGCGCGGGCAAGACCACCATGGTCAACCTGCTCATGCGCTTTTATGACATCGATTCAGGCCGCATTCTTATCGATGGCCACGAAACCGCCCACATGCCCCGCACCGCCCTGCGCTCCCAGGTGGGCATGGTGCTACAAGATGCCGTCCTCTTTGAGGGCACCATCATGGACAATATCCGCTACGGCCGGCTCGATGCCACGGACGATGAGGTTATCGCCGCGGCCAAGGCCACCTACGTCGATCGCTTCGTGCACTCCCTACCGGAGGGCTATGACACCGTTATCGACCAAGATGGCGGCGCCATCTCCGCCGGTGAGCGCCAGTTGATTACCATTGCTCGCGCCTTTTTGGCCCAGCCTGCGCTGCTCATCTTGGATGAGGCGACCTCGTCCGTGGATACCCGCACCGAGGTGCTTGTCCAGGAGGCCATGAATGCCCTGCGCGCCGAGCGCACCTCCTTCGTCATCGCCCACCGCCTATCCACCATCCGGGATGCTGATCTGATCTTGGTGATGGAAAACGGGGGCATCGTCGAGCAAGGTTCGCACGAAGAACTGCTGCGCGCCCAAGGCGCTTATTGGCGCCTGCACCAATCGCAGTTCAACGAGGCTTAAGGGAAGGAGCCGCTGCGTGGTTACTGCACGTTGAGCTGGACCTGCGGGGCGTGCAAATTAGCGCCCTGCAGGTTGACCAGCTCCATGGTGACATCTTGCAGCGAAATGTGCTCCATCAAAACGTTCGGGATAGGAGCATCGGGCACCACGTGCGGGTCAGGAACGCCCAATTGATCAAGCACCGCGTTGAGATCGCCGTTGGATAGATCGACGTTTACCGGAATGGTGGGGTGATCCACCACTGCAGGCGTTGTCTGCAGTCCAGTGGTCAGGACGGTGACCGGCCCGTCCGTGACGGTGGTTTCTACATCACCAGTGGTTAGCTTGCCTTGCCCCATAGCAGCGGGCAGGGTCAACGCGAGGTTACGCGCCGCCAACTTATCACCTACGAGTTTCAGTGCTCGTTGTTCACCTTGTGCGGTAGGCACAGTGATGAGCGAGGCGCTTACGTTTCCAGTCAGGGTGACATTATCAGCAGTCACCGTGCTGAGTTCAGATTGCGCTAAGGCCAAGCCTTCCTGCGCACGGGTTTCCTCAGGTTGGTTCACCGCACACACCGCTGTAAAAGCGCAGAGCACTGCGAGCGCACTACCTTTTACCACACGAGCGGAGCGACGACGCGGTAGCGAGCTCAGCCTGAATAGCTTCATGCTGAAACCGCCAGTTCTTTGGCCTGGGACTTTTTCTTCTTCTTGCGCTTCTTAGGAGACTTCTGGCGATCCTGTGGCTGCCAAGCAAATGCGAGCGCACCACCGATAATGCCCAAAAGGCTGCCTATAACGAAGCCACCCAGGTTGGTGGTGGGAAGCGCGACGATCGCTACCAAGATGGCTAAAACACCCAGGTAAGACGATGTCTCCTGCCTAAACCAAGATCCTAGGCCGAACATGATAAGTGCCGCACCAATAAGGAGCGTCGAAACGCCAGACACCGTGGAAATCATGACCAAAAGATCTGAAATGCGCACAGTAATATAGGCCGGCGCAGCGATGGCGATGCCGGACAAGATAAGCAACAAGCCACCCGCGAACGGACGACGCTTGCGCCAGTGTTTAAACCGCTTCCACCAGCTCTCTTTAGGGGCCACTCTGGTTACGGCTTTGTCATTCTTGTTATTCGCTGCGGAATCCTGCGGTTCATTAGCACCTTTGACCGCATCCGCTACCGACTGCGATGTGTTCTCTCCATCGCTTTCCGCCGTGGCCGTGGCTTCAGCACCAGCATCAGCGGTGTCCTCGGCCTTCGTCTCCGCAGCACTAGCGTGATCGGTGCCAACGGCGGCCTCACCAGCGGTATTTCCGGCCGACTCCTGGGAGGAATCTTGGGCGCTGCGTGCAGCTTCGCCGTTATCGGTATCGGTTTCGGTCACCGCAGGCATGCGCAAAGTCTCATCATCAGAAGACTTAGCAGCCATTGTTGCTTCCCCTCTTCACCGTCACATTCACACCAGAGGCAGCGAGCCTTTCTGCTCCCACCGAGGTCGTACGAATATCATCCGCGCTCAGGGTCACCTTCTGCGCGTACAATCCCCACGAACCTGGATCTGCCTTGTCATTGACCTGGCTGGCGTCGACACCCACGTTGGCGTTCGTCAGATCGAGCTGACCCTTAATGTCGGTAGCACCAACCAAGAGGTTTTCTACCTCCACACTGTCATCACCATTCGCACGGAGGGCGAAGGTGGTCTCGCCAATCCCTGGGACATCAGGAAGATTGGCAGACAGGCACAAGTTGGAAGCCACGGCGTGCTCAAACTTCAAGCGCGCGGCCGGGATGGTTTCCTCTCCCATCTTGTCCCTATCAACGAAGATCGACAATCCTTCGCCCTCTAGGTGGCTCATGTTCACCTTAAAGAAGGTTCCTGAAAGTGCGATATTAGCGGTCAAGCCACCTTGGGCTACCGCAAAACCTGTTACACCAAAAGCCGCAAGCCCGGCAGCCAGTGCGGTTGCAAACTTTGGAATACTAATCCTGCCCATGAAGGAACCTTTCTGTGGAATTGAAAAGGCGGGGTAGCAGCCTGTTTTAGCGGCATCCCCCGTCTACGGTGAATTTTCAGCCCACTCTTTACCGCGGCCAGAGGTACACAAGCCGACGATGAGTATTGGACCTACGCAATCCACTGATTAAATGAGCTTGAACACACGTTAACACTACCTGAGACACGTCACACAAATAGGGGTGCAATTAAATACGCCCGCAACAGTGTAGCCCAGGTCATATGTTTAATGAAGATTATCGCACCCCCTGCCGTTGTCAACTTCCGATCCCCCACTAAACCCGCAGCGCACATCGTTGCACCCCCAAATTTGTGCGCCATGTAATAGGTGCGCACCGGTGTGTGTTACGCTACACAACCATCAGATTTTATCGACTAAGGAGGGTCGAATTGTCCAACTCACTGAAACCCGAAAATGCACAGGCAAACGAAGAAAATACCCACATTGATTCCTCTCAGTCCGGAGCAGAAGAAGTAAACGCTCAGGACAAGAAGGAAGAAAAGCGCGAACTGCGCCGCGCTCCTTTGGGCCCGGATTCCCTGTTGTGGAAGTGGGGCTCGGATAACCGCCTGCAGCTGCTGCGCGGTTACACCGGCATTTTGCAGAATATGCACCCTGCGATTGGTCAGTCCCTTTTGGACCACTCGAAGTTCTTCGACGAACCTTTCGCCCGTCTGCAGCGCTCTACGCCGCAGATTATTCAGTCCATCTACGATGATGGGGACATCGGTGAGCGTATCCGCGACTACCACGTCACCATTAAGGGCACGCTGCAAAATGGCGAGCGTTACCACTCCCTGAACCCAGAGACCTACTACTGGGCACACGCTACCTTCGTCTACCGCGTTATCTACGCCCAAGATCTCTTCGGTACTCCGTTCACCAAGGAAGAGCGCGACCAGATCGTTCGCGAGGGCGTGACTTGGTGGGACAAGTACGGCATGTCTGAGCGTCCGGTCATTGATAACTACGATGACTTGATCAAGTACATGGATGACATGGCAGACACCGTGCTCGAGCGCAACCAGACCGTTGACTTCGCACTGCGCACCGCACGCGTAGAGCCGGTCAAGGCTCCGGAAGGCGTTCCAGAGGCCGTATGGAAGGTTATCTGGAAGCCCATTATGCGCAGCGCCATCTGGTTGACTGTGGCTACCCTGCCGCAGAAGTACCGCGACATCTTGGATCTGAAGTGGACCAAGCGCGACCAAAAGCGCTTCGACCGCATCGCCAAGTCCGTTCGCTTCATCATGGACCACCTCCCAGAGGACAAGCGCTACATGGAGCCTGGTCGTTCCTTGATGATCAAGAACGGCATGATTGAGGGCAAGTACAAGGAGCCGAAGAAGATCCAAGGCTACAACGCCGCCCAGGCTAAGGACTCTGCTGCCACCGCGGAATCTACCGACAAGCCGGATTCCGATGATGCAGTAGCCGCACGCCGTGCTGCCGGCTGCCCGTTCTAAAACACACCGGCTTCCCAATTGTTCGTGAGCTTTTTAGCTCACGAACCTTTTCATTGATCTTTCTGGAGCGTGCATTACATGTCTTTACCACGCCGTCTACAAGAACGGCCCTTGCCACAGCATTTACTGACTGAGCTACAACATCTCACCACTAACTACTCCACTGGTTCGCTGGATAAAGGCGAGCACCAAGCGGTCCATTCCCCCCTATTCGAAGAAAAATTAGGATGGGTTGGAGTAGGTTCCGAAGAAGACGTAGATGAGGCTTTCCGCCGTTCGCGTCAGGCCCAAAAGGCCTGGGCCGACACCGACGTTAAGCAGCGCGTAAAGGTAATGAAGCGCTTCCACCACCTCGTGGCTAAACACCGCGAGCTGCTGGCGGATTTCATCCAACTGGAAACCGGCAAGGACCGCACGGCCGCTTTTGATGAGGTACTCGATGTACTAAATAACGCGCGTTATTACTCAAATAATGCGCCAAAGCTACTGGCCACTCAGAAGCAGCCGGGCGCATTTCCGCTCATCACCAAAACTCACTTGCAGCGAGTTCCTAAGGGCGTTGTGGGGCAAATCAGCCCGTGGAACTACCCATTAGCATTGGGCATTTCCGATGCCGTTGCGGCACTACTTGCCGGCAATGGCGTTGTGGCCAAGCCCGACGGATCCACCCCATTTTCTAACCTGATTTCCCTCTACCTCTTGAAGGAAGCAGGACTGCCGAAGGATCTGCTGCAGATCGTCACCGGCTCCGGCCGAGTTGTCGGCTCCGCCATCTCCGAACGCTGCGATTACCTGATGTTTACCGGTTCCACCAAGACCGGCAAGATTTTGGGCACCACCGTAGGCGAGCGCCTCGTTGGATACTCCGCAGAACTGGGCGGCAAGAACCCAATGATCATCGCGCCGGATGCGGACATCGACAAGCATATTGACACCATCGCTACCGCCTGCTTTTCCAATTCAGGCCAGCTGTGCGTGTCGATTGAACGCATCTACGTGCCCGATGCCATCTTCGATCAATTCATTACCGCATTCCGCCGGGCAACCGAATCCATCAAACTTGGTTCCGGTTTGAACTGGGACTACACGATGGGTTCACTCATCGGCCAAAACCAATTGGATGTGGTGCAGCACTTCGTCGATGATGCGGTAGAAAAGGGTGCCACCGTTATTACCGGCGGCAAGCCCCGCCCGGATATCGGCCCCTACCACTTTGAGCCCACGGTTCTCACTGATTTGGGTGAAGGCACCGAGCTTGCAGAGCAAGAGGTCTTTGGCCCCGTGGTGTACGTGCAACGCGTGCGCGATGTTGAAGAGGCCATCGAGCAGGCAAATAAATTGCCCTACGGCCTGAACTCCTCTGTATTCGGCCAACCCGAAACCGCGCAGGGCATCGCCGAGAAAATCGATGCTGGCAGCGTGACCATCAATGATGGCTACGCCTCCACGTGGGCCTCGATTTCCACCCCGCTGGGTGGCGTCAAGGAGTCCGGCGTTGGCCGCCGCCATGGCCACGAGGGGCTGACCAAATATACGGAAGCGAAGAATATTTCCTCGCAAAGGATCATGCCGATGCGCGGGCCAAGTTGGCTTCCCAATAAGTATTACGGCACCCTGCTGAGCTCCGCGTTGCGCTTAGGAAAGGCCTTGCGCTTCCTCCCCTAAGCACTGCGCAGCATAACCAGCCAGCTTTTAAATCCAGTAATCCACTTCACAATTGTTGGGGATATGTGTACTATCACAACATATCCACAAATTGTGTTCTCTCTGAGTACATAAATTGCCAATACACAGCGGCCGGTAAGTGCCCTGTGAAACTCGAAAGGAACAGTATGTTCAAGCCATATCGCCGACCGACCGTCGCAGTCGTCGGTGCCGGAGTAGCCGGATGCGCCGCGGCTTCTGAATGCGCATTCTCTGGATTCGACACCGTTCTTTTTGAACAAGAACCACACATCGGCGGTCACTTCAATTCCGCTGATGCCACCGAGGTCTCCCGGAAGTACCACTTCCGCACCCCGTACCTCCGCCTCACGAAAACTGACGGCTCGCCAGCTTCTGTAGTACGCCACCTTGAAGAGGCTGTTGCTGCCAGTGGCGCCGAGTTCCGCGGTTCCACCGCCGTTACTGGTGCCGAATTCGACCGCGCAGAAGGCAAATGGGAAATCTCCTACCTCGGTGATTCCGGTCAGGAAACCCAAGCTTTCGATGTGTTGATTCGCGCCACCGGCGAGGAATCCCCGTGGATTTCCGTTCCGGGACGGTCAAAGGCCAGCGTCGATGACATGTACCTGCACCACGGTGTAGAGGTATTTGGGCTGCCTAATGCCCTCTTTGTTGACGGCCCTACCCCGCGCGACTCTTACCTCAAGCGTCGCCCACTGGCTGTCATCGAAGCCCGCGCCGATCACTGCCGCCGTTACGTCCGCCAGCTAGAGATTCGTGGACCAGGAGAACTAACCGTCAAGCACGATAAGTGGTTGGTTCAGCCCGGTACCGTACGCGGAATCCGCGAAGTGCTCGCAGGGTTCGATGCACCGGCCCACGATTTCAAGCGAGCATCCAACTACGCCCCTGAGTCCGCCTCGTCCGAACGCCAGAATCAACAAAAGTCCGCTACTGCCCTTAAGGAGGCATAATGACTACTCTGAGCAATCCTGAAAGCACTGTAAACGACAAGCACGCCCAACCTGCAGATAACAACACCGATAACCTGCCTGAGCTGGGTCCAGATTCCATCCTGTGGCAACGCTTTGGTGACTGGCGCTCCGCATTCGTCGCACTGTCTGCTGGTCTTTTGCAGATTGCCCAGCGTGACGTCAGCCGGTCCTTGGTGCAGCACTCGAACGTTTTCGATAACGAGGTTGCACGCTTGGTTCGCTCCGCCTTCCCGATCATCCGCACGATCTATGAAGGCCCTGAAGTTGGCGTCATGATTCGTGACTTCCACAAGGACATCAAGGGCACCCACCCAGATGGAAGCCGCTACCACCCGCTGAACCCGGATGTGTACTACTGGGCACACGCCACCTTCGCTGCAATGCCGTACCAGCTGGCCGGCAACTTCATGGATCCTCTGACCCCAGAGGAGCGCGAGCAGCTCTTCCAGGAGACCCGTACCTGGTACACCTTCTACGAGGTTGCAGAGCCCGACGATGCGCCAAAGACGTACGCTGAGTTTGAAGAGTACGTAGACAACATGATCGATACCCTCGATATCAGCGAAACCATCGAGCGCTCCCGCATCATCAACGGCCTTACCCTCGACACCCCAGATCCCAAGGTGCCCAACTGGCTGTGGAAGCCCATTGCACCTTACGCATCTCGTCTGCTGTTGTGGGTTGCTATCGGCATGATTCCGGACAAGCTGCGCAACAAGCTTGGCTGGGAGTGGACCAAGAAGGATGAGCGCAAGCTCAAGATCTTCTCCCGTGCCGTCCGTGGAGTCTTCTCCGTCCTCCCGCGTAAGGCACGTATGGTTCCTATCGCTACCCGCGCCTTTGAGAAGGCGGAAGCTGAAGGCGGCTTCCACTACTAAGGCCAATATCCCTTCACTCATAGTTACTGAATACTGACTCCCACGATGACGCCTTGAGGCTTTAAGGTAGATAACAACGTGGAGCATCAGTAGTGAAGGAGCACGAATGACAACCGTGTCCGGTTGGATTGCTATAGCCACATCGATTCCGGTGTGGCTATACTTTTTCGCCCGCATAGGCGCGCTCATTAAGTTCATCCGCTCGGGCGGACCAACCCAACTAGAGCGCACCAATAGCCCTCTAAAACGCCTCGGGCGCGTGCTGGTAGAGGTCTTCGGCCACACCCACTTCAAGGGAAAGCCATTGGTCAATGCCGCTCACTGGGCGGTCATGGTGGGCTTTTTATTCGGCATCCTGGTGTGGTTTGAGGCCTATATCCAAACCTTCGCCCCGGATAAAGGGTGGCCTGGCTTAAGCACCTGGCCGGTGTATCACTTTGTAGAAGAAATACTCGGCATCGGCACGTTGCTGGGCATCTGCTTCCTCATCGGAGTGCGCCTGAAACTAGGCGATACCGAGCGCGGCAGCCGCTTTTTCAACTCCCAAACGGCGGCGGCCCGGTGGGTAGAGGCCATTGTATTCATCGAGGGCCTCAGCATGCTCTTGGTCAAAGCTTCCAAGATCGCGGCCTTTGGTGGCGGTTCCGCAGTCGCGGATTTCTTGACCGTTCACTTAGCTAAGGCACTGCCTGAGTCCCCGGCACTGGTCAGCTTCTTCGCCTTGGTCAAGCTGCTATCCGGGCTCCTCTTCATCTTCTTTATTGCCCGCAATTTCCAGTGGGGTGTCATGTGGCACCGCTTCATGGCGTTTTTCAATATCTTTTTCCAGCGCAATACCTCTGGGGATAAGGCGCTTAAATCCCTGCCCACCCCGGACTTGGAAGAAGACATCACCCCTGGCAGCTGGAAGTTGCTGCTGGATTCAACCGCGTGCACTGAATGCGGCCGCTGCCAAGAGCTGTGCCCGGCTTGGAATACCGATAAGCCGCTCAGCCCCAAAAAGGTCATGATGGACTTGCGCCAAGGTGCGCTAGATAATTACAGCCCGCACGAGGGCCTCGATGTGCTCTCGATGGCTGGTGTCATCGACGATGACGTCCTGTGGTCCTGCACCAACTGCGGGGCCTGCGTGGATCAATGCCCCACTGATATCGAGCACATCGACCATATTGCAGACCTGCGCCGCTTCAAGGTCTTGGCGGAATCCGATTTCCCCTCAGAGCTCACCGGCCTATTTAAGAACATGGAAACCAAGGGCAACCCCTGGGGCCGCAATAATTCCGAGCGCCGCGCTTGGATTGATGAGGCGCGTGCCGATGGCATCGAGGTACCCATCATTGGCGAGGACGCCGCGGATTTCTCCGATATGGAATACCTCCTCTGGGTCGGCTGCGCCGGTGCCTATGATGACAATGGTCGCCGCACCACCCGCGCCGTCGTGGATCTTCTCCACACCGCCGGCGTGAAATTCGGTGTGCTTTCTACCGGCGAGACCTGCACCGGCGATCCCGCTCGCCGCGCCGGCAATGAGTTCTTGTTCCAAATGATGGCGCAACAAAACGTGGAAACCCTCAACAACGCTTTTGAGGGCGTGCCGGAAGGCCAGCGGAAAATCATCACGACCTGCCCGCACTGCTTTAATACCATCCGCAATGAGTACCCGGACTTCGACGGGCATTTCGATGTCTTCCACCACACGCAGCTACTCAACCGACTAGTACGCGAGAAGCTGCTGCAGCCGGTTCCGCGCACCCCAGAAAACCGCAAGCCCATCACCTATCACGATCCGTGCTTCTTGGGCCGGCACAATAAGGTCTTCGATCCCCCGCGCGAGCTTCTCGAGGCCACCGGCGTAGAACTGCGCGAGATGGACAAGTCCCGCAATGAGGCCTTTTGCTGCGGCGCCGGCGGCGCGCGCATGTTCATGGAAGAAAAGTTGGGTTCTCGCATCAATGAGTTCCGCACGGAGCAGGCACTAGAGACCGGCGCCGAGGAAATCGCCACTGGCTGCCCATTCTGCAATGTCATGATGACCGGCGGCGTGAAGTCTTTGGCCGCCGAGTCCACCCCCACCACCCAGGTCAACGACGTGGCCACCATGCTGCGCAATTCCATTTCCCTGGATGACAAGGGCACCCTTCCAGAGCCTCTCCCCAAGGCGTTCTTGGCCACCCCAGTGCGCCACCGTGCGGCCTCAGCTACCACCACCGCTGAATCCCCCAAGGCACCCACGCCTGCCGATGCCCCCTCCTCCAGCAATACCCCCACCGCTGCCACTCCACCTGCTACACCCTCCGCGCCTTCTGCTCCTTCGGCATCGGCAGCTCCAGCCGCGCCTTCGGCACCGGCGGCCCCCAAGGCTCCTTCGGCACCCAACGCACCCAGCTCACCGAGCGCGCCGCAATCCACTAATGCACCGTCGGCGCCTACTCCACCTTCTGCACCGAGTGCCCCCTCCGCGCCCAGCGCGCCAGCCCCACCGGGTGCTCCCACGCCGCCAAAGGCTCCTAAGGCCCCTGCGGCTCCGGGTTCTTCTTCGGCACCTAGCGTCCCGGCGGCGCCGAAGGCTCCGGCAGCACCAAGTGCCCCGGCAGCTCCAGGTGCCCCGACTCCGCCGGCTGCTCCAAATGCGAAAGCACCCGCGGCACCCCAACCGCCTAGGGCCCCGCAGCCACCCGCTGCATCGCAAGCACCAGCTGCGCCGGAACCACCTGCAGCTCCACAACCGCCAAAGGATCCGCAAGCTGCCAAGGCACCACAGGCTCCGGCAGCGCCAAAGCCACCGCAGGCTGACAAAAAACCCGAGGCAGCTGCGCCGCCAGCCCCGCCGGCTCCACCGGCATCGTCCGCGCCGTCCGCGCCATCCACTCCGCCTGCACCACCGGCGCCATCGGCAAGCGCAGAGCCTCCCAAGGCCCCCAAGCCACCGGAACCGCCGAAGCCACCCACGCCGCCGAAGGACACGAATACCGAGTAGGCATGTGCAGGGATGAGTGCGTACGCTGTGATCCATGCATTTAGATGTGGGATGGGCTGCGGATACTGTTGTTCTCGCAGCGGGTGCGACGGAAAACACCACTAGCCTCGTTTCCTTTGCCTGGATCATGTTAGCGGCGCTGTTGGCGCCCATAGTGTCGTTCATGTTGGGCAACCGGCTGCCGGCCGTTGCCCTTTTGATCATCTTTGGCATGGTCATCGGCCCATCGCTTTTGGATGTCGCGCATGAGGATGCCGGCATCAGCATGCTGAAAGAGCTGGGCGTTGGTGCGCTCTTCTTGCTCGCCGGTTTTGAAATCGAGATTTCTACGCTCAAGACCAAAGAGGCGGGAACCGCGCTGTCCACCTGGCTTATCTGCCTCGTGGCTTGCGGCATCGGTGCGTACTTCTTGGTCGATAACGTCCCAGGTGCCATCGTGGTGGCGCTGGCGCTGACGTCCACGGCACTGGGAACGCTGCAACCCATGTTGAAGCAGGACCGTGTGCTCGAGACCAAAGTGGGCAAATCGGTCATGATTCACGGCGCTATTGGTGAGGTCGCCCCCATTACCGCGATGGCGCTGCTGCTGAGCACGCGCTCCACGTGGACCACGCTGCTAATTATGCTTGCGTTCATCGGCATCTCCGTGGCCGTCGCCATCATGCCGGCGGCCATTGCCACGACGATTCCGTGGGTTAAAGCGGCGTTTATCTCCGGTGCGGGGTCTACCAACCAGACCATTCTGCGCCTTATCATCCTGATCCTTGCCACCCTCATGGCCGTCACGGCGGTCTTTGAGCTCGACATCGTGCTGGGCGCCTTCGCCGCCGGCATCATCTTGAACCGCATCATTCCGGATGAATTCCATCGACGGCTAGAACACCGCCTCGATGTGGTCTTTCACTCCATGCTCATCCCGGTCTTCTTCGTGGTCTCCGGCATGACGATTAACTGGGATACCATCGCTAATAACCCGGGGAAGGTACTGGGCATCCCGGCGCTTATTCTCGTCACCCGCGGCCTGCCGGTATTCCTGCGCGAAAATGTGGGCCACACCGGCTCCGAAATTGAAACGGTGCGCGAACGCCTCCAGGTCAGCCTGTACACGGCGACCGGCCTGCCGATCATCGTAGCCGTGACGTCGCTGGCCGTTAATTCGGAATTGATGAAGCAAGAAACCGCATCCATCTTCGTCGCCGGTGGCGCATTGACCGTTGCCATCTTCCCGTTCTTGGCCAACCTGGTGGGAAGGAAGAACTCCAAGACGGTTGATGAATCCGATCCAAAGAAAAAATCGGATTCTAACGAGGACGACAAAGAAGATGAGTCGCAAGAGCTCTAGCCTGTGTACCCCGCACTAGAAGCTATGCCCTGCCACCGTGGCAGGGCATATTCTTTTTGAATCAGGTTGTCTATTATGGTGACTGTGACTAATAGCTACGGATCCTCCCCCTATGACCGGACACTGCGTCTATCTGATTCAGAGCGCAACGATGCCCTGACGGATCTAGCCCGCGCAGTGGGCGAAGGCCGCTTATCTATGACCGAGTTTGAGGAGCGCTCCGATAGCGTCATGCAGGCCGTCACCCACAAGGACTTGGCGCCAATTTTCAGTGATATCCCTGCGACCGGATCGCAAGAGGCAAAAATCTACTCCCAGGGCGATGTGGAGCGCGCCTTTAATGCCGCGAAAAAGCCCCGCATCGCTACCGCGCTGACCAGCTCGGTGGTTCTGCTCGCGGCATCGCCTACTCTTGTCATGCTCAGCGCCACCATGAATAGCCCCTGGTTGCTAGCGGGCGGTGCCGTAGCCGCAGCGCTCATTCCCATCGTGTGGATCCTCTTGTACGTGGCCAAGGTGGGCCCGCAATCGTGGCATGCCCCCTCGGTGCGGCAGATTGAGCGCCAACAACAGCGCGAAATCCGTGCACTGACGGCACACGAGCGGGCGCACCAAAAAGAATTAGAGAAGAAAATGTGGGCCGAGCGCCGCCAGCAGGCCGGTGAAATTACTGGTCAAGCTATGGAAATGGCGAAGAAGCAAATCAGCAAGTGGAATAAAAAATAGCACTGAGTTGCGCTGCAATCCTTCTTAGCGCTGTGAAAGATGGCACAATATGGCCATGACTTCTCCCACACCCCGCATCTTTGACCAGTCCGAAAAATTAAAGGGCATCGCTTACGATATTCGCGGTGAGGTCTCAGCGGAAGCGGAGAGAATGGAGCTGGACGGCCACACCATCCTCAAGCTCAATACCGGCAACCCCGCCGTCTTTGGCTTCGATGCACCCGATGTCATCATGCGCGATATGATCAGCGCCTTGCCCACCTCCCAGGGCTATTCCACCTCTAAAGGCATTACCTCGGCCCGGAGGTCCATCGTCACGCGCTATGAGCTCGAGGACTTCCCGCATTTTGATATCAACGATGTCTTCTTGGGCAATGGCGTATCAGAACTTATCACCATGACCACCCAGGCGCTGCTCAATAATGGCGATGAGATCCTTATCCCGGCGCCCGATTACCCACTGTGGACGGCGGCAACCTCGCTGGCCGGTGGCACCCCGGTGCACTACCTGTGCGATGAGGAAGACGAGTGGAACCCGTCCATCGAGGATATTAGGTCCAAGGTCACCGAAAAGACCAAGGCCATTGTGGTCATCAACCCCAATAACCCAACGGGTGCGGTGTATTCGCGCGAGGTCCTGCAGCAGATCGTGGACATCGCCAGGGAGCACAACCTGCTGATTTTGGCCGATGAGATTTATGACCGCATCCTTTATGACGATGCGAAGCATATCTCCATCGCCTCGCTGGCCCCCGATCTTTTGACCTTTACCTTTAATGGCCTATCCAAGGCCTACCGCGTCTGTGGTTACCGCGCAGGCTGGATGGTTATTACGGGCCCGAAGCATAATGCGCACGGGCTTATCGAGGGCCTCGAATTGCTGGCAGGTACCCGCCTGTGCCCGAATGTCCCCGCCCAACACGCCATCCAGGGGGCGCTGGGCGGGCGCCAATCCATCTACGAGCTCACCGGGGCTGGGGGACGATTGCTGCGCCAGCGCGATATCGCCTACGACAAGATCAATGAGATTCCGGGTGTTTCCGCGGTAAAGCCCAAGGGCGCGCTGTACCTCTTCCCGCGCCTGGATCCCAATGTCTATGAGATTCACGATGATTCCAAACTCATGTTGGACATCCTCAAGGCGGAAAAGATCCTCATGGTCCAAGGCACCGGCTTCAACTGGCCGCACCCGGATCACTTCCGCGTGGTCACGCTGCCTTGGGCCTCCCAATTAGAAAACGCCATCGAACGCTTGGGCAATTTCTTAGTAAGCTACCGCCAATAGCACCCCAGCAGACGATTGGTAATTGCAGTAATAATCGTTGACAATACATCGTATGGGACGACATTCCTCGGTTTCTAATTCGACGACGGGCGCCGCTTCGCGGCATCGGCAAGCGCAGGGTCGATCGGAGTCCAGCGGGCACGCGCAGGGCCGGTCGAGGTTACAACGCCTAAAGCCACGTCAGTTGGCGCACTCGGTATCCGGTCACCCGTGGCGCATTGGGCTAGTAACCGCCATCGGTGCGGCCCTTATCGCCATGCTGGTCGGCCTCGTCCTGCTCTGGCCCACTAGTGCTGCCTCTGAGCATACCTCGGAGGAGTTCGAGTCCACCTACGCGTTGAACCACCCGCAGGTGGAAGGCACCGTGGAGAAGACCGATCATTCGGCGTGCCAATCGGAGCAGACCGGCTTGGCCTTTGATACCCCGCCGCTTATTCCGGAAAAGGAAGAAGTGGACTGTGACCGGGCGCTGGTGAAGATCACCTCCGGCGAGGACGAGGGAAAGATGACCCAATTGGTCACCTACGGCAACGCGGGCGACCCAGAATTGCAGCCGGGCGATGACATCGTGCTATCCAAGGCCACCGATCCTGCCGGGGCAGTATCGTATGCCTTTGCCGATTATCAGCGCAGCCATAGCCTCCTGCTCTGGGGAGTGGTCATCGCGATCGTCATCATTGCTTTCGCGGCGTGGCATGGGGTGCGCGCGATCATCGGCTTGGGGTTGAGCCTTGGTATCGTCTTCAGCTTCCTCATCCCAGCGCTCATTGCGGGCACCAATCCCCTGTGGGTGGCCCTCGCCGCCTGTACCGCCATCATTCTCCTTGCCGTGCCGCTTGTCCACGGCGTGAATTGGAAATCCGCTTCTGCGGTCGGCGGTTCACTGACGGCGCTCGCCATCGCCGCGTTTTTGGCTTGGGCGGCCATCGATAGTTCGCAGCTGCAAGGCTTTAGCTCCGAAGATAACCTCAAGCTGCTGCTATATATGCCCAATGTCTCCATCCTGGGCGTGCTGCTGTGCGGTTTCGTCGTGGGTGCGTTGGGCAGCCTTGCCGATGTCGCCATCGCCCAAGCCTCCACCATCACCGAGCTGCATGAATCCGACCCCGCTGCCACACCGCTAGAGCTTTTCTTATCCGCCATGAGGGTCGGCCGCGACCACATTGCCTCGATGGTCTATACCCTCATTTTGACCTATACCGGCGCCGCATTACCCCTGCTCCTGCTCATCACCGCCGCTGAACGCCCCGCGGGGCAAATACTTAGCAGCGATCTCGTCGCCACCGAACTCCTGCGCTCCGGCGTCGGCGCCATGGCACTGACCCTCGCAGTCCCAATTACCACGCTGATTGCCGCGTTTACGGTCCCGTCACGCCGCCGTTAAAGCGTGCGCCCCAGCGCCTGTATCTTCCAGCCGGCGTTGGACCAGGCCGCAACGTCCAGCACATTGCGGCCATCGATAATGCGCTTATTATCTACCAGCTCGCCGGCCTCGTTCGGGTCCAGTTCCTTAAACTGCTCCCACTCGGTAGCCAGGATGACAAGTTCCGCCTCCCGCAAGGCGGTTTCCGTGTCGGCGGCATAGTCCAAGGTGGGAAAAACCTTCTTGGCGTTTTCCATGCCCTCTGGGTCATAGACGGTGACCGCCGCACCCGCCAAGGACAAGGATCCAGCCACCGAGAGCGCCGGCGAATCCCGCACATCATCCGAGTTCGGCTTAAAGGCACAGCCCAGCACGGTGACGCGGTGGCCCAATAGCGAGCCATTGAAGGCTTCTTTAGACATATCCACCATGCGGTCGCGCCGGCGCATATTAATCGCATCCACCTCGCGCAGGAAGGTCAGCGCTTGATCAGCGCCGAGCTCACCGGCGCGCGCCATAAAGGCGCGGATATCCTTGGGCAGGCATCCACCGCCAAAGCCCAGGCCCGCGCCGAGAAACTTGCGACCAATGCGCTTGTCTATGCCAATGGCATCCGCCAACGCCACCACGTCCGCCCCCGCGATCTCACAAATCTCGGAAACTGCATTGATGAAAGAAATCTTGGTCGCCAAAAAAGCGTTGGCGGATACTTTTACCAGCTCCGCGGTCTGCAGATCGGTCGCGATGAAGGGCGTGTCCTGCGCTAGCGGCTGCGCGTAGATCTCGCGGGCAAGCTCTTCCGCGCGGGATTCTGATTCGCGGGTGCCAATGACAATGCGGTCCGGGGTAATGGTGTCGTGCACCGCATAACCTTCGCGCAAAAATTCTGGATTCCACGCGATTTCCATGCGAGTTCCCTCGGGCGCTAAACCGTCCGCAAGTTCTTGGAGTTCCGCCGCCGTACCTACCGGAACGGTGGATTTGCCAAAGATGACGTGCTCCCCGCGCAGCTTGGGCACCAAGTCCGTGATAACGGCCTTAACGTAGGTCATATCCGCTGCATAAGAACCGCGGCGCTGCGGGGTTCCCACGCCGAGAAAGTGCACGTTGGCAAACTGCGCGGCCTCGTCATAATCCGTGCTAAACCCTAAGCGCCCAGCATCAATATTGCGCTCGAGCACCTCCGGCAGCCCCGGCTCAAAAAAGGGAACCTTGCCCGATTGCAAGACGGAGATTTTATCCTCGTCTACATCGACGCCTAATACTTCATGCCCCAATTCCGCCATGCAGGCGGCGTGGGTAGCACCCAGGTAACCGGTGCCAATAACAGTCATCCGCATAAAACCTCATCCTAGAGATTTTATGTAAATACCAGATTAATCCCTGCGGAAGTTCAGGTAAGACTTTGATGGCGTTGGGCCGCGCTGACCTTGATATTTCGATCCCAAGGCACCCGTGCCATAGGGGCTTTCCGCCGGCGAGGTCATCTTAAAGATGGCCAGCTGGCCCACTTTCATCCCCGGCCATAGCGCAATGGGCAGGTTCGCGGTATTGGAAAGCTCCAGGGTGATATGCCCGGAAAAGCCGGGATCGATAAAGCCCGCGGTGGAGTGGGTTAAAAGGCCCAGCCGTCCCAGCGAGGATTTACCCTCCAAACGCCCGGCAAGGTCAGCCGGGAGGGTGAATTTCTCCAACGTGGCACCAAGAACAAACTCGCCGGGGTGAAGAATAAAGGATTGATCCTCTTCTACTTCCACCAAGGTGGTAAGCTCCGGCATCTCCTCTTTGGGGTCAATGTGCGTATAGCGGGAGTTATTGAATACGCGGAAGTACTTATCCAAGCACACGTCAACGGAAGAAGGCTGGATAAGCTCACTATCAAAGGGCTCGATGCCCAGCTCTCCGGAATCAATGGCGGAACGAATATCACGATCTGAAAGAAGCACGGACCCGATTCTACTCAATCGCCTACCCAAGGTGTATAGTAGGGAAAGCGCATTTAGCGCAGCGCCGACGTAGTTTAATGGTAGAACTGCAGCTTCCCAAGCTGCTGGCGCGGGTTCGATTCCCGTCGTCGGCTCCACTGTCATGAGTCGCGACATGCTTGACGGGTGAGTCGCGACATCGTTGACAAACCGGCATCTCAGTTTCTTTTTGTTCTGGGATGCCGGTTTTGTTGTTATTTGGGGTCTAGGGGTGGGTCTCCTTGTTTCCAGTAGGGCTTTTGGTAGTTGCGGCTGGTGTCGATGTAGTGTTCGGTGATGACTTCGCCGGTTTCGGCTAGTGATGTGATGACGTGGTTGTCGGCGATGACCATGAGGATTTTCTTTCTCTTCCATTTGCGGCCGATGCCTAGGTGGAAGAGTTTGCCGGCGTAGCGCACGGTGGTTTTGCCGTTGTCCCAGACGACGTCGTTTCTTGTGCGCCATTCTTGTGTCGGGTTGTGGGCTGGGTTGGCTTTGGTGCCGGTGGTGTAGGCCTGGTGTGGGGTGCGTCGGCCTAGGGCTTTGTGGGGGCGTGTGGTGTTGTAGTAGTCGCGGAATTCATTGAGGAGTGTCTGCAGTTCAGCGACGGCTTTAGCGGGTGGTCGGGCGTTGATCGATTTTTGAGTGTTTGGTGGAAGCGCTCGATTTTTCCTTGAGTTTGGGGATGGCCTGGACGACCATTTTTCTGTTGGATGCGGTGGTGGTTGAGGGTTTTCTCGAATGCGTTGCGGCCTCCTTTTCGACCTGTGAGTCGTGCCGTAAAGACCAGTCCGTTGTCGGTGAGTGTGGATGCGGGTGGCCCGTAGGTGTCGATGAGGTGTTGGAGCGTTTCTGCGACTGCAGTGCCTGTAAACGCGTGCTGTGAAGTGTCCCAGGTTTTGTTCCGTTTGAGTAGATGGGAAAATCTGGAACATGCCAAGAAAATTTGACCAGGATGCCAAGGACCGCGTCGTTCGCTTGGTGGAGGATCGCATCCTGGCAGAAAACATGTCGAAGCAGGCTGCGTGCCAGGCAGTAGCTCCAAAGTTGGGGGTTTCATGGCACACGGCTCGTCAATGGACCCAGCAAGCCCGCCGTTCGGGAAACATCCCAGAACCTGTGTGTGAAGATTTGGCCGCCGAAAACGCGAGGCTGCGCCGTGAAAATCACCAGCTACGCGACACTAATGAGCTGCTGAAGGCTGCCTCAGCTTTTTCGCCTCATGACTCGACCCGAAACGTCGGAAATGATCCGGTTCATCGATGAATACCGGAATTATTTCTCTGTCGAGTTCATTTGTAAGACGTTGAAAAATAACCGGGCTGGTGGGTTTATCACCCCGCGTGGTTATCGCCAGTCCAAAGCCCGAGGGGTTAAGTGCTCGTCGCCTTCGTGATGCTGTTCTAGTTGAACGCATTAGTGCTGTTCATCGGGATAATTACGGTGCTTACGGTGTGCGGAAAATGTGGCATGCGCTTCGCCGTGAAGGAATCGATATCGGGCGTGAACAAACCGCCCGACTGATGCGCCTGGCCGGTGTTTCTGGCAAAGGCACAGGCGGATCACCAATCACAACCCGAAAAGCTAACGTGCCTGATCTGCGCCCGGACTTGGTTGAGCGTGAGTTCAAAGCTCAGGGCCCGAACAAGCTGTGGGTGGCCGACATTACGTATGTGCGCACGAAGAAAGGCTTTGTCTACGCCGCGTTTGTCACCGACGTCTACTCCCGACGGATCGTCGGGTGGGCGTTATCAGATTCGATGCGGACCGAAGCACTGCCACTGCAAGCTCTTAACCAGGCGATCGTGTGTGCTGAGGAAACAACAGGTCTCATTCACCATTCGGATCACGGCTCACAGTATGTCAGCGTGGTCTACAACGAGCGACTTGCCCAGCACGGCATTATCGCTTCCACCGGGACTGTTGGTGATTCCTATGACAATGCTCTGGCTGAAAACGTTAATGGTTCCTACAAGAACGAGTTGATTCATACCCGCAGGTGGGATGATGTTGTCGAGGTAGAAATCGCGACGTTCGAGTGGGTGTCATGGTGGAACGAGACAAGGCTCCACCAAAGCTTGGGATACCGAACCCCGGTCGAGGTCGAAACCGAGTTTTGGAAGCAGAACCCGCCACAGGCAATAATAGAAATCAAGGCAAATGCCTAGGAACAAAACCCGGGGCACTTCAGGCCGCTCAGAACGACCACGGCACCTTATGGGGAGAACACGACCTCACCTACAGCCTCCATTAACTAGCGCAAGCCCCTTGATAGCCTGGGAGCACTGCCCCCTCTAGAACGACCCTCGACCACGGGAAAGCTCCGGTTTTGGACGCAATGTGGATATCTTCGACCGTACTCGCCGCTGGGCCTTTAGGGCGAACAAACGCAATTGGACAGACGGCATCAACGTCTGGGTTGAAGTTGTCCACGCACACGCCATCGCCGCCAACCTCAACCTAGAAAAAGAACACCGCGACCCCCTCCCCGAAAAAGAAATCCACCGCCTCGCCCCCAGCATCGCCCACTGGGTATGGACACGATTCAATCCCGAACAATTGTCCGCCATCCGAGCAGCACGCGGAAAATCAGGCGAAAAACGGTCCCAACAACGCAACGAAACAGCAAGTGAGGTACCGAATGGTCAAGCCAGATGCACCCCGAAGGCTAGGCGTACGATCTCCAAGGCTCACCGCACGTGAAGCTGCCCTAAAAATCGGTCGTCCTCCCCACACCATTCGCCGCTAGACATCGGAACTTCGTAAGGCGTTTATCGGACGTGCGCACGAAAAACGCGATAAAATCCGGGTGCTCCACAACCAAGGGCTATCTATGCGTGCGATCGCTAAAGGAGTCGGCTGCTCTGTCGGGACCGTGCATCGTTATGTGCACATGAAAGACCAGGCGCGTGCATGATCCACATCCTGGCCTCCGTCTATGCAATAGGCACGTGCAGCTCACCTTGCTAAGCAAGCATGACTCACTACCTAAGCACCTAGGTTTTCAGTAGAGACACCCTCCGCGCATGTCACGCCCGCAGAAATGTAACAAATTAGAAACAATCCTATGAAAACTATTGAACTTAATGTAAAATGTAAAGACATTTTACTTTCTAAATATACGAAGGACATTTCATGAAAAAAGTTGTTCATTAATTCTCTCTAGCATGCTTGCAATTTCCTCAATTATCTCTCCCCCTGCAATTACAGAAGAGCAAGAGGTGGAAAGCTTGGATAACCCTATCGATGGGTCTATCGAGCGGGAGTATAGGAACGTGTTTCTTCAGAATGGAATCACCGACAAGTCAATTCAAGATCGCCTAATTGGGAAAATTGAGAATGGTGAATTAATTGACGCAGATAATCCAGAATCGGAACCTATACGCAGTGAAGAAACTGAGGAGTACGGTCGAGTAACGAAGAAGAATATATACCAGGATGGTTCCGTTAGTACGGTAGAAATGGGACCTAGTAGGTACGCTACTAGAGGAACCGGGATTTCCAATTGCCGAAGCTACGATCATTTGAACTGGGTTCGACACGATAACTGCCGAGTTGTGTACAACGGCATCGCTTTCTCGTACTCATTCTATGCAGATTATTCAACGGCAAAGAGTGGGAAAGTAAACGCTACGATTAGGAATATGCATAGCCCGATAATTCATAGAGCCATTGGCCACACTACAAGTTCGCCCTCCCTTGAAATAACCCAACAATGGCAGAACCGAAATATATCTCCAGCCTCAGCTAGAATGTCTTTCCAGGCAACTGCAGTGAAGGTTTTATGGACAACGACGCTATCTCTAACCCTTGAGGTTTCCGGAGGCCGCGCTCAAGCGTTATCTTGATGCAACTATGATGGTATATGATATTATATTTTCTATATTTGCCGTAGCATTACTAGTGGCCTTGACACTATTCCTGATAAAAGCGGTGTCCTTTATAAAAGGGGTACGGCAAGACATAAAAGACATAAAAGGAGAAGTTACTGGCAAGGGGAATTCTTCCAATAAATTCCAGGATTTAGATATTGAGTGATAACTGTATTTCACAGGTAATATAGTTACCGCTCCTAGTGGTGAACGTTCAAGACCTGCACCACTGTTGAGTCAGAGTTTTAGGTGTTGAACTTTACTGTCTGCGTGCTAGTGCTCGCGTCACCTTTTCTCCTGCCCTCATGCATACCGGGAATCAGCCGACGATTAAAGGCAGGAGTCTCCGATGTGCTGACTCCAGACGGTGTGGTGCTTCACGCTTCGTTGTCTTTCGCCCAATTTACTAGCTCTCTGGTGCGATTTTAGCCCCCTCCGGCCACCAACCGCTGCCCACACAGTGTCGAGCAGTCCTTTAGCTTCGTAGATCGCATCCAAGTGCCCACCAAACAGGGGTCAAGCACGATAGAGAGTTATAATGATACTTCTCCACCCGGTGACAGGTTCTATTGAATAATGCAGTTTGACGATTCTTTTCCGCTTTCGCTCATCCAGATTAATCGAGTACGACTAGGAAAAGTTGAGGGAAAATCATCTTCGGCATCTAGCTCTAGCTTTGCAGCAATTTGCATTACTGGGTCTTTTTTATCATCTTCCTCTTTTTCTGGTACCTCAACGATGGTCGTGAAAATGAAAACGGAGTAATTTTCTTTCTCTGAGTCCGACAACTCTTCTCCAAATCCGACAATTTCATCAATAAGGAGACTAAATATCGGCTCGGTCTGGCCTAAGAGGTAAGCTTGTTCGGATGCTAAAAGAACCTTATGAGACTGTCTTACACGTTCTACTGCTTCCTGATATTTCTCTTTCGCTTTGGGCAGAGATTCGAATGGACAGACGAATTTCGTTATATAGCACCAAATGTGGACGCTTGGATTTAAACTTTTATTTAGCATATATTTCTATATTATCTTGGAGTCCAGTTAGTGCTATAAGCACCGTTTTGCCTGTATTGGCCAATTGTCTTACAGTGTCTCTTAGCATGATTGTCACCGAATCTGGAAACGAAGTTATTTGCTTCTTTTTCAGCCTTTTCTGGATCATTTTTATGGTTTCCGATGACGAAACCAACAACTGGGTTACCTGTTGTATTCTGATGGACTTGGCACTTCACCGTATACATCCCTCTATTATTCTTAGTCCGTGGGTCGTCTGGACCCAGCCCATATGCTAGGGGAGCTAAACAACTCAGTGCGACTAGAATGGATAAGATTCCAGCGTGATTTTTACAACTCTTTTCATAGTTCAGCAGCCCTCAGTTAGCAAAGGAAAACGCCATCGATTCGGCCTGTGGCAACGCCAATATTAGTACGTGTCCCTGGTTGAATTGATTTGCATTGAGTGTCGAGCCCGAAGGCTAGCACCACTTTTACTCGTTGTGGGTCGCTTCCTCCACAATTGTTATAAACTTGGACGAATCCCTTTTCTGCTCGCGCTACAATGCAATTTGGTGCTGGAACAGCAGCCATAGTTGTTAGGGTAGCTTCGGTACTGCGAACTTCGGACCCTGCGAAGAGAACTTCGGCAACTTCACCTTTGGCAAATCTTGCGCTTTGACCCGGTTCTAGTTCGGCAACTTTTAATTGGTTGGTTGATAGATTGAAAGTGGGCGTTTCGGTAGCAGTTGCAGTCGCAGTGGTAGCTGTAGAAGTAGCAATGAAGCCCGCGGTGATTATCGCTACTTTCCTAAGAAATAAAGACATTATTCTCCAACCCTGATAGCTTACTTTTCCAGAAACTTATTCGATCGCCTGAGAGCCGTCAAGAGGTTGTTCAGACTTAAATCTTAGCCAACCATTATTAGGGGCGTGCGCATTCCAAGAGTGCTGATGCATTACTGAGGTTGAGTCGTTGCTGCCATTCTGCATAAGACCAGGTTGCTGAAGCGTAAACGGACCGCCTCAGCGTAAAGTTTCTCAGGTATCGTTCCGTTTCAGTAGATGGGGAAATCTGGAACATGCCAAGGAAATTTGATCAGGATGCCAAGGAACGTCCGGTCCGTCTCGTGGAAGATCGCATCTCGGCGGAAAATACGTCGATGCACCCCGCGTGCCAGGCAGCAGCCCCAAAGTTGGGGTTTCATGGCATACGGCCCGTCTTTGGACTTAACCCTGCCCGCAGTGCCGGGGACATACCAGAGTCCAAACCTGAAGATTTGGCTGCCGAAAACGCAATGCTAGACCGTGTAAATCACCAGCTACACGAAACTAATGAACTTCTGAAGGCTGCCCGAGTTTTTCGCGTCATAACTCGACCCAAAATGTGGGAAATGATCCGATTCATCGATAACTATCGAGATCTTTTCCTAGTCGAATGCATGTGCACCGGCGTTATAAAATAACCGGGCTGGTCAATCGTTTTTATTGTCTCGCATGATTATCGCCAATCCACAGGCCACAACCCGAGGACTTTAGCGATCCTTACCGTCGCGACTGCGTGCAAGTTGAACACAGGAGTACTCTTCACCGTGATAACGACGGCCTCTTTGGCGCCGGCTAACATCCTAATCAAACCCCGAACTTCATACCGAGCCGGAGGCATAAACGTCTACACCACTACACGGGACTTGACCGTCCATATTAACGCAGTGCCCACGGTGGCACCGGTGAAAGATGAGCATGATGTGGTTGTCCCCCACGAAAAACATGACCTTCAACCCCCTGCGAGGCAAGACGGATGACTAACGAGTCTGGCTCCCGCAGCATGGCACTACACCCGCTGCGGGAGCCTTTGTCGTACTCACGCTGGGTTGTGCGCGCTGCATGGCCGCCGAGATTGGGCCAGCGGCAACGCACTTTGCTTACTGGCTAACCACACCGCACGATGGGTTGTGGATCGTAGACCGTGGTCTTGGTCTCGCGGGAAAGCTCCTTGCCGCTGAGATCCTTGATGATGCGGGTATCGGACGTCGTAAAGCCCGGGGCACCGGATGATGGCGAACAGTCGCTGCCTGGCACGGACCTCGGTTGTGGCTCGGTCTTGGCCCAACGGCCGTTATTGATGGATTCCACCTCTACCGTCTTGGTGCCTTTCAAGCGGACGGTGATCTCACCGCCGCCAAAATTAGTCTCGATCTGCACTGGGGTATTGAAAGTATTGGTAAATTGCAGGTCAATGGCGCCCTCGTACACGGTAGCCTCGCGGCCGGCCGGGTAGCGGGAAATGTAGTACGAGTGCGGGGTGTGCGCGGTATCCTGCATGCCCGCGAAGTACGCGGCGTTATACAGCGTGGTGGCGAACTGGGAGATGCCACCGCCCACGGCGGTACCGGAATGGCCGTCGATGATGATGCCGGATTCCACATAGCCCTGCGCGGTGCCGCGGGGGCCGGTATAGCCGTTGAGGGAGAAGGTCTCACCTGGGTTCACCACGGCACCGTTGACCTCTTGGGCCACCAGCTGAATATTGCGCCCGGAGGCAGAAGAGAATCCACCGGTGGAGAACTCGCCCACGGTATCGTTAAACGTCGCGTTTTCGGCGTCCTCGGTGGTGAACTCGGCTGGGTCTGGCTTGTAGGTTGCGTCCCACTCGCGGTCATCGCCAGTCACACGCTTATCAAAGCCCTCCATGGTCGGCTTCCAGTCAATAATCTCGCCGTCCTGGGAGGGCGTGACCTGCTTGGAGCCACCAGCGAATTTCACTTTGGCGTTCACGCCAGGCACATCGGCGCCATCGGTGCGCTCTTGCAGCAATTGCTGCGCGCGGTTGCTATCAACCACTAGGTGCAGCCGACCATCCTTTTTCTCAATGCTGGTGAACTGGGAAATCTCCGGCTTATTCAGCGTTGCGGTGACGTTATTTTTCGCCTTCAAGGTCAGCGGATTATCCAGGGCCTTGGCGGCGTCACCGGTACGCATCTTTTCAATGGCCTCGTCATTAATGGCCGGCTCAATTTCTTCCGGCTCCACCTGCACGCCAGCCTTATCGAGCCAATTCGCTGCCACCGCATCGTGCAATTCGGTGCCTTCTACGGTCTGCCCCAACGTGGGATCGGTGACCTTGAGCTGACCATCATTAAGCTCCAGCATGCCATCGACCGGATCGGTAGAAAGCTCGTCTTTGACGCGGTCAAGGGTGGGCTGCAGCTTGCCATCATCCACATCGGTTTCAACCGGGATGTCTTCTGTAGAGCGAAAGAAACTAACCAACCGGGTAATGGGGTTGAGGGAAGGCTCCTCGATGCCATCGACGGCGGCCTGGTTATCCAGCGCCAGGCCGGATTCGGCAGGGGTAAATTCGGACTGCAGATCTCCTGCGGTCACGGTCACGGGCTGGGTCTCAACGCCCTTGAGCTCGTCCTCGAGCTTGGCCACGGCGGCGGTGCGCTCCATGGCGGAGATATCCACGCCGCCGACGGAGACGCTGCGCGGGATCTTGTCCTGGTTTGCTATGACATCCCAGGCATAAGCGATGCCCGCAATGAGGACGAAGCCAACGATCACGCCAAGCGTGATAAGCCAGCCCTTTGCACCGTTTTTTCCTTCTGCCTTCTTCACGCCTTAAAGGTTAACGGGTAAAGGGGCGTTTTTCCTAGTCGCTGTCCCCATCGTGTACGTGGCGGGCGGCATCGCCGAGGCGCTCAGGGGCCAGCCTGCCCTCATCCACGGCGCCCACGACGGCATCGATCACCGCATTAATATCGGCCTCGGTGGACCACAGGGGCATGTCGGCGCCGGCGGCGAGGGAGGTAATCACGGCATCGGCAAGCGGCAGCGAATCCGAAATCGCCGCCATGCCGCCAATGTCATCGGTATAGATGGTGCCGTCATACTGTAAAGTCTCGCGGGCAAGGCCGTAAGCTTCCGGCAGGATGGAGGCAGGAGTCTGGCCATCGCCCAGGCCCGGGACCGCGAGGTGGCCCATCATCAGCGCCGCATTCGGTGCTGCGGACATGGCATTCCGAAAGGGAATGAACTCATGGTTCTCAAGCTCTTCTAGCGGCGGGGTAATGGCCTCCGCCAGGTGGGTATCGCCCGAGGCACGGCCGTGGCCCGGGAAGTGCTTGAATACGGCCTTAACCCCGGCGGCATCCAGCCCGCGGGCGAAGGCGGCGCCGTATTCGCCGGCCTGCGCGGGGTCGGTGGAAAAGGCGCGGTCGCCCACAACCTCGAGGCCATCGCCATCGACATCGAGCACCGGCGCGAAGTCCACGTTGATGCCGTAGTCCATGAACCGCTTGCCGATGTCCCCCGCCAGCTGTTCCACCTGCTCCGGCGAGTTGTCCGCCGCCATCTGCTGCGCGGAGGGGTATTCGCCCAAGATTTCAGAAAAACGCTGCACGCGCCCGCCCTCAAAATCGATGGCGACCTCGAAATCGCGGCCTAGTTCCGCGCGCAGGGCGTTAATATTGCGGCCCTCTTCTTCTAGCAAACCAGGATCCGCCCAGCTGGGGATGAAGATGCCTCCCACCCCGGCCTCCAGCTTGGCCTTGGCGTCCTCATAGCTGGTTGCCGGCGGCATGAGCACCGAAGCTGCGGTGGCGCGAATATCCTCCGGCGCCGGCGCTGGTGCCGCCTCGGTGGCGGGCGCGAAGGTATCGGGTGATGAGGACGCGGGAGCGGCAGATTCGTGCGACTTGTCCTCGTCCGAGGCGGAATTAGAGCAGGCGCTCAGCACCGCCACGAGGCCCAAACTGACAATGATGCGGGAATATGTCATGCCTTCCAGTGTGCAGGATTCCTCGCGAACTGTCCTAGGCGGTGGGTAGACTAGTGACATGAGTAACGGCAAAACAATGTTAATTGCCTATGATGGCACCGAACGCGCCGACCGCGCCCTGGAGTACGCCGCCCAGCTTTTGCGCCCCTCCACGGTGGAAATCCTCACCGCGTGGGAGCCGGTGGCCCGCCAAACCGCGCGCGCCGTCAGCCGCACAGGCATGCACCAGTCCACCGTGTCCCCCGATAGCGTGGAAGACGATCCGGCTTACGAAGAAGCGCTGAAGATCTGCCGCCAGGGCACCCAATTGGCCGAAAGCCTTGGTTTGGCCGGCCGCGCGCATCTCGTGGAATCCGCCACCACCATCTCTTCGGCCATCGTGGATGCCGCGCACGAGCTCGACGTGGATGTCATCGTCACCGGCACCCGCGCGCTCACCGGCTTTCGCGCCTGGTGGACCAACTCCACGGCGGACCAGATCGTGCGCAACGCGGGCCTGCCCGTCTTTATCGTCCCGCAAGAAAACGACGAAGACGCGGATGACGACGATCCGGAATACTTCTAAGTAGCTGCTAATATCTTTAGCCATGGCTCTGGAATCCGATTCTTTAAACAAGCGCACCCTCGGCCCCGCCGTGGGTAGCGCTGTTGTGGGCATCGCCCTGGGCATTATCACCATCATCGGCATCGCCCAGTTCTCCGGCAGCGATACCGTGCCGGAAGGCAATGCGGTCTCCGCCGATGATGCGGTGCTGGGCGGGCCTGAATACGGTTCCCGCAATTAGATGGGCGCACCGGCGTGCATGACCGGACCGATCAGCTCCCCCGCGGCCCACATAGCGGTTCCTATGTACACCGCTACCGCGCACTAGCCCGCGCCCTGCGCCACCGCTGCGCGCGCCTTGCCCGGCCCTACCCGCTCGGCATTATTGCCTTGGCGCTCATCCTCGCGGTACAACCGTGGGGGCTGACCGCCGCCGATACCAAACACGATCTGGCCGCGAACCCGCGCCACTTCCTGCGCGGCGCGCTCGATGCCTATACCGATATCTTTACCCTGGGGCAGCTGCAGAACCAGGCCTACGGTTACCTCTTCCCGCAAGGCCCCTTTTTTGTTTTAACCGAGCCCCTGCCGGATTGGATAGCCCAACGCCTGTGGTGGCTGCTGGTCTTAAGCGTGGGCTTTAGTGGCTTTTACAAGCTGGCCACCCGGATAGGCCTGCGCGGCCGGTGGATCTGGGTAGCGGCGATGCTCTATGCGCTCTCCCCGCGCTCGCTGTCCACGCTAACGGCCATTTCTTCTGAAACCTGGCCCGTCATGCTCGCCCCGTGGGTCATCCTGCCCTTCCTGCGGGAAAAACTCACCTGGCGCGATGCTACCGCCGCCACGATTCCCGTGGCGCTGATGGGCGCGGTCAATGCCACCGCCACGCTCGCGGCGTGCACCCCGGCGCTTGTCATCGTGGTCTACCGCCGCGCCTTCAAGCCCGGCGCGGCCTGGCTGCTTGGCTGCCTGTGCGTATCCGCGTGGTGGATTGGCCCGCTTTTAATCTTGGGCCGCTACGCCCCACCGTTTACGGAATTTATCGAATCCTCCCACGTGACCACCCGGTGGCTGAACCTGCCGGAAATCCTGCGCGGAACAACGAGCTGGTCACCCTTTGCGGATGCCGAGCGCGTCGCCGGCAACGAGCTCGCGACCTCTGCCTTCTTTGTCCTTATCACCATGGCCGTGGCCGCGATAGGCATTTATGGACTGTGCCGGCTGCCCCGCGTGTGGTCCATCATGCTGATTACTGGCGTGGCGATTTTGGGCTGCCAGGCGGCGTGGTACCTCGATGCGCTCGATGGGGTGCTAGCACCCCTGCGCAACCTGCACAAATTCGATCCGTTGGTGCGCATCCCGCTGCTGTTGGGCTTTGCCCGCGCCTGCCAGCGCCTGCCGCTGCCCACTGGCCTGCGCCCCACCAAGAAGCAGACCGTGGGCGCGCTGGTGCTGCTCGTGTGCATCAGCGCCCTCTCCCCAGCCTGGTCGCAGCGGCTGCTGCCCCTAGGCGCCTACGACGAGGTGCCGGACTATTGGCACGAGGCCACGGATTATATCAACGAGCACGCGGAAAATACTCGTACTTTGATCTATCCCGAGGCCTCCTTCGCCCGCCAAGAGTGGGGTTGGACCCGCGATGAGCCGGCGCAGCCGCTTCTTGATGTCCCCTGGGCCGTCCGCGATGCCATTCCCCTCGTCCCACCGGAGGCCATCCGTGGCCTCGACGGGGTGATGGCAGCACTGAAGGAGGATCCGGCCAGCGGCGTGCGCGCCTTGCAGCGCTTGGGCATCGGCGCGGTGATAGTGCGCCACGATCTCTTTGGCGCCGATAATGACACCTTGAGCAGTAAATTTGGCGGTGAGGTGCATACTTTTGGCGAGGTCGATGTGATTATGCTCGAGCAGCATTCCATGGCATTGACCTCAACCGATCCCGTCCGCGTGGCTGGTGGCGGCGAGGCGCTGGCCTTCCTCGATGCCCATAATGGCCCCGCCGCCCGCGAGCTGGTGGACGATGATGCCGATATCGTCACCGATACCCCCACGCTGGTAGATCGCAATTACGGCACGCTCCACGGCGCCGCCTCGGCGCCGCTATCCACAGACGATCCCAGCCACGTGTATAACCGCCTGCGCGACTATCCCTCCGCCGGCCCACTGACCACGGTGGAGACCCACGGCGGCGATGTGGAGGTCTCTTCTTCTGCCGCCGACGCCACCGCCTTTGGCGGCGCCCAACCGGAAAAGTCCGCCACCGCCGCCGTCGATGGGGAAAATTCCACCGCCTGGTGGCCCGCGCCCGGCGACGATGAAGGCTGGATCGAGCTGCGCGGTGACTTCAGCCAACCGCGCCTCAAACTCATGGCCACCAGCTCCACCACGGTCACGGTGCGCTCGGGTGGTGCTGCAGTAGAGGTGGATCTCCAGCCCTTCCGCTCCAAGACGGTGCGCGTGCCCGGCGGGGATTCCCAGGCAATCCGCGTGGAACTATCCCACCGCACCGGCATCGCGGAACTGGAGGTAGAAGGCCACCCCATCGAGCGCGTGGTCACCGTGCCAGATACCTCGCCGGATGTGCACCAATTCTTCTTCCAGCAGATGGTGCACGATACCGGGGTGCTCATCCGCGATGTCACCGTGCCGCGCCGCATGGAGGTCACCGTGGATTCCACCAAGCCGGTACTCATCGATTCCCACCGGTACTCCCCCGGCAGCACCCTAACCCTCGAGCCCGGCGTCCACCGCGTACGTACCACCGGCGCATGGGTGTCCATGACGGAAAAGGGCTGGTCCCCGCCAGACGATTATCGCCTCACCGATTTTTCCATCGCTGCTGCAGAAGAGGAGCGCCTGCTCATTACCGGGCGCGCCTTCAATAAGGGCCTGCGCGGATTTATCGGCGATACCGAGCTCACCCCATACGAGATCGATGCCGCCACCCAGGCGTTTATCGTCCCCGCGGGCACCACTGGGGAATTCCGCATGACCTTTAAGGCGCAGCCTGCCTACCGCGCCGCCCTGCTCTTTGGCGGCGCACTCGGCCTGGCCACGCTGGGGTTCTGCCTGCTTTTCGCCGCGCGCCGCAGCCCGCAGCCCACCTGGCACCCGGATCCTGGCGGCATGGCCTCTGCGATGTACTCGCTAGCCTGCCTGGCACTGGTGGGCTGGCCGGCAGTACTTGCGGGCATGGCCGCCTGGCTCATCGTGCGCTGGACCACCATTCCGCGGGCTTATTTTGCCAGCGGCGTGGTAGCGGCGGCCGGGACCATCCTTGCCCGAGCTCCATGGACCTCAGGGGCCTATGCCGGCGATTCCGTGCTGCTTATGTGCTTATGTGCCGCGGGGCTGGCCTGCCTTTTCGCCGTCGACGGCCCCGGCCCCGGACCCGGCCACGGCCCATCAGAAGGTCGCGGCCCGGGCGCTCGATAAGCGTATAGCTCGCCGCAGAAACCACAACGGTCCCCACCACCGTGACGGCAAGGATCACCCAAAAATCCAGCGGTTTCCCGCTAAACAGCGCCACCCCGGTTAACGGGAAGGCCACGGCGAGCACCGCCACGTGCCACAAGAAAATGGAATAGGACCACGCGCCCAGCGCCTGCATGAGCGGCGAGGTAAGCCACGAGGTTCCACGTGGAACCAAGGCCACCGGCACCACCACGCACGCCGCGAATACCGCCCCAGCGATGATGCGGCGGGCAAATTCCGCCGGCTCCGGATGCACCAGCCCGGCCGGCCCAAACCAATCCCGGCTCGCCACCCACAGCACGAGCCCCGCCAGCACAACCCAGGCCCAGCGCACCCGCAGAATCCGCGCCGTGCGCTTGCCGATGCCCCTTTCTTCCACCTCCGCCGCCAGCATGCCCACCGCGAACCACGAGGCATAAGCCGGCGGCCAGATTTGCGAGTTGACCTGGTCCTCGCCGTAGTCCGCGACAAAGGGGATAAATCCCCACCCCCAGCTCAGCACGGCGCCGCCGGCGATAACGGCCATGCGCCAGCGCTGCGGCAGGCTGCCAAGGGCCCACACCAGAAGCGGTAGGACCAGATAAAAGAAGAACTCCACGCAGAGGGACCAGAGGTGGGTAAGGCCCGGGGCAAGGCCATCGACCACATAGATCTGCGTGGAGGTCAGGTTGGCGAGGATCTGGGTGGGGGTGATGGAGTGGGCATCGGGAAGCAGCAGCAAAACCGATACCACGCAGGCGTAATAGGCCGGTGCCAAGCGCGCGATGCGGGAGTGGGCATAGCCGCGCGCCGTGTGCAGCCCCCGCCGGCGCCACAATAAAAAGGCGCTGAGGGCGAAAAAGACGGCGACGAAGAAATCGAAACGCCCGGCAAATCCCCACCCGGTGCCGGTTTGGAAGGATACGTGGGTGACAATGATCCCTAGTGCTGCAACCGCGCGTAGGCCGTCTAGCTCCGGCAGGTGCTGGGGTAGTCTTTTCACAGATGCCTGCGTGCGCACGCTTGCTCCTTTACCCCGGAAACCTGAAACTGATTGGATATAGTACTGCAATGAGCCGCTACCTTTGGCCACGCTCGCCACGGACGTGGGTTGTCATTGCCGCAATCATTTTCCTCCTCATTGGTACCCTCGCCCCGACCCTCTACAATAACCGGACCCGCCCGCTGGGCTTGGATCAAGATTTTTCCACCTCGAGCGGACCCACCGATGCGGTATGGATGGACGTGCGCGCCCTCATGGACGGTGAAGCCCCCGCTACCGCATCCGGCGATGACCCGCGCTGCGCCGACAAATCCGCCCCGATGTGGTGCTACCAGCACCACGGGCCGCTGACCTTGGAGCGCACCATTACCACCGGCGAGGTCGCCGATGATGACACCATCGCCACCACCGATTCCGTCACCAGCCTGCTTGCTGGAAAAGCTGGGGACTCCCAAGAGGAAATCGCCACCATCGATCAGCACTCCGTGCTTAACCGCGAATCCACGTTCCCGGTAGCCGATCCTGTCAATAAATGGGTCCTCGCCTTGCCCGAGTTCAACGCCGATCTGACCCGGGAGGACTTCGAGCGAGACGGCCTTACCTATTTCTTCCCCTCCGGCACGGAGCAGCGCTCCTACGCATTTTTTGATCTCCTGGCCCAGGAATCCACGCCGATGGACTTTACCGGCGACTCAAAAGTAGATGGCATCCCCATCTACTCCTATCACCAGGACGTACAGCCGCTGCCGCTGAAGAACACTTTTAGCAATATCAGCGCGGATTTGGGCAGCACCACTCAAACGGACGAGCTGAAAACGGGCGATTTCCAGTTGAAGGGTCCCGCCAGCCGTTTTTATGACTCCCACTCGCGCGAGCTTTTGGACTTGGATGCGGATGCCGCCGTCATCGTCGAGCCCTTTTATACCGTGGGCCGCGATATTTCGGTCGAACCCACCACCGGTACCATCGTGGATGTCCGGGAAAACGTCAAGGTCTTTTTCGCCACCGATATCCAGCAGGCGGGAACCCTCATCGCGGAGGATGACACAGAGGATCGCTCTGTGCTGGCAGCGGATTTCCGGTGGTCAGAGGATACCCGTGCGGAGCGCCTCGCTGAGGTCCGCCCGGTAATCTACGCCATCCGAGGGCTTATGGCCGTTGGCTGGCTGGGCAAGGCCATCGGTGTTTCCCTGCTCATTTTCGCCGCCTACCAGTACATGCGCCGCCACCGTGACGCCCATGATGCCGCACACGCCTAGGCGCGTCCTCCTCGGGCTGTGGGGAATTATTCTCGTGGCCGCGGTGTGCTGGCCCTTCGCGCTGCCCGGCGAGTTCCTCTGGCGCGATATGGTGCTCTTAAACGATCCAGGGCTTACCCCATCCGCGCTGGGCGGGGGAAGCCTGCCTGCCCGCAACGCACCCCAAGATGGGTTTTTAGCCTTACTCGGCGGCGCGTGGGCCGCCCGGGTGCTCATCTTTGCCGCCGCCGGGGCCGCCGCGCTCACCGCGGCGGTGTGGTCTCGCACCACGATAGCGGCGCTGGCCGCGATGACCATCGCGGTGGCCAACCCCTTTGTCATCGAACGCCTCTTACAAGGTCAATGGTCCCTGGCCATTGTCGCTTGGCTGCTCCCGGTCATCGCCTGGGCGGGGCGCCGCCACAGCTGGCTGGCGTTGATCGCCATGTGGGGGGCGTCCCTTACCCCCACCGGTGGGCTATTGGCTGTGGTCACCGCCCTTTTTACCTGCCGGAAGCGGGTCTCCCTGGCGGGCTGCCTCTTGTGGCTGCCGTGGCTGGTTCCAGGCCTTTTCCAACCCAGCGTGCCCGGCGATGCCGCAGCCGCCGTCGCGGCCTTTTCCCCGCGGGCAGAAGAACACGTGGGCACGGTGGGCGCGCTTTTACGCCTCGGCGGAATCTGGAATGGCGAAGCGGCCGTGGGCTTAGCCGTATTCGGGCTCTTCGTCGCAGTTCTCGCGCTGGCGGGTGCGCACCGCGTCCCGGCGCGCTTGACCATCCTGGCCGCCCTAGGACTCGGCGGGGCGCTGGCGTGTTGGCTACTGCCCAGCATGCTGGAATGGGCCATCGATAACGTTCCGGGGGCGGGACTCTTGCGCGATAGCCACAAACTCACGATGCTCGCGCTGCCGCTATACGTTGCCTCCATCGGTGCGCTGCCACAGATTCCAGCCGCGCTGGCGCTAGTGGCCGCCACGATTCAGGTTCTGCCTGCCCCGTCCCGCCTTGCCGTGCTTTCTCCCCGCGATACCGGGGTGGATGAGCAGCTGGTGCACGATATCGACGGCCGCCTGGCATTCTTTCCGGAGCGGCCCAATTTGGTGGAGATTCCCACGGGAAATAGCGGTGCGCATACGGAAGACACCCCGGGAGTCGCGGTCGATCCCTATTCCAAGGCCGTGCCCATGGTGGAATCCGGCGAGCTCAGCGTGGACGGTGAGGTCATCGATCAGGCCTCGCCGCAGTACCGCGCGGCGCTGCGCGCCTGGCAGGACCAAGATATGGCAGGCCTTGCGGAACTTGGCGTGGGCGTCGTGGTGGTTGATGGCGCCATCGCCGCAGAGACCAACGCCCCGCGCCCCGAGCTGCCGTGGGCGCTTACCGCCCTGTGGATGACCGCCCCGCTACTAAGCCTTGGAGCAATTGCGCAAAGGCAGCGCCGGTCTTGTCCCACGAAAAGCGCGCGGCAAACTCCCGGGCATTAGTCCCTAGGCGCCGGCGCAGCTCTGCGTTCTCCAATAACTCTTGGGTGGCCGCCACGAAATCGCCCTCTTCTTCTACAAGGATCCCGGTCTCGCCATCGATTACGCTATCGCGCAGGCCAAACGCATAACCTACCGTGGGAACCCCATGTTGGGCGGCCTCCATGACGGCAAGGCCCCAACCCTCTTTGTGGGAGGGCATGAGGTGGGCATCGGCACGCGCGAGCAAGGCGTGCTTATAGTCTTCCGTCACCTGGCCGCGAAAACGCACGCGATCCGTCACGCCGAGCTTTTCGGCATAATCGCGCAGGTTCGACTCCCACCAGCCCGAGCCAATCACATCCAAAACCGCGCCCGGCGTGCGCGCCACCGTATCCATGGCGTGCTCGATCTGCTTGTGTGGGACTAGCCGCGAGAGTGTCACCAGGTGCTTATCCGCCTCGCGCTCGAGGGAAGGCACGTGCGCCGGAATGGGGTCTAGGCCATTGGCGATGATCCGCGCGCCGTCAATGCCGAGCGCCTCCAAATCCTCGCGCGAGGCCTGCGAGACCGTGACGTAGGTCGAATCCCGATATACCCGCGGTGCCACGCGCGATTCCAAGAACCAGCCCAGCCGCCCGAGCACCGGACCGGCCACGGGCCATTGCTCGCGGTGGCAATGGTGGGTAAGAAGCACCGTCGGCGCGCCGTAAATCAACCGCGCGAAGAAGGGAATGCCGTTTTGGGTATCGATGACCACGTCAATACCGCGCAGATCCCCCAAGCCCAATCTCCCGGCCGCGATGGCCGCCCACGCGCGCGGGTACACGCCAAACTTGGCACCGCCGCGGCTATAGCGCACGCCATCACGGACCTCCCGGCGCGCCGCATTCATGTGCTTAGAGGTGCGAAAGACCACCTCGTGGCCCTGCGCCGCTAGGTACTCCCCCACGCGTTCGAGGTAACGCTCGGAGCCACCGCCCTGCGGGTGGGTGGAATCGCGCCAGCATAGTAAAAGAATTTTCATCGTGGGGTATTAGCCTAGTGGTTTATGAAACACACCCGCGACATGGCCACGCTCTCCCGCTCCTGGGCGCTGCTGCGCTCTTTCCGCTTCGAGCAAACCCGCCCCGATATTTTCTACGGCGGCCTGGCAGAAGATACGGCCAGGCTGGTGGAAAACTTGGGCCGCGATTTGGGCGTGCCGCTTGCCGATGCCCTCGTGCTCGACGTAGGCGGCGGCCCCGGCTATTTTGCCGCCGCCTTCGCGGACCGCGGCGCGTCCTACGTTGGCCTTGAGCCCGATGCCGGGGAAATGTCGGCGGCCAATATCCACCTCAGCAATTCCGTGCGCGGCGATGGCACGCGCCTGCCCTTCGCGGACGATTCCTTCGATGTGGTCTATTCCTCTAACGTCGCCGAACATATCCCCTGCCCGTGGGATATGGGTAAAGAAATGTTGCGCGTTACCCGCCCCGGCGGCCTGTGCATCATGAGCTATACCGTCTGGCTCGGCCCCTTCGGCGGCCACGAAACCGGGCTGTGGGAGCACTACGTCGGCGGTGCATTCGCCCGCGACCGCTATACCCGCCGCAATGGGCACCCGCCCAAGAATGTCTTTGGCACCTCACTATTTAATGTCCCCTGCTCCGCAGGCCTCACCTGGGCCGAGTCCACCGGCGCGCTAAAGCTCGCCTTTCCGCGCTACCATCCCAGCTGGGCGTGGTGGCTGACTAAGGTTCCTGGCCTGCGCGAATTCGCCGTGTCCAACCTGACGTTGGTACTGCAGCCGGACTAGGCCGCGCCACAGCTCGCACCGAGGTTGTCCTACTATACTGCCCAGCATGCCGGACCAACTACAGCGCTCACAGCTCTCCCCCACCGTTCGCGCAGCTCACCTGGGGTGGGCCGTGGCCAGCGTCGTCGCCACATTTGCCGGTGCGGCACTCATTGGCATCGCCTGTGGCCTCATTACAAAGAGCGGTTCCTGGGTCGCCTTTGGCATCGCCGTCGGCGGTGCCTTCTTCGGCTTGGTAACGGTCTGGTACGGATTTTCCCGCCGCTTGGGCTGGTCGTGGCGCGATGCCGGGTTTGTGAAAGCCGAGCATTCCTTATGGCACCTGCTGTGGTGGATTCCCCTCGCCATCCTGGGCTCTGGTGCGGCCACGGGTGCCGTCAATGCACTCCTGGGCAGCGAACCAGCCGGCAATAACCTTTCCGCCGGACTAAAGATCAGCCCCGCCGCCACCATCATGGTGGTACTCAGCACCGCGCTTGTCATTCCCCTCGTAGAAGAGGTGGCCTTTCGCCGCGTCCTATTGGATTGGCTGCAAAATTCCATGCCCACCTGGGCAGCAGCGCTTATCACCGTCGCTGTCTTCGCCCTCGCACACGGCATCCCCGCAGTAATGCTCTACATCGCATTCTTTGGCACCTTTTTGGTGCTAGCACGCCTCTGGTTCAAGACACTTACCGCTCCCCTGTGCATTCACATTGCAAATAACACGGTCGTAGCAATCACGGCCCTAGCGGGACTATCGGGCTAAGGAGTCCCTGCGCAGCGGGAGAAAGAAGCGCTAGTTCAGTAGCCGAGGTAGGACCTAAACTCACAACGCTTCATATCGACAGCGCACAATTTTCGTTATACGATATTTTCATGCCTGTGAACATCACTCAAGACCAACTCGACAATTGGGTTTCCGAAGCAGAAGAAGGCTACGACCCAGAAATGTTGAAAAAGCGCGGACGTGGACGCCCCGGTCGCGGAGCAGAGCCTGCTCAGGTCGTCGCTGTACGCCTGACTACCGATGAACTTAGCGCCCTAGATCGCCTAGCTACGGAAAAGAATCTCACCCGATCTGAGCTTGTCCGCCAAGCAATCAACGCCCTCACGGCGGCACGAGAACAGCCAAATCCGCCACAAAGCACGGTATCGCAGAAACCGACGGAATCCATGCAGCTTCCTATCCACTGTGGATAGAGCCTCTTGACGATGACCCTAACCAATGGCGAGAACTCCGTTTCGGTTTTGATACACACGCTCGACTACTGGACACCGTCGTCGTTGTTGCCTCCGACGGGGACGAACTATTAATCCATGTAATGAAAGCTCGCCCACACTACAGCAAGCTCCTCGAATAACGACGTTCCAGTCCTCACCGGTTGGGGCACTCGCCGAGGGGCCCTGTTGGACCCGTGACCAATCCTAGAGACGATTTATTCCCACTTTCGTAGTGCAGGAATCGTTCCGAGGTCTAAACCACAGAATGTGTTGTTTAACCCCAACAAAGATCTAACCCCAGAGCTTTACGCTGCTGGGGTTAGCTTTATGCGGGATTTACCGCGGATGAACGCGTTAGGAAGCGGCGTCCTCCACGCGCTTCTTCAGGGCGCGGAATTGGTTCCACACTTCCTCAGGCACGCGGGAGCCCAAGAAGTTCAGGTACTCGGCGTTGTCTTGCATATCGCCTTGCCATTCCTTCGGGTCAACGTCAAGGGCGGCGCGAACGTCGTCGATATCGAAGTCAAGGCCTTCCAAGTCGATGTCCTCGGCGCGGGCAGTACGGCCGACCACCGTGTCCTCGGCCTCCACGTTGCCTTCGATGCGGTCGATGATCCACTTAAGAACGCGGGAGTTCTCGCCAAAGCCTGGCCACAGGAAGCGGCCGTCGTCGCCGCGGCGGAACCAGTTAACCAGGAAGACCTCTGGCATGCGGTCGCCGCCCTTTTTACCCATGTCAATCCAGTGCTGCAGGTAGTCACCGGCGTTGTAGCCCATGAACGGCAGCATGGCCATCGGGTCGTGGCGCAGCGCGCCTACTTCGCCCTCTGCCGCTGCGGTCTGGCCGGAGGACAGCAGTGCACCGATCATGGTGCCGTGGTTCCAGTCGAAGGACTGGGTGACCAGCGGAACCGTGGTCTTGCGGCGGCCGCCGAAGAGGATGGCATCGATTTTGACGCCCTTCCAGTCGTCGTATTCCGGCGCGGCGGTGGGGCACTGGGAAATCGGTACGCAGTAGCGGGAGTTCGGGTGGGCGGCCTTGGTGGACGATGCCGGCGTCCAGTCCTCACCGGTCCAAGAGATGAGGTGTTCTGGTGCCTCCTCGGTCATATCCTCCCACCAGACGTCGCCGTCATCGGTAAGCGCAACGTTGGTGAACAAGGTATTGCCCGGCTTCATGGTATCCATGGCGATCGGGTTGGAGTCGTAGTTGGTGCCAGGGGCAACGCCGAAGAATCCGTTTTCCGGGTTCACAGCGTAAAGGCCGTCCTCGCGCAGGTGCAGCCAGGCGATGTCATCGCCCACGACCTCGGCCTTCCAGCCCGGAATGGTGGGGGTGATCATGGCCAGGTTGGTCTTACCGCACTGGGATGGGAATGCGGCGGCGACGTGGTAGTTCTTTCCTTCAGGGTTCGTCAGCTTCAGGATGAGCATGTGCTCAGCCATCCAGCCTTCTTCCTTGGCCATGACGGACGCGATGCGCAGCGCGTAGCACTTCTTGGCCAGGATGGCGTTGCCGCCGTAGCCGGAACCGTAGGACCAAATCTCCTTGGTCTCTGGGAACTGGGTGATGTACTTATTGTCGTTGCATGGCCAAGCAACGTCCTCTTCGCCTGGCTGCAGCGGGGCGCCGACGGAGTGGAGGGCGTGGACGAAATCGCCGTCCGTACCGATCTTGTCCAGTGCTTCTGCGCCCATGCGGGTCATGATGCGCATGGACAAGACCACATAAGCGGAATCGGTCAACTGCACGCCGAGCTTGGGCTCTGGATCGCTAATCGGGCCCATGCAGAAAGGAACGACGTACATGGTCCGGCCCTTCATGGATCCACGGAAGGCCTCCGTCATTTCTTCCTTCATGGCCTTTGGCGGTGCCCAGTTATTGGTTGGGCCTGCATCTTTTTCCTTCGAGGTGCAGATGAAGGTGCGGGATTCCACGCGGGCAACGTCCGCAGGGTTGGACCGCGCCAAGTAGGAATTCGGGCGCTTTTCCTCATTGAGCTTGATGAGGGTGCCTTTATCGACCAGCTCTGCGGCGAGGCGGTCAGCCTCTTCCTGTGAGCCATCCACAAAAGCCACCTCGTCCGGCTGGAAAAGCTCAATGCTTTCATTAATCCAATCGATCAGTTCTTGATTGTCTGTAGGCAGCTCTCCAACGAGGCCCTGAATGGTGGCGGTCATGAAAAATTCTCCTCTGGATAGGATGTGAAAATCGGGGCATATCACGGCCCAACTTTGCCTTCCGCCTCCAGATTAACCGGCAAAGACAAAATATTGGTCACATTAAGTGTCATTTTTCCCACTCCGGTTATATCCACCGCCGTGAGCGGACATTTACCGAGCACACTGTGGATAATTGTGATATCAAGCGTGATTTTCTCCACACCATTTCGGGGGTATTAAAGTTTCCTATTTACCCATTCTATGCCACAAAGAACCACCCCCGCAGAATCCACCAGTTATCCTCCCTCCCCCATACGGTGGGGAAAATACCCGGCGCGGCATATTGCTTGCCATGCCTGGACAGGGAAAAATAGGGCGCAATGAATAGCACGGATAATTCTCAAAACACCCCTGCCGGAGAAATGCCGCCGGGCCGCCCGCCGCAAACGGACTTCAATGCGGTCTTTGATAATGACCTGGACTACCCGCGCCTGGGCAATGTCACCTTCCGCCGCGGCAAGCTCACGGATAACCAGCACCAGCTTTTTGAGCAACGCTGGCCCGAGCTGGGCCGCGTCTTAAGCGATGAGCTTATCGATGTCGATGAGTGGTTCGGCCGCACCGGCGCCAAGACCATCGTGGAAATCGGCTCCGGCACCGGTACCTCCACCGCGGCCATGGCGCCGCTGGAGCAAGACACCAATATCATCGCGGTAGAGCTCTATAAGCCCGGTTTGGCCAAGCTCATGGGGCAGGTGGAGCGCGAGGGCATCGATAATATCCGCATGATTCGTGGCGATGGCGTGGAGGTCATGGTGCGCATGATTGCCCCGGAATCCCTCGACGGCATCCGCGTCTTCTTCCCGGACCCCTGGCCCAAGGCGCGCCACCACAAGCGCCGCATCATCCAATCTGGCACGCTCAACCTCTTTGCCTCCCGATTAAAGAAGGGTGGCGTCCTGCACGTTGCGACCGATCACGCCGGTTATGCCGAATGGATAGATGAGCTCGTGCACGTTGAGCCCAGCCTGGAGTACAAGGGCTGGCCGTGGCCGGGTTGCCCGCAATTGGTGGATCGCCAGATCATCACCAAGTTTGAGGGCAAGGGCCTAGATAAAGAACACATCATTACTGAATACCTGTGGGAGAAGAAGTAAATGAGCACCTATCTACTGGTGTGGGACGCACCCAATATGGATATGGGGCTCGGCTCGCTGCTCGGCGGGCGCCCCACCGCGGCACACCGCCCGCGTTTTGATGCCATCGGCCGGTGGCTGGTCTACCGCGCGGTGGGTGTCGATGCGGATCCGCAGGCCGCAGTATTTACCAATGTCTCCCCCGGCGGCGCCGATGTGATTCGCCCGTGGGTAGAGGCCATCCGCAACGTGGGCTTTGGCGTCTTTGCCAAGCCGAAGATCCACGAGGATGATGACGTGGATCCGGATATGATCGACCACATTGAAAAACTGCGCGATGATCTCGCCGGCGTCGTGGTGGCCTCTGCCGATGGTCAGAACTTTCAGCCCTTGTTAGAAGAGCTCATTGATGAGGGCCTGCCTGTTACCGTCCTGGGTTTCCACGAACATGCCTCTTGGGCCGTGGGCCACCCCGAGATCGAGTTCGTTGACTTAGAAGATATTGACGGCGTCTTCCGCGAGCCGCTGCCCCGCGTCAACCTGGATAACCTGCCTGAAGGTGGTGCATGGCTCCAGCCATTCCGCCCGCTGGCTGCGCTACTAAATAATAGCTAGGAGGCTTACCCCACATGTTTGAAAAATGGGGACGATTTTCCTACGCGCACCGCAAGGTCATTCCCATCGTCATCCTCGGTGCCATCCTTGCCCTCTTCGTAGGCTTTGGAACCCAGCTCGAGGAACGCATGAGCCAGGAGGGCTGGGAGGACCCGAAGGCGGCATCGACAAGCGCGGCGCAAATCGAACAAGAAACGTTCGGCCGCGATAATTCCGGCGACGTGATTTTGCTCTTTAGCTCGCCCGATGAGAACTTCGATGCCGCCAAGGAGCACTTGGCGCAGCTCAAAGAGGATTACCCGGACCAGATTGACTCTGTCACCAGCTATTTCGATAGCAAAAATCCCAACCTGGTCAATGATGATCACTCGCTAGCCTTTGCCGCCATTGGGCTCAAGGGCGATGACGAACAAACGCTGAAGGATTTCCGCGCCATCGAGGGTGCGCTGACGGATACCTCCGCGCCGGTCGAGGTTGCCGGCGCCACGGCCGTGGCAGACGCACTCGATGAAGGCATGGCAGAAGATATTGCGCGCGCGGAAAAGGCCGCGCTCCCGCTCGTTGGCCTGCTGCTTCTGGTGGTCTTTGGTTCCGTAGTGGCGGCGTTCATGCCGCTTATCGTCGGTGGCCTATCCATCCTGGGCTCGCTGGGCATTTTGGCCGTCCTGGCCGGTTTCCTGCAGGTCAACGTCTTTGCCCAGGCAGTGGTCACGCTGCTGGGGCTGGGCCTGGCCATCGATTACGGCCTATTTATGGTCTCCCGCTTCCGCGAGGAACTGAACAAGGGAAGCTTCACCAAGGATGCCGTGGCCACCACCACCGCCACCGCCGGGCAGACCGTGGTCTTTTCCGCGGCGATGGTCGCCGTCGCGCTCTCTGGGCTCTTCCTCTTCCCCCAGGCCTTCTTGAAGTCCGTTGCCTATGGCTCGATTTCCGCCGTCGGCCTGGCGGCCCTTTTGTCCGTCACCGTCTTGCCGGCCCTGTTTGGCATGCTCGGGCCCAAGATCGACCTGTGGTCGGTACGCCGTACCTCCCGCACGGCCCGCACCATTCAGGACACCTGGTGGTACAAGCTGCCGCGCTGGGCCATGCGCCGCGCCAAGGGCCTGACCCTGGCCATCTGTGGCCTGCTCATTGCGCTCGCACTGCCGATCATGAGCATCACCTTCGGCGGCATCAACGAGACCTACCTGCCACCCAACCACGACACCCGCGTGGCGCAGGATACCTTCAACGACGAGTTCCCTGCCTTCCGCACCGAGCCGGTCAAGCTCGTGGTGGAAGGCGCCACCAACGAGCAGCTTGTCGATGTCGTCATGCAAGTCCGCGGCCTCGACGGCCTTACCGAGCCCATGGGGCCATCGACCGCCACCAAGGACGGCACCACGGTCCTTTCGGCGGGCATTAAGGACCGCGAGGACTACGCACAAATCGTCCACGAACTCGAGGACGTCAAAGCGCCCGAGGGCGTCAACCTGTATGTCGGCGGCACGCCAGCCATGGAGGTCGAGTCGCTCGATGCCCTCTTCCACAAGCTGCCGTGGATGGCGCTGTACGTCGTACTCGCCACCTTCATCCTCATGGCATTAGTCTTTGGCTCTTTCGTGCTGCCGATTAAGGCCATTGTCATGACGCTGTTGACCCTGGGCGCCACCCTGGGCATCCTCACGCTCATGTTCGTCATCGGCGTGGGCTCTGGCGCGCTGAACTTCTCGCCCGGCCCGCTGATGAGCCCCATTCTGGTGCTGATCATCGCCATCATTTATGGACTGTCCACCGACTACGAGGTCTTTTTGGTCTCCCGCATGGTGGAGGCGCGCCGGCGCGGCGATTCCACGGACGAGGCCATCGCGGCCGGTACCGCGCATACTGGCGGCATCATCACGGCGGCGGCCCTGATTATGATCGTGGTGGCGGGCGCGTTCGGCTTCTCCGATATCGTGATGATGAAATACATCGCGTACGGCATGATTTTTGCTCTGCTTATCGATGCCACAATTGTCCGCATGCTCCTCGTACCCGCCGTCATGCACCTGCTGCGCGAGGATAACTGGTGGGCGCCTAGCTGGCTGCATCACTTGACCACTAGGCTTTCTGGTAGTACCACCCGCCGTGGGAAGACCGTTCCCTTCAGTGAGTTAAAGCGGCGCCTCGAAGGAGATAAATAATTGAAAAATTGGCTGCAAGTTATCGCCTCGCTCATAGTCCTGGCCATCCTCATCTACGTCTTCCGCGATGAGCTGGACTTTTTAAGCGAAGGCTTCTCCCGGCTCTCCCACGCCGAACCAGGGCCGGTAACGCTCGTGGTCGTTGCCTCTATCCTCTCCGTCGTGGCGATGGGTGAGGTCATGCGCCTGCTTATCCGGGCCGGTGGCGTGGAGGTGGAAGCGACGGAAACCGCCGCCCTTACCTTTGCATCCAATTCTTGGTCCACCACGATGCCCGCAGGCCCAGCCTTTTCTGCCATTTTGACCTTCCACGTGCAGCGCACCTGGGGCGCCTCGGTGGTCCTGTGCGGCTGGTTCTTTGTGCTGTCATCGGCCATTTCCACCCTGTGGCTGGTGCTTATTGGGCTCGGCGGCGTGCTCTTCCTCAATGCCGATATGGCCCTGTGGTCCCTCATCGGCACATTGGCAGCGATGCTGGCGCTCTCCGGCGGGCTCTTCTGGCTAAGCAACCACCCCGAAACGCTCGAGCGCTGGGTAAAAAAGCAGCGGCTGATAAAGGGTTCCAAGCGCGAAGCACTGCTCGAGCACGTAGAGAGCCTCAAGGAAGTGCACCTCACCCGCCGGCAATTCGCCTGGGCGTCGTTCTACTCCTTGGCCAACCGGCTCATTGACATGGTCGCGCTCTGGGGCTGCGTCTGGGCCGTGACCGGCCAAATGCCCACGACCGACTCGGCCGATAACACCACCACCATCGCCGGCGTCGCGCTGGCTTATCTCACCGCCAAGCTGGCCGGCTCCGCCCAGGTCACTCCGGCGGGTCTCGGCACGGTGGAAGCGGCGATCATCGCCACGCTCGTGGCCACGGGCATGACCGCAGTCGATGCCACCAGCACGGCGATCATCTACCGCCTTATCTCTTTTGCCTTCATCACCGCTATTGGCTGGATCATTTACTTCTGGCACTATGCCCGCAAGGGCATTACCTACGCCGCGCTATCCCGTAAAGAAAAAGAAAAGGAAACCGTATGACTTCCACGCGTATCGCTCCGCTCATTGACATCATCGCCTTGATGATTTTCGCCATCTCCGCCCGCCTCGCCCACGGCGGATTGAGCTTTTCCAGCTGGGTCGATGCCTTCTGGCCTTGGGCGGTAGGCGCGCTCATCGGCTGGGCCATCATCCTCGCCACAAAGGTCCAGGGCAAGTGGAAAGAGGGCGTTGTAGTCTGGCTGTCTGCCATCATCGGCGGCATGGCCCTGTGGATCATGGTCAATGGCCGCCTGCCCCATTGGAGCTTCCTCATCGTTGCGACCGTGATGTCCGCCCTGTTCTTCTTTGGCTGGCGGCTATTTGCCCGTAAATAAATACGCCCATCCCATGGGAAAGACGCTTTCCCTAGGGCACACATCAGTCAAATTCAATCATCAGTTTTTGGCTTTGCGCTGTCCACCTCGCCTCTTGTAGGGGTGATCGGCTCAAAATAACATTTCAAACTAATAGTACGGGAAAAGCTTTTAGTGAATAATTGCCCGTATCCGAACACAGAATTTCAAAATCGGATACCGCTCAATTATCCCTACAAGAAGTTGAAAGGCTCCCGTAGTGAAAGCTGCAACCCGTAACTATCTAGCGCTTGTGGCCTCAGGGGTTCTCATCACTGCCGCTTCCCCTGTCGCCGGCGCTATCGATTCTGTCGAATCGGCTCCACCGATTGAAGAGAATTCAGAGCTTCCAGAATCCTCTTTTATTGACGAGGCACTTAAAAGCTCAGGACCCGCTGAAGATTCACAAGAGGCGGCATCAATGGCCGAAGAAGCCTCCAAACTCCCTCCCCTTTCATCAGGGCTGTTGGGTTCAGGTGACCATATTGGAGACCAATACACTGCTTTCTATCATGATCCGGTAGACCTCGATTCCTCGGAGCCAGGACAGCTCTTCCGATCAGAATCTGTGCGCAACCCCAAAAATCCACTTGGCATCAGCAACGTCGGCCCCTATAAGGCAGACCGCATACTCTATTCTTCCACCAACCGTTCTGGAGAAAAGATCCAAGTAAGCGGGATGGTCATTGAGCCCAAGGCCGAGTGGGGCGGAGAAGGCCCACGCCCTGTCGTAGCATTTGCGCCGGGAACCCAAGGTTTAGCGGACCGCTGTGCCGCATCTCGTAAAATTGCAGACGGGGTAGGAGACTACGAGCAGTTCTATTTCCATCAGTACCTTAAGAAGGGCTATGCCGTAGTACTCACCGACTACGAGGGCCTTGGCACCCCTGGCATGCACACGTACATGGATCGTGCATCCCAAGGCCATACGGTCCTCGATAGCATTCGAGCTGCGCAGCAACTGGATGGCTGGGACATTAACGAATCCAACCCAGTATTCATCAATGGCTATTCCCAAGGCGGAGGAGCCGCTGCCGCTGCCGCCGAGCTATATGACGACTATGCTCCGGAGCTCAACATCAAGCTTGCGACTATTGGTGCTGCCCCAACAGATCTAACGTTGTTGCCTTCTGCCCTCGATGGATCATTGTATTTCCTCTTCGAGGCGTATGCCCTTTTGGGACTAAGCAACTCCTATGGCGAGGATCTGTACTCGCATCTCAATGACAGGGGCACACGAAAGCTACAGGATGCGACGAATACCTGCACCATGGGGCTTCTTAAAACCGCCGACACTACCGTGGAGCGGATCAGCAACGATGGCAGGAACGTGCAGGACTTTATTGACAGCGAGCCTTTCAAATCGATACTGGCAGAGCAGCATATTGGCTACGATGCACCCGCTATTCCAGTCGTCATCACGCATGGCCGCGGTGACGACGTTATTCCGTTTTCTACCGCTGAAAAGCTCGTCGATGAATGGACTGAGCGCGGCACCGATGTCACTTTCATCCCCAATAACGCCCACACTCACCCGACCGGTACCATCCCGCACATCATCGAATCAGTAAAAGCGATCGACGCCACCCTACAGCACGAGAAGGGAAGCCAGTAAATACTTGCTCTCCCCCTACACCATGTAAAAAGGCTCCGAGGCAAACAAGCCTCGAAGCCTTAAATATGTGCGAAATATTCTCAGCTTAGAACGGCACGTTGATTGGCACGCCCGCTGCGAACTGGTTGTACGCCCAGTAAGCGTAGCCAATGATCTCACCAATCAGGTCGAGAGCGTAGAGCAAATTAAACAAGGGATTCTCCTTCAGCTGTCACGAAACTCTTATTTAGGTATCGCGACGCCGTAGCACCGCGTTACATCGGCGCAATATTGTGCTTTTTGGGCAGGTCATGCGCCGACTTCGTAGCCAATTGCCGCAGCGCCTGGCGCAGGGCAATGCGCGATTGATTCGGCTGAATCATGGCATCGAGGTAGCCGCGTTCCGCCGCAACGTAGGGTGCCGTCATGGTCTCATCGTAGAAGTCCATGAACATCTTCTTGGTCATCTCGCGCTGCTCTGGGGTCTCGGCGGCCTCGAGCTGCTTGCCTGCGATCATGACCACGGCGGCGGCCGCGCCCATGACGGCGATCTGCGCGGTAGGCCACGCCAAGTTAATATCGCCGCTTAAGTTCTTCGACCCCATGACGGCATAGGCGCCGCCGTAGGCCTTGCGCACGATGAGCGAGACCTTCGGCACGGTCGCCTCCACGACCGCGAAGGCAAACTTCGCACCGCGGTGAATCAGGCCCACCTTCTCCTGCTCTACGCCCGGCAGGTAGCCAGGCGTATCGACGACGAAGACGAGCGGAACGTTATAGGCATCGCAGATGCGGATAAATCGCGCGCCCTTATCGGCGGCATCGGCATCGATGCAGCCGGCCAAGTGCATGGGGTTATTGGCCACAAAGCCCACCGTTTTGCCGTCGATGCGGCCAAAGGCGGTGATCATATTCGGCGCGAAGTTTTCTTGGATTTCGATGAGCTCATCGTCATCGCCAAGCTGGGTGAGCAAATCCATCATGTCGTAGCCGGCGTTGGTGTCATCCGGCATGAAGGAATCTAGATCCTCGTCTTCGATGATTTCGGCATCGGAAGGAGCGGGGAAGGTCGGCGACTCGTCAAAGCAGGTCAGCGGCAGGTGATCCAAAATATCGCGCACCATGTCAAAGGCGTCTTCCTCAGAATCCACCACGGCAGAGACGTTGCCGTTCAGCTCCTGCTGGCGGGCACCGCCGAGTTCAGCGGAGGTGACGTCTTCACCGGTAACCTCACGGATGACGTTGGGGCCGGTGACATACATTTCCGCTTCCTCATCCACAGCGATGACAAAGTCAGTGGTCACCGGCGCGTAGACCGCGCCACCGGCGGATTTACCCATCATGATGGAAATCTGCGGGCTGCGGCCAGAAAGCGGCAGCTGACGGCGGGCGATTTCGGAGTACATGGCCAGCGAGGTCACAGCGTCTTGGATGCGGGCGCCACCGGAATCTTGGATGCCGATGACCGGGCAGCCAATCTTGATGGCCATATCCATGATCTCGGTGACCTTCTTGCCAAAGGTCACGCCCACGGAACCGCCGTAGACCGTCTTATCGTGGGCATAAATGCACACAGGCCGGCCGGATACGCGGCCATAACCTGTAACCACACCATCGGAATAGATGGCCTCCGGGTCACCCGGGGTCTTGCCCAAGGAACCGGTTTCCACAAAGGAACCTTCATCCAAGAGCTCGTTGATGCGCTGGCGAGGGGTGGTACGGCCTGCCTCGTCGCGGCGTGTGCGGGAACGCTCGCTGCCTGGATCTTGCGCCTCTTCTAGGCGTTTGCGCAGGTCGGCGAGTTTCTCAGCGGTTGTTTGCTTGGCCGCCACGTATCTTCTCCTCGATCCAATCGTTCATATGCTTGCCCACGATGCCAATGGCTGGCTCGTCCGGCACTGCCAAGTGATCGCCGGGCAGCTGCACAATATCTAGATCCTTAACGATAACGCCCCAGCCGCCATCCGGATCAATCTCAGCGTAGCGCGGCTCCAGCTCGATCGCACCGTCATGCATCCGCTCGGAGCGGAAAAGCAGCACGGGAACGCTGACATCGGCCCAGCGGTGGAAATCGATCTTGGCCAAAATCTGGTTATCCACGAAGGACGCGCGCTGGTGCTCCAGGACGCCGGCGGATAGGCCGTGTTCGGAGGCATCCGTAGTGGCCAAGAATTCCGCCAGCATGGTCATCAAGGCATCCTCGCCCATGGTTTCCAGCATCTCGTACGGCGGCTCGAAGTCTAGGCCGTAGGTCTTCTTGGCAAAGGCAGCGTAGCGCTCCCACCGGGCGCGGGTTTCTTCCGGCGTATCCGGTGCCGGGTGGGAGGGCTGCGTGGTATCGAGCAAGGAAATGAAGGCGACCTCGGCGCTCTCTTCCCCGCGCTTGCTGCGCTCTGCCAGCTGGTAGGCCACCTCATAGGCCAAGGCGCCACCAAAGGACCAACCGCCAAGGACGACCTTGCGGCCGCGCGCAGAGCGAACGATATCCTCAATATAGGCTGCGGCGCGCTCCTCTAAGGAGCCTTCAATCCTTTCGACGCCGTAAACGGCGACATCCGCTGGCAGCCGCCGGGTCAGCGGCTGATAGACCACCGTGGTTCCACCGGCCGGGTGGAACATGAATACGGCTGGGCCATCGGCCTCGCGCAGGACGCGAATATTTCCCTCCACCTCGGTCTCAAGGCCCTCACGGACCAGGTCAGCCAAGGTTTCCAGTGCTTCGGCGTCGAGAACCTGCTGCGCGGTGACATCGATGTGGGCGCGCTCGCGCAAACGCTCGGCGATCTGTGCTGCCGCTTCCTCAGAGATCTCCGGAAGCGGCGAGGTCACGCCCGCCGGGGCCTTGCCGGTAATGCTTGCCCACGTGCCAAAGACCATGCGTTCAGAGGCATCGCGCGGGGCGACGCCCACGCCCTGCTCCGAGTCTTGGGTGGTCTCGTCTGCTGCGGGTGCCGCGGACTCGGTAGTCGACGCAGCATCGGCACTGTTCTCACTGTTATCAATGCGGCCGCCGGCAACGGCTTCCTCAACCATGGTGATGACGTCTGCCAAGGAGGCATCGCGAAGCGCCTGCACCTGCAGCGGTGGAATCTGGAAGTCATTTTCCACGCGGTTTTTAATGCGCATGCCCATCAGGGAATCGAGGCCCAGGTCAATCAGCGGCAGCTCGCGCGGCAGATCCGAGACGTCATATCCCATGGATTCGGACACGATAAGCGCCAGGCGGTCCTCGACGGTTTCTTGGCGCGGATCCCAGCGCACCGCGTCTACATTCGCGTCATCGGCAGTCGGCTCCGGGGCGGCGCTGCCCTCTGGCACCGCTGCGACCCCGGGGATCGCACCCGCGCCCAAGTCCAAGCCGGAGGCAAAACCTTCCGCCAAGAACTCCGTCCGGGTGTCCTGCACGCTGTAGACGGCGATGGACATGCCGCCGATGGACGTGGTGACCACGGTGGTTATTTCCCCGTACGGAGGGAGATCGCGGTGTTCCTCCGCGGCCACGATGTGCGCCCCAGGCTGCACCGCTTCTGCGGCGGCCTCCACGATGGCCAGCGTGGACGGGGCCTGATCCGCGTTGGTGGAAAAGGCCACCTTGCCCTCCGGCAGGTTCACGCGAGTACCGGGCAAGCCGGAAACCCCGGCCGAGGGCCGCGCGTTGGTCCAGAAGCGCTGGCGGTTGAACTGGGTATACGGCGCTTCTGCCTGCGCGCCCGAGCCCAATGCGGCGGCGAAATTCACCGGGGTTCCGGTTACGTAGAGCTTGCTCAATAGATCCAACAAGGACTCGGTGGGCTCCACCTTGCGCTTTAGGCTATACAGCAATTGCGCATCGGCCTTGCCCACGGCAAACGCGGTAGACATCAGCCCCATGAGCGCCACCGGGTTCGGCGAAATCTCCACCAACTGGGTGTGCCCTGCAGCAAAGGCCTGTTCCGTAGCGTCCTGCAGATACACCGGGTAGCGGGTCATGCGCAGCCAGTAATCCTCATCGTGGACGGTGGTGCCGGGGCGGTAGACCTCACCCTTATCCACGGAGGAAAAGAGGGTCGTATGCAGCGGGCGGGCCTCCATGCCGGCGATGGCAGCTTCGAGCTCGCCCAAGATCGGGTCGACGGCGGAGGTATGTCCCGCGGCCTTCACGTTGAGCGCGCGGGCAAATTTTCCTTCCCCGTCGAGTTTCTCCACCAGATCCAGCACCGCCTGGCGGGGACCGCCCACGGTGGTCATGCCGGGCCCGGTATAGACGGCTGGCTCGATGGCTGCATCGAGGGCGGCGATGTCCTCGGCGGATAGCTCGACGACGGCCATGGCTCCTTGCTCGGCCTCGCTTAGCGATGCCTCTCCCTCGCCCATCAAGCGCGCGCGGTGGCAGGCAATAATCATCGCATCCCGCGCGGAAATGCCACCTGCGGCATAGGCCGCGGCGATTTCACCCATGGACATGCCTATAACGCCCGCCGGGCGCACGCCGAAGGAGGCCAATAGGTCCGTCAGCGCGATCTGGATGGCGGTGATGGCAACCTGCGCCGTTTCCGTGTCATAGGTTTGGGAATCATCTTCAACGATGTCCAGGATGGACCAGCCCGACTCGAAATCCACGATGTCATCGAGTTCTTTCAGCCGCGCGCTAAACAGCGGCGACAGGGCGATCATGTCCTTCGCCATCTTGCGGTGCTGGGAACCAAAGCCGGAATACACGAAGACCGGACCTTGCACCTGCGGGGAATCCGCCGCGGCGATGCCGACAGACACCTTGCCCTCGGCCACCTGGCGCAGGCGCTTAATGGCCTCGTCAGTGGAGCTGGCCATGACAACGGCGCGCGAGCGCGAGTGGTTGCGGCGCGCGATCGTGCGCGCGACATCTGCTAGGTCTGGTTGTTCTGCCTCGAGGAAATCCGCGAGCAGGCCCGCCGCACGCGCGCGGCGGGAAGGTAAGAGGCCGGAGACCGGCAGCGCCACCGTGTCGGTGGATAGCTGCGGCTCGGTGGTACGCGGGGTGCCTTGGTAATCCGTCAAGACGACGTGGGCATTCGTGCCGCCAAAGCCAAAGCCCGATACGCCGGCCACCTTTTTCCCGGAGTATTCCGGCCACTCGCGCGGGTCTTCAACGACCTCGAGGCGCTCGGCCACGAAATCGATATAGCGGTTCGGACCAGCGTAATTGATATTCGCCGGGATAATATCGTGCCGCATGGCCTCGATGACTTTGATGAGGCCCACGACGCCCGCGGCGGATTCGGAGTGGCCAATATTGGTCTTGGCAGAGCCCAAGAGCACGGGCGATTCGATGCCGCGCCCAGCGCCCAGCACGCGGCCGAGCGCGCTGGCCTCGATGGGATCGCCCAAGATGGTGCCCGTACCGTGGGCCTCCACATAATCCACGTCCTCGGGCGCCACGCCCGCATCCGCGTAGGCGCGGCGCAGCACGTCTTCTTGCGCTTCTGGGTTAGGCGCAGTCAGGCCATTCGAGTGGCCATCAGAATTGACGGCAGAGCCCTTGAGGACGGCTAGGATTTCATCGCCATCATCCTCCGCGTCCTGTAGGCGCTTGAGCACCAGCACGCCGGCGGCATCGGCACGCACGATGCCATCGGCGTCATCAGAAAAAGCATGAATGGCGCTGGTAGGAGAGGTCACGCCGAGCTCCGAAAAGGCGGTGGAGGCGTGCGGGGCGGCCAAGATATTCACGCCACCCGCCAGCGCTACATCGGCCGCACCGGTGCGCAGATCCTTGATCGCATGATCGACTGCAACCAAGGAAGACGAGCAGGCCGTGTCCACATTGATGGACGGGCCGCGGAAATCCAGGGCATAGGAAATGCGGTTGGCAACGATTGCCGAGGAATTACCCGTGAGTGCATAAGGGTGCATCTCCGTGGGATCGGCGGTAATCAGCATGCCGTAATCATTATTGGTCGAGCCCATGTACACCCCCGTGTGCGTGCCGCGCAGCTCATTGGCGGGAAGGCCCGCGTTCTCCAGCGCGTGCCATACCAACTCAAGCAGGATGCGCTGCTGCGGATCCATGTTTGCGGCCTCCAGCGGCGATAGGCCGAAAAACTCCGCGTCAAAGGATGCAATATCGTCGATATAACCGCCGTCGGTATTGTGCTGCGCGATCTTCTCGCTCATTACCGGATCCGCGCTGTACTCAGACCACCGCCCCACCGGCAGCGGCCCTGTGCCCGCGCGCGATTCAGCGAGCATGGTCCAAAATTCCGGCACATCTTTAGCGCTTGGGAAACGTCCGGACAAGCCGATAACCGCAATATCAGTACCCTGTGCAGCGCGAGCTGTGCGCTGCACGCGCGGTGCATCGTCGTGCCGCCCCGCGGGCCCATTAAGCAAGCGATTGGCTAGAAGTTCAATCGTGGGGTACTCATACGCCACCGTCGCATCGAGCTGCGTGCCTAAAAGATTTTCTAATTCACCCGACAGCACTACGGCATCTCGAGAGGAAAGACCATAGTTTTCCAGGGGGGTGGAATCTAAAATCTCTGCGGCCGCTACGCCCGTGGCCTGGGATACCCAGTCACGCAGCCATGCACGAAGTTGCTCGATGGTCATAAACCGTCTTTCCTAGTGGGGTTAATAGAACGACAAATACCTATATCGCTCTATTTTGTCACCTTGTTAACTCAACGTCCGAATCCAGCTTTAGGCTTGGTAGTCCTTCTTTGCCACGCGGCGGGCAATCTTATGCGAGGAGGTGCGCTTAATTTCTCCTGGCGCCTTCCACACGATATCGCTCGGGGTAATGCCGTGATTCTTCGTCACGGCCGTGCGAATCGCCTCGCCGGCGGCAGCGTCGCCGGACGGATCCGCATCATCGGCGCGCTCCACCAAGAGAACCAAGGACTCTGAGTTTTCGCCCTCTACGGCAAAGGCGGCGACGGAATCTGGGCGCACGTGCGCCGATGCGTCCTGCACGGTGCCTTCAATATCTTGCGGGTAGTGATTGCGCCCGGCGATGACGATGAGATCCTTAAGCCGCCCGGTGATATACAGTTCGCCTTCGATGATGGTGGCGAGATCACCGGTGGCCATCCACCAATCATCCTCCGGCAGGCCATCCTGGATGCGCTCGTCCAGAGTATTGCGGAAGGTAGCCGCGGTTTCTTCCGGGCGGTTGAGGTAGCCCGTTGCCATATTTTGTCCATGCACCCAGATTTCACCGATGGTGCCCTCTGGGACCTCGGCCTTAGTTTCAGGATCCACGATGGCCAGGTGCTGGAACGAGACGCCCTGGCCATTCGAGGCAAAAGCAACCGTTGCAGCGGACTTTTCTTCAATAACAGCGTGCCCGTCCGCCAACTTTTCGCGGTTGAAATGGGAAATGACGGGGCGCTTTTCATCCTGTGCGGTAGCGACGATGAGGGTTGCCTCCGCCAAACCGTAGGACGGACGCAGCACCGAGCGGTCAACGCTAAAAGTGTCTAAGAACTTCTGTACCGCTGGTTCCGTCACCGGCTCAGAACCAATGAGGATGCCATCAACGTTGGAGAAATCCGCGTCCTTGCCGTAGCGCGCGGCCAATTCCAAGGCGAAATTGGGCACGGCGGTATAGGTATTCTTCTCTTTACCCGGCTGGCAGCTGATGCGCTCAACCCACCGGTTGGGGTGTTGGATGAAATCGCGCGGGGTCATCATGTCCAATTCGATGCCCAAAATAGTGGTGAATAGCGCCAAGATGATGCCCATATCGTGGTGCATCGGCAGCCACGAGACCACGCGCGGTGGGAACTGCAGGTTCACCGCCCGGAAGATCTGCAGCACATTCACCAAAATCGCGCGATTGCTCAGTTCTACACCAGCAGGGGTGCGCGTTGAACCAGAGGTGTACTGCAGGAAGGCGGTGGACTCCACGCCCGCGCCAGCGACCGGCTTCCACGACGCCGCCAAGGAATCAGGCAGCGCATTGATGGAGATGACGCGCGGGCGCTCCCGCTCGGTGGAGAAGTAGCTGCGCACCGCCGCGGCCGATACGCGATTGGTCAACACGATAGGGGGCTCGCAGTCAGCAAAGACCGCCTTGAGGTGATCCGCGTGCCCCGGCTCATTCGGATCATAGAGCGGAATCGGGGTCATTCCCGCATACATCGCACCTAAGAAACCAAAGAGGTATTCGGGAGAGTTGCCTGCCAGAATGGCCACGCGGGTTCCCGGTTCTGCAACCTGTTGTAGGCGCGCTGCCACCACTTTGATCCGGGTATTGACCTCCTGGCGGCTGAGCTCACGGGCGGTGTCTTCCTCACCGTATAGCCACTGGCGGATTACAACCTGCGAGGTATCCGTCTCTGCCTGGTAGAGGTTCTCGGCCAAGCCCGCCAAGGTGAGCTCTGCCGGGAGGGCTATATTGCCCTCGGTGTCAAAGAACTTCCCCATGAGTTGCTGTATATCCATCGATTCTCCTTTGGTAAATGGTTTTGTCTTAAAAAATATCGATGTTATAGCGCCTCACATTACACGGCGTCAATGACGCCGTGTGCCCAGTCCACAACCCACTGGTTCGCAGTAGTCCCATCAATCACGCCGTCGTTGCTGGCGTATTGCGCGTGCACCCCATTGGCCCCGATCAAATCCTTGGCGCGTTCCAAACCATTGCCCACGCCGGTGGGCGCATCACACACGGTGTCATTGGGGGCACAGATCTGGAAGGTTCTATCCGCGAGCTCTCCGAAGCCGTGCGGGCGCGCGCCGCGCATGGTAGCCCCAGGCACGATGGGCTGAACGAGGCCGGAGACGGGCTCCAAGGCAATCTCGGCACCAATTCCGCCGAGCTCGTGGCCCGGATTTTGGCCCACGCCGTTTTCACGCCGGCCATCTGCAATCAGCGCCACGCCCGCGATATTTTCTGCGGGGATTACACCTTCGCCACCGCCAATGTCATCGGCCACATCGCCGGCGATCACCGCACCTTGGGAAAAACCACTCAAAATGAACTTAGTCTGTGGGCAGCTATCATGCATGCCGCGCAGCTCTTCATTCATCTTCGCGGTGCCCTCATCACGGGAATCGTCGTAGCTCATTTCCTCCTGCGCATTGATATTTTTAAATTGCGCAGTATAAGGAAGGGTCCACACCTTTACATCATCCCCGTAAGCCTCCTGCAACGGCTGCGTAATAGACAGCATGAACGAGCGCGGATTAGCAGAAGGGTTGAGGGGATCATCGTCGGCAGCCGATTCCCAGGTACCTGGCGCGGAGATGAACTCCGCACTCGGGCACCAATCCGGCTGGGATTCCTCCGGTGGCTGCCCGGATTCTGGCCCCTCGGGGGAGCTAGGCCCCGCCGAGTCCGAGCTCGTGAGGTAATGCGCAGCCCCCGCGCCGATAACGACGAGGAGAGCGAGGACGGCAACGACGGTTATGATTTTTCGCATGAACTAGTTGTACCCGGAAAACCTCAAAGAAAGCTAGCAAAGAGCTGAACGTGCGTTGTCCTGGAGAAGCTTGGTGAGCTCCTCATAATCCATGTCAGAGCGTTGCTGTTCAATCAGTTGCCCAGCTACCGCAGGAATAGTGATGCCATTGTCACCGCAGGCCCCTTGACCGGCGCCGAGGAGCTGATCTTCTACCCCATCGACATTCACGCCGGCATCCTTCAACGAATCCAAGTACGCAGCCTCTTCCTTGGGCAGCTGCGCGGAGGGGATCTCTGAAATCTCGCGCGCACCGCGATCCTCTGGGGAGTTCGCTGAACGAGACCCATTCGTCGGCTCCGCGGATTCCTTGGATTCGGATGGCTCCTGCGAGGAGGAAGCGCTGCTGGATGCGGACTCGCTACTACTCGTGGTCGATTCTTCGGAGGTTTTTTCGCGCGACAGCGGCGCCACCGAGGTGTCATTGCCGGAGTCACTATCCACGGTGGCAGAGTCACACCCTGCCAATCCGAGGCATAAGACCGCTCCTACGAGGGCTAATTTACGCATGCTTACTTCTTTTCAGTCTGTACGCGGCCCATGACTTCACTGATCGTCCCGTGCTGGAACTCCTGCTTCAATCCACCAGCGGCGATTTCGGAGTAATCAGAAGTGGGCCAGCCAAACTCGCCTTGCTCCCAGCCCTTCTTACCCCATTCATCCATAATGGCGCCCTTCAAAATGTAGTGCGCGCCGGATTCTGGGGACCAGTAGATGGAGCCATGTTCAAACTCCTGGAAGAAGCCGCCCTCTACCTTCTTCTCACCGTCCGTGGGGAAGCCCAGTGGGGAGTCAGCGCCACCCATGTCCTTGTACTTTTTGCCAATGGCACCAAAGGAGACCTGGTTCTTGCCGTCCGGGTTGCGGGTCAGAATGCCACCTTGGAATTCCTGGACAAGGCCATCGCCCACCTTCTTTACCGGGCCGGTCGGGAACTTCAGATCGCCGCCTTCGTAGCCCTTCTCGCCCCACTTCTTGTACATGTCACCGGTAATTTCCCAGGCGCCGGTCTCTGGGCTCCAGTAAATGGAACCGTGTTCAAAACGCACGAGGCGTCCCTTGCCATCCATCGTCTTAGTTTCACCGGACTTAGGGAAGCCCAACCAGGAGGTGGGGCCACCGATTTCCGCATAGCGGGCGCCGATGCGGCCGTACAGGGCGTGCGCACCATTCTCCGGGGACCAGTACGCCGTACCGGTTTCGAAGTCTTGTGCCTTGCCCTTACCGGCAACATCATATTCGTTATTCAGGCAGGAACCGAGTATGCCTTCTTTGGTGGCCTTGGCGATATCGCCTTCGGTATTACAATCCGCACCGCGGTCAGCCTTGTCAAGGTCGAGGGCATCAGCAATGTGCGGCCATGCATTTTGCATCTCAAATTGCCAGTATTCCCAGCTGTGCACGCCGGAGGGCCGGAATTCCACTACTGGTTCCACATTGGCGCGCTTCGCGTAATCCACGAAGGTCTGGGTGGACATCCGAGAGATAACTTCCAGCCCCATGCCGGCCAGACTTGCCTGTCCCTTGGCCACCGAGTCTTCCTGGCCAAAGTCGTCCTTGCCGTTACCAGCAGAGACATAGACCTGCATGTCCTTGAGGTTTTCGATGCCCAGCTTCGGATCGTGGTCGATCCAATCCTGCGAGCCCGGCTCGCCCCACATCTTGCGGGAATCGTAGCCGCCAGCATCGCGCTGCGCAGCCATGATGGCCTGTGGCATGCCACGGGTAGTCATATCGAGGTAGCCGGAGAACGAACCCACGAAATCAAACAAGTGCGGGTTACGCTCCGCCAAGTTGACCGCTGCGGTACCGCCCATGGACAGCCCAGTCACCGCGCGCTTCTGGTTGGAGCGGTATTCATGATCCAAAATTGGGACCAATTCCTTGGTAAGGAAAGTCTCCCACTTGTAGTTCTTCCCTGCATCCGGCTGCTGCCAATCGGAGTAGAAGGAAGATTCGCCACCCACCGGCATGATGAGGTTGACGTTGCGATCCGCATACTGGTTGAGGATATTGGTCTCAATGGTCCAGCCGGACTCGTCATCGCGGGCGCGCAGGCCATCAAGTGCCCATACCTCTGGGAACTTCTTCTCCGGCTGCGAATACCAGTCGCGCGCGAGCTGGATCTGCACCTTCTGCTCGTGATCCGGCATGGCTGCGGACTGGATATAAACCATCAGGTGACGGTTGGACAGGTACTCCACACGGTTGATCTTTACGCCATCCGGCAGCCCCTCCACCTGTGGGTATTCGGTCTCCACTGGGGTACGGGCCGGCGGATCCTTAGGCGCAAAGTGATCAGACAGGCTGCTGCCGTTGCCTGGCTGAGCGGAGCTCATGTCACCAAGAGAGCTTTGGGCGGTGGCGTTGGGCAGCAGGGCAAGTCCAACGGCAATGGCGGTCGGCATGGCTGCTACCGCGAGCCCCTTACGGACCTTGCCCGGGGAAGTGTTTTTGCGCATAGGTAAACGTCCTTGAAGATTTACCGCGGCCGCATTCCGAAGGTTCCCCTCCTCCGGACTGCTACCTGCGGCGTGAGCTGTCTATTGTGCGCTTAAGTTTAAGTTGAACTTGAAGCTTTGGAAAGGCTGACACGCCGTGCAAAGTTATATCACCATTTATCTCGATGCAGAGGCTGTCCCCCGGAATCACCCAATAAGCAATCTCCCAGCTTAACTACAGACTGGACTCTCACCAAGAAACCACTAAGATAACCACAGCATGCACAAAGGTGCACCCTGTAAACATCCCCTACCCAAGGCGAAAGATATGAAAAACATAAAGACCAAAATCACCGCCGGACTCATCGCCCTCACCACAAGCCTCACCATGGCCCAGACTGCAAATGCGGACCAAGGCAAGGAAATGGTCACCTTCGGCGATTCCTTCACCGCCAACGGCGGCGCACCAGGAGACCGAGGAGCAACCTCCCCATACAAGCGCCCCTTCCACCCCTGCTTCAACGACAAGCACAACTGGGCGCACCAAACCGCCAACAACCTCGACCACAACCTCGCCGACTACTCCTGCAACGGAACCAGCGTCTGGGTCAACCAACACGTCGACGACGCCATCAAACAAGGCAACATCGGCCACGACACCAAAGAAGTAGTATTCATGTACGGCGGCCTCCAACAAGGCACCTACTTCGACGCCCTAGCCAACGCCACCCTCCCCGACGTTCCCAAAGCCTCCACCTACCGCGGACTACTAGACTTCCAATTCAACAAAATCCGCAAAGCCGCACCCAACGCCCGCATCACCATGGTCAACTACGTCCCAATGACCGTCAACGACACCCTGTGCGTAGTCAACCACGACCAGCTGCAGCTCCCAGTAACTATCCCGGGCGCAACAACCGCAGAAGACGAATTCAACCGCGAAATCGGACGCGCAGCACACGACCTCGGAGTCAACTTCATCAACCTCCACGACCAAGCAAAGACCCACGACCCCTGCCAACCAGACACCAACCAACGATGGGCCACACTCGTGCAGACCCCAACCGCCCCATCCGTCATGCCACTACACCCAACAGACGTAGGACACGACGGAATGACCCAAATCATCACCCGAGAACTCCAAAACCACTAACCAAAGCACGAACCCGCAACACCACCGAAAGCGCCATGAACTAGTCCCCAAGAGTTGGACTGATTCGCTTCTAGGTGGCTAGGGGCGCAAGGGCCTGATTCCGATATTACATCGGGGTCAGGCCCTTAAGTCATTGTTGGGTGCGTTCGGTGTTGTACCACTGGATGTAATCTTCGATCGCCTGGGTGAACTCCTCGACGGTGTTGAAGTCTTCTCCGTGGTATATCTCGCTTTTCAGGTGACCGAAAGCGTTCTCTATTACTGCGTTGTCGTAGCAGTTGGCTGTACGCGACATCGACTGAACGCCGCCGTTGTCGTGGATCAATGTCCGCCAGGTTGAATGCTGGTATTGGAAGCCTTCATCTGTATTTTTCAGCTAGGCATTTTCGGCCGGCAACAGTTCGTTTTTGCGACGCTGTTTGTCTCCTTCAGTAAGCCCCTCCGGCTTGGTGCCCCTGCCCTGTTCGAAACGCTCCACCCTTTGCTCGCGCTGCGTTTCACTTAGCGAACTTCATAGTCCCAAAGAAAAATGCTCCCCACTAGTTGGTAGCTGATTTCTCAGTCCAACTACTGGGGAGCAGTTCAAACGGCGCGGGGATAGTCCGTTAGTGAGCCTTACCAGGCATTCAAAGCGTTGAGAACGCGTGGCTTGGAAGCATTGAGCTGGTAGTCCCATTGGTACCAGTTATGCAAGCCCTCGGCCGGGTAGCTCACCGTTGGGTTCAGACCCTGCAGTCGAGCGGCGCCTTCCCAAGCGCGGGTGGTCAGCTGAGAACCAACCTCCAGTGCGACACCCGGTGCTTGGAACTTCGGTGGGAGGGTTTCCTTATCCAATTGACCCGGCATACCGGATGCGGCTGAAATATAAACATCGGTACCACCATCGCGCAGCTGCGGAATCAGCATGAGCGGGTCATTCTGGAAACGCCTTGGGTTAAATAGGGAACCGTACATGGCGTTGACATTGAACCCGCCTACATCCAGCATGGCCAAACGAAGGACAGTCTGGGCACCTGGAACCGTCATAGTCAAGTAACCAGAGTAGGACAGTACCTGCTTGAACTGGTCAGTGTGCTTAGCAGCCAAAGTCATGGCGGAACCGGCACCCATGGAGAGGCCAGCGATCGCATTGTTGTTGCGGGCCACGCCAAAGTTCTGCTCGAGGTAGGCAGGAAGCTCCTGGGTAAGGAAGGTCTCCCACTTGTAGTTAACCGGATCGTTCGGATCATACTTGCCCGGTGCCTGCCAGTCGGCATAGAAAGAAGACTCGCCACCTGCCGGCATCACGAGGGTGAGGTTGCTGTCCGAGTAGGTCTTTGCGGCATTAACCTCGCTATGCGGGCTAACCCAGCCGCTGGTTGCGTAGGTAGCGCGCATGCCATCCAATAGGTAGAAACCAGCGTTGCCGCCATTCTTTGCGGGCTGGATCTGTACCGGGATATTACGGTTCATGGACAGGGACCAGACATCACAGCGCTGAACCCAAAATCCAACTGGGTCCCATTCACAGGTGCCAGTATTATCCGGACGCAGCCAATCGCGGTTTCCCGCGTGTGCCTGCTGCGTGCCGCCTGCCACTACGGCGAGGCCAAGCGCTACGGCCACCGCCATGATGACCGATAGGACGCGTCCCCTCAAAGATGCAGTCATCTTTCTCCTCCACAAAGTACTCAATTATTGTTCTTTGGCTTTATCGCTGGGAACCTGTGAATCGTTAACACCCCTCAGCGAAAACCTCACTGAAAGGCAGTGTAGTTCACTCACAGGCTTTTTGCCTCATTATCAACCATCATTGCAGGTAATCCCCCGGATCGGAGGAAAAGGTTAGGGTTCTTCCCTCTGTCAGGGAAAATTTAATATTTTCTAAGAATCGGCCCCAGGTTAGCGGTTGCCTATAGGTGGCAAAGAGTTTCTGGAAATTGGCATCATTAAGCGCAGTGCGTGCTTGCCACGCGGAATCTTTATCCTGCCCCAGCAATAGGGAGTCAATATCCACTGCAGAATCGGCAATCTGCCACGCCACACCAAGGCTCTTATCATGGCCAATGCGCCCGCCCTCGATGCGGGGCTGGCGCGCTGCTAGGGGATTACTGAGCCCAATTTCATCGAGCACGCGCACCTCAAGCGGGGCATTCATAGAAGTAAGACCGAGGTTAACAAAATACACAGTGGGAGGATCGGAGCGTTCCGGATCCGCGGGCACCGTCGTCCACGATGGTTGGCCCCCTTCCTTGCTATAGCGGAAGGTCATGGCATCGCCGGCTGCCAAGTCCTGCACCGCTTTTTCGTAGTCATTCATCACATCCATACCCAGGAAATCCTCGGCCCGGCGAGGTGGTTCCTGCCGGTTGGTGATATCGGTCCAATAGTCCCGCTCATCCACAACAGTAAGCTTCCCCGCGTACGCAGCGCGGTCTACCGGGTGGCCATGCACGACAATAACGAGAGCCCACACCGCAGAGAATACGGCAGCCCACCAGGTTCGTAGATTAACTACGAAGATGGGCAGGAGCGCAGCAAAAAGCGGAAGCAGCAACATGCGTCCATGCATAAAATCGCCGCCCACGTGCACAACATACAGGGCATGCAAAAGCGCAGCGCCCAGGAAGATATAAACCACAGTCTGCAGCGAGCGCAGCGCCGGCGGGCGAAAATTGGCGTTCCATAGCGCCGCCACTGCCAGCACGATGAGTGGGAGGTACAGCGCGTAGGGCGCCATAAAGTCACCCAGATACGCAAACCCTTTGCCCCACGCGGAACCGGCCGCGGATTTCGCAACGGCGGTATGAGGCGTAAGCAGGCCGTAGTAGCCCATGCGGAAGACTTGATACCCCAGGGGCAGGGGCAAGGCGGCAGCGATAACCTTCCACGAACGCGTGCTCACTATGAGTACAACGCCAACCAAGCCGCCATACAGGGCGAGCTCAGGGCGAATGAGCCAGGACAGCCCCGCCCAGAATGCCAACCCATACACGAGAGGCTCGGGCGGCAATTCTTGTCGCGGTCGCGCCCATGAAATCAGCATCCACCACAAGACGGCCAAGTAGAAAAGACACAGGCTCCATTCCAAGCCGGAGGTAAAAAAGTCCCGTGCCGGTGGCAGGGCCAGATACACCAAGGCACCAGCGGGAAGAACAATTCCCTTGTGCATGCTTGCCGATGCCCACGTGCCCACCACCATCGCCGCAACCGCCAGGATAAGCCCGAGGTAGATGGCGATCGTTTCGAGCTCAGCACCGCTTACCCACCGCGCCACAAAGATGAGGTATTGCCAGACCGTGGAGGTATTGGCCTCGACGCGCTCGCCCACATTGAACACAGGCCCGTTGCCGGCCTCTAAGTTGCGGACGGTGCGCAGGACGATGAGTCCATCACCGGCGATCCAGCGGCGGGCAAAGCCACCCCACAAAGAAAAAACACCGATAATAAGAACCGAGGCGGGTACGCTCCAACGTACGATTCTCTTGTTACCGGTGTTAACCACGTCGGGTGAGTATATCAGTTCCCTCAAGATCTTCTAGTTCAACACGTCTATGCCACCGCTGCTTAGACCAATGGCATGATGTAGACGGCCATGGCGATGCAGGCCAGCCAAGCGATGGCGAGGATCTGCAGGGTGCGGTCCCCCAACGCGATTTCTTCCGGCGCCCCGCCCTGGCCGCGGTCCACATCGGCGGCATAGCGCAGGATGGCGATGGTAAACGGCACCATGGAAATCTGGTACCAGACGCCACCAGAGGTTGCGGCATTAGCCAGCTCAAAGCCCCACAGAGAATAGAAGACCACCACGGCGGTGGCCGCTAGCGTCCAGACAAAGCGCAGGTAGGTCGGCGTATAGCCCTGCAAGGATTTGCGGATCTTCGCGCCGGTCTTTTCCACCAGCAGGATTTCGGCATAGCGCTTACCGGAGGCCATAAACAGCGAGCCAAAGGCAGCAACCAGCAAGAACCACTGCGAAAGCTCAATATCGGCCGCCACGCCGCCGGCCATGGTGCGCAGCATGAATCCGGAGGACACCAGCGCAATATCGATGACCGGAATGTGCTTCCAGCCAAAGCAATAGCCCAGCTGCAGGGCGATATAAACCGCCATGACGATGGCTAGCTCTAGTCCCGCGGTGGCCAAGAAAGACAGCCCGATGGACAGGCCTACGAGCACCACGGCCATGACATAGGCCACCTTGATGGGCAGCACGCCCGAGGCGATCGGGCGGAAGCGCTTGGTCGGGTGCTCCTGGTCCTCGCGCCAATCCTTGGCGTCATTAATCAGGTAGATGGAAGAAGCGCCGAGGCAGAAGACGATGAAGGCTAGGAGGACATCGACAAGCACGCGCCCGTGAAAGAGCGAGTCCGCACCGGCCGCAGCGGGCGCGGCCAGCACGAGAATGTTTTTTACCCATTGCTTCGGGCGCAGGGCCTTGACCATGCCATCGGCCAAATTCTTCGGCGGCTTGCGCTTACGGCCGGTATCGACGCCAGACGTATGCGGCTCCGAATGGAGAAAGTGCTGGTTGCCGTCCTCACTCATGCGTCTTTCCCTTCGTCATTGCCCGCGCGGTAGCAGCGCCAATGGCTGCGCCCGCAACGGTATCGGTTGGATAGTGCACCCCGAGCACCATACGCGATGCCATCATCACCGGCACTCCCACAAGCGGTGCCTTGGACCCCGTCAGGCGGGACAGGCCCACCAAAAAGGCCGTGGTGGAGGTAGCATGCGAGGACGGGAAGGATAGGCGCGAGGGGGTTTTGACCCCAACGCGCACGTAGGAATAATCGGGCCGCTTGCGCCGCACGATGCGCTTGAGCACCACGCTTGCCGCGTGCGCGGTAAACGCCGCGGCACCGATCCGAATCCACTCCTCCCGGCGCTGCTTGTCCAAACTGGCCCCAAGTGCCGCGCCACCCATCCAGCCCAGGGCGTGCTCGCCCAAGTGACTTAAACCGCGGGCGGCGGGCAGCACTCCCGGCACGTCAAAGGCGGCGTCCTGGATGGACTCCAAGACGTGGGATTCTGCGATGGAAAGCTTATTGGGCATCAAAAACCTTCTTCCAGGAAGACCGCGCGGTCAGTTCTGGCAACGCGGCGCGGTATTGTGCCCGCAGATCATCGAAGTTCTCTTCAATTTCTTTCAGCAGGCTGCGGGTTTCAACGATAAGCTCCTTGGCCAAATCGCGGTCGCGCTTGCGGAAGGCCACGCCCGTGCCGCCGGCCGTGGAAACGGTGGCGGAGTCAACGCGGGAAAGGGTAAACCAGCGCGCCTCTTCCGGGGTGAGGTTCAGCTGCGGCGCCGCTTGATGCGCGGGATCCTCCTTGCTCAGCAGGTGCTTAAGCCCCTTTACTGCCCACGGCAGCTTCTTGACCTTGGCCAAGCGCCCGCCCACATTGCGGGTGGGAACGCCCGGCGCGCCGGTCGGCGCCGGCAGCTGGTCTGCGGATTCGATGATGACCGCATCCGAGTAGTTCTTGCGGATCTCCGCGATGCGTGGCAGCGAGGTATCCAAGATATCGAAGAGGTGGTCCGGTCCCGCCAGGAAGTCCTTCATGGCCTCAATTTGGATGGCCATGGTGGAGTATTCCATGCACATGGTGTGCTTGAGCGTGGACTTAAAGATGGACTTGGTAATGCCAGATACTGCGCCATCGTGGTACAGCGAGGCCACGATCAAGCGGTTGCGCAGGTGGAAATAGGCCTGCCAGTCAATGGCATCGTCCTTATCCGCCCAGGCCATGTGCCAGATGGCCGCGCCCGGCCAGGTCACCGTGGGGAAGCCATTGCGGGCAGCGCGCAGGGAGTACTCGGTATCGTCCCACTTGATAAACAGCGGCAGTGGCTGGCCGTTGGTCTCTGCCACCACGCGCGGGAAGAGACACATCCACCAGCCGTTATATTCCACGTCCACGCGGCGGTGCAGCGCGCGAGAATCGTACTTCTTTGGATCCACATGGGTTTCTGGCGTGCCAATGGCGCGCAGCGGGTACTTGGCAAAGTCGTGGTCATACACGGCATGCGGCGCGGCGCCCCACATGAAATCGGAGCGGTTGACCTGCTCACCGGTGGTGCGCAGCTGGGAGCGCTCCTGCAGGTTGAGCATCTGCCCGCCGACGATGATCGGCTTTTCCGCATAGCGTGCTGCCTGCACCGCGCGCAGCACGGAGTCCGGCTCGATGGCAATGTCATCGTCCATATACAAGATGAAGGGCGAATCCGTATTCTCCAGCGCCTCGTACATGATGCGGGAATAGCCACCGGAACCGCCGAGGTTGCCCTGACGGAATTCGCGGAAGCGATCGCCAAAGTGCGCTACCGCCTCGTCGTATCCGGGCTCATCGGCCGGGTGCTGGTTGCCTTGGTCCGGCATGAGGACGAAGTCAATGATCTCATCCACCACGGGATCTTCTGCCAGGGCTTGCAGGGCGGCGACGGCATCGGTGGGGCGGTTGAAGGTGGGAATACCGACGGCGACGCGCTTTTCGGAAGGGGCGATCTCGGTGCCATCGGGAAGCGTTTGCGCCGCTGGGGCCTGCGGGGAGCACCAGGCAGCATCCGCCAAGGTGGTTTCCTTTTCCGCGGTGATATCGAACCACAGCCAGCCGCCGTCCTCGAAGTTTTTGAGCGGCAGCTCAAACTCGTGGTGGCCCGTGCCAACGAGGTGGTTGGCCACGGAAATGCGCTGGCCATCCTGCTTGGACCGATACAAAGAAACGTTGGCTTGACCCTCGATCTCCAGGCTTAGAACCACCGAGCGCAATTGCGACCAGCGGCGCCAGTAGGAGGCCGGGAAGGCGTTGAAGTAGGTTTCAAAGGAGGCTTCCTCGCCGGCCGGGATGGTCACGGCGGTCCGGTTTGTCCAGCTCAAGCGCTCGCGGTTTTGCTCCGCCTCGATGAGGTAGAGCATGCGTACATCAAAGGGTTCGCCGCGCTTGGGCAGCAAGATTCGCTGCAGGGGCTCATAAGCCGAGGTGTTGTTGGCAGTCACGATTGCTTCGATTCTCCAAACGGTTTAAACAGTAGTCAGCGACCTAGCGTAGTTGCTTTCGCGCGACTGCTCGGGTTTACACGCGGACAATAAAAGAAGGGCCGAGGAATTCCTCCTCGGCCCAGGGCTTATGGTGCCTCCCCTTATGCGCTCACGCGCTCGGTTACCGGGTCGATGCCCAGCTTGTTCAGCATGTAGTAGACGCGGGCTTCTAGGTCATCGGCAAGCTCGCGGGCCTGCTCAACGGTCTCAGCCGGGGCAATGTCCCAGATCTTGATGTCCTTGCCGGCCTCATCGCGCTCGACCTCGCGGCCCAGGTACACGATGTAGTCCGGCATGGCCACGGTCCGCACCTCTTCGAGGTACTTCTTGGGAGCCTGTCCCATGCCGCGCTCGCTCATGACGTGCGCCAGGTGGTCATTGCCGTCATTTTCCGGGTGCGCGGCGGCGGTATCGACGTAGAGCGCCTCCCCCGCGTGCTTCTTGGTAAGGTCCGCTGCGGCCTTGGCCAGGGCGTGGTTATTGCCCGCGGCGAAGCGAACGTGGATGCGGTGGGCACCGAAGAACTCGCGCACCTCGCGCTCTACCAGCACGGGGATGAATTCCACGAGCTCGGCTTTGGCGGTGTGCTTGGCGATGACCTCGTCCAGCTTCGCATCGATGTCAGCACGGGTATATCCGTGACCGTACTTGGTATGTAGGTCATGCCGGAGGGTTTCAAACTGGTTCATTGTTATCCCCTTTCCTGGATTCTTTCCCCGTTTGCTTTTTGTTAACTTGAAGTTAACCTTACAGCGCGGTGTGACATCCGTCAATTGATTGGTCATAACCCATTAGTTAGACCTCCCGTGGAGCAAGTTACGCGTGGGGCGCACTGGGCTATAGACTCTGCCTTTGATGATCCTGCTCATTGATAATTACGACTCGTACACGTTTAACCTCGCGCACCTCATCGCAGAGGTCTCTGGAACCGAGCCACTCGTCGTTCCCGCGGGCGAGGCCGCCGGCATCCCAGAGCGCGTGCGCGCCGGCGAGTTCAGCCACGTGGTTATCTCCCCCGGCCCCGGCACCCCGGAGGAAGACAACGACTTTGGCACGTCCCGGCGCGTTATCGAGGCGGCCGCCACAGCGCGAATTCCCCTGCTTGGCGTCTGCCTCGGCCATCAGGGTCTGGCGATGCTCGCCGGTGCCCGCATACGCCGCGCGCCCGAACCGCGCCACGGCTTCGTATCCACCATCAGCCACTCCGGCGAGGGACTTTTCGCCACCATCCCGCAGGACTTTCAGGCGGTGCGCTACCACTCCCTGCACATTGAGCCCACCCCCGGCATCACCGTGCACGCCCGCAGCGAGGACGGCACCGTCCAGGCCCTCAAGGTCGATGGCCTGCCGCATTGGGGCGTGCAATTCCACCCCGAATCGGTGCTGACACAACATGGCGCGACCCTGCTGCGCAATTTCCTCGGCGGTTTTCGCCTCCTCCACCGCGAGGTCCCCGGCGCGATTGACTGCCCCAGCGTCTTCGCGGCGCTGCAGGCAGACGGCACCGATGCCTTCTTCCTCGACTCCGCCGACGCGCGCGGGTGCTATAGCATTCTTGGCGATGCCACCGGTCCGCTTAGCAGATCCTTTCGCTACCGGCTTGGCGATGCCCCCGATATCCTCACCACCCTCGAGCGCGAGCTATCCACGCAGGTCTTTGACGCGCCGGATTTGCCGTTTACCGGCGGGGTGGTCGGTTTCCTCGGCTACGAATGCGCGCAGCTTACCCTGCCCATCCAGCTGCGCCACCGCTCGCCGTATCCCGATGCCTACTTCATCCGGCCGCAGTCCTTCCTTATCTACGACCACCACCGGCAAGTGGCATACCTGTGCTGCCTCGACGGCGAAGGCGCACAAGGCCTGCTCGACCGGTTGGAGGCAGCCCTGAAAGGCGGGCAGGTGGGAAACGAGGGGGCATCGGCAAGCGCGGGCGCCTGGCGCACCACCGACTACCTTGACCGAATCCAGCGCGCCCAAGAGCTCTTGCACGCTGGGGAAAGCTACGAGGTATGCCTGACCGATACCTATACCGCGCAGGCCACCGGCGATATTTATGCTGCGCTGCGCCGGCACAACCCGGCACCGTACGCGGCGCATCTGGTCTTCGACGGCGTGGAAATCTGCAGCGCCTCGCCCGAGCGCTTCCTTAGCGTGCGCGATAACCGCGTCGAGGCCAAGCCCATCAAGGGCACCATTCCAGCCCACCAGGACCCCGCGCTGCTTCGCGATGACCCCAAAACCCGCGCCGAGAACCTCATGATCGTGGACCTTTTGCGCAACGATTTATCCCGCGTGTGCGAACCCGGCACCGTGCGCGTTCCGGGGTTGATGAACGTGGAAAGCTACGCCACCGTGCACCAGCTCGTCTCCACGATCACCGGCCAATTGCGCCCCGGCGCCACCGCGCTCGACGCCATCCGCGCCGCCTTCCCGCCCGGTTCTATGACCGGCGCGCCGAAGCTGCGCACCTGCGAGATTATCGATGCCCTCGAGGCAGGACCCCGCGGCGTCTATTCCGGCATCGTGGGCTACCTCGGGTATTCCGGCGAGGCTGATTTCAGCGTGGTCATCCGCACCGCGGTGCGCGCGGGTTCCGAGGTCACCGTCGGCGCCGGCGGGGCCATCGTCCTCGATTCCGATCCCGCAGCCGAGCTGGCCGAAAGAAACCTCAAGGCCCAATCGGTCCTCGGGGCGTGGTCATGAGTTCCTATATCTGGCGCGACGGCGCCTTCATCCCCTGCACCCCACCGGCTGACCCCTGCACCGTGGCCGATTCTTGGCGGCATTCGCAAGGCCGCACGCACGGTCTCCACCTGCACTTGGAGCGCTTCGAATCCGCCGCCGGGACCTTGCCCGTAAGCTTCGTCCCCGCCATGCTGGAGCTCCTTTCAGATGGCGAGCTTTTCCCCCGCATCGCCCTCATGGCCGGCGAGCTTTACCTCGATATCCGGCCTGCCCCGGCTCCGCGCGCCCACACGCGCCTTACTTATACACAGGCCCCCGATCCCCGCGTGCAGCCTCTAGTTAAAGGCCCGGACTTGCCCGCCCTGGCTGCTTACCGCAGCCAGTATCAGGTAAGCGGCACCGATGACACCGCGATTGTCGATGCCCACGGTGCCATCGCAGAAACCACCACCGGCGCGCTCATCGCCTGGGACGGCGACACGCTCCTGCTTCCTACCGGCGTGCGCCTGCCCAGCGTGACCCTGCGCCAAGTCCTGCACCGCTGCAATGACTTGGGACTTTCCACCGCGCAGCACCCATTGACCCCGGCACTCGCTGCGGAATGTCCCCTGTGGTTTATCAACTCACTGCATGGAATTAGCCCCGTCAGCTCCATACACACACCACACGACACCATCACTCCACCGCCGCACCCGGAGGCCGCAATCTGGCAAAACTGGTGGTGGCAGGGTTTTAGCCCCGCGGGTGCAGGCGAACACTACACATAACACTCAACACAACACTGCACATGTTGAGTGTTGTGTTGAGTGTTCGTGTTGAGTGTTGGGTGTTCAGGCGCCCACCTACCTCACCAAGCGATACCTCTGTTTAGGGCTGCGCAAAGGCTCCGTACGCTCGATCCTTCCACTATCTACCAATTGGTTCAGGATTCTGCGCACCCCACCAACAGAAATCCCGGCGGCCGCCGCCAACTCACGGCTATTCGCAGACTGATGCTGAGCCAAATACTCCAGAATCCGTTCACTAGAACCGCCGTGTATAGACGCACTCCGCTCTGGCAAAGTCATTTCACGCCGTTCAAAAGTTAGCTTAAACGTGGTCAACGAATCCGTCGGCTTCGGCGGAGGAAGAAGTGTCTTTTGCAGCTGGTCAAGAATCTCAATGTAGCCAGTTCCACGATTTTCCGCCACGTACCCAGACCCGCCGGAGATAGCCGTTACCTCCAATAGCTGAGACAGGTGCTGATTCCTCGCACTTGTCATGCCCGGATCCCCAAGGTTATTGACGTTCACCATCCCAAAAAGGCCACCCGGATTAATGATTTCTAGGCGGTCAGCGTACATATCAACCTGAACCTGTGTCCCTCTAGCCTGGGGAGAATAGTCCCTGTGCATGAGCGCATTAGCAACTGCTTCCCTGACTGCTACTGGCGGATAATCCGGCAGGTCTTCTCGGAACGCCCCGTCGACGACGCCACCTACCCGCATATTTTTCTCAACCGCGAAAACCACCGCTGGCACCAATTCCGGAATCGGGCCTACAAAACTCGCGTTATCAACAAATCTTTGGCCTTTGGTCGACGTCTTATCCGTTCCCACATAAGCAGTAAAAGTTACATTGAGCCGCGGGAAAAATTCTTGCGGATAAATGCCAGCTGCTAATAAGCCAGCCAAGGTTGGATGAACATCCCCATCATCTCCCACGCCGGTGAGATGCAGGGCTTTCAATGCCCTTTCATCAGAGAACTTGCCAAAGATCCCTGGCCGCAGGCTGCGTTCGCGCTCTAGGATTTGCTGGACGATGTCCCGATCGAGGTCTGCAATAGTAGCCGCCTCCACGACCTCCAGATCCCACGAGGGCTGCATCTTATTTTCTTCGAGACGATCGATTTCATAGGGCTTCAATAACCGGTCTTCATCGTGCTCGCGAATGTAGCTGCCGTTGTATTTAGATTGCGCAGTAACCCAGCATGGTTTATCAAAGGGTGCAAGCTCTGGAATTTCCGCAACTACTACCGGCGCGCCATCGACAGCACCAATTTCCACATCGGCACGGACAGCAGGGGTCAATTTCTCCGCGCAGGCCTCCACGAATGCTTTGGCTATGGGCTCGGCTTGGAAGCCTTCGACGGGAAGAAACCCTGAGTCCTCATCGAGACCAAAGATGATCGTTCCGCCTTTTCCGTTGGCAAAAGCAGACACCGACCGCGTTATCTTCTTGGGAAGGCCTCCGCCAGCTGCTTTTACTTCGACCATGCTGGTGTCTTTGCCTATGGCACGCAGATTGTGAACAATCCGCTCAATTTCTTCTAGGTCCATCGCTTCCCCGCTTGCCTCTCACCTTCAGCCGAGCATTACACATAACACTACACAAACACTCAACACAACACTGCACATGTTGAGTGTTGTGTTGAGTGTTGGGTGTTCACGCCGCGCTTCCCTTTGGCTCCGGCAGATCGCGGCCTTTAGCCTTGGCCTCGCAGCGCACGCTTTAATTCGCTGCCAATAATGGTGCGCGCAATCAGTGCATCCGAAATGATCCCGCCCATCTGGACGAACGGATGGACTTGGCCCTTAAATTCGATAGAGCTCACTACATTTCCCGCATTGAGCATCCGCCCAACGTAGTCACTTACTTCAGAGACCAACGGATCAAGTTCACCGGTAATCACCGTCGCTGGAGGCAGCCCCGCCAGATCGCCATTCCTGCCGGGAGACATACGGATATCCGTGCGGTCTGCAGCGCCAGCATAAGAATCATAAAAATAGTTAAGGCGCCGCCTGGTGAGGTAATAGCCATCGCTAAAATCCGAATGGGATTGCGTGTCAAAGGTGGATAAATCCATGACGGGGTAAATCAGCACCTGATGAGCCAGCTGATCGCGCAGTTCTTGTGCGATCACCGCTGCGATATTGCCGCCCGCGCTGTCTCCGCCCACGGCAACGCGCGTTGGATCGATGCCGATCCCCAATTCTCCTTGTAGCACCCCGTCTACTACTGCACGGCAATCATCTAGTGGCGCCGGGAAAGGGTGCTCCGGTGCACGGCGATAGTGCACGCTGATACAGATGATTCCCGCTTCTGCGGCAATGTCCCGCACGGTTGTATCCGTGGTCTCTAAATCCCCCAGCACCCAGCCGCCGCCGTGGAAGAAGATGAAGGCAGGCGCTGCTGGGGCATCGGCAAGCGCGGGCGCCTGTGGCACATAAACCCGCACCGTGACACCGCGCACCGAGGTCTCGTACACGGAAACCATCGGGGTTTTCTTGCCCCAAGCCGCTGCCGTCTTCTGCTGGGCGGCGCGGTTTTCTTCAGGAGTACGCGTGTCCAGCTGTGGGGCATCCCTGTTCAGGTCGAGGAATTTTTGGGCTTCGGGCTGAATAAACACCATAAAAATACTTTCCAGTGCTGCATCTATTGGGCAATGCAAGCACTCATAATCGCGGGGTTAAGTAGCGGAAAGGCCCGCCGGGTGTTCCGGCAGGCCTTCTTTGCTTGCTGCTTTTTCTTATCGGGAATGCGCGTTGCGCGGCTGCGCAGTTTCAAATGCTCCTGGAGCCGCTCCGGGGACATCTTCCACATGCTGCGGTCCGCGTGCCCGGGCTTGGTGTATTTCTTGCGTTGAGCCATGCCGTCACCTCCTAACCTGTGAGGTGACTAAGCATAGCGTGCCCAGGGCAGATTAGCAGCTCTTAGTGTCCGCGCTCTTGCTCGATGGCCTTGCCCTCGTTCCAGAAGGGCACGAGCTTGTTATCGAATAGGGACAGCGCGGCGCCGATGGCCATGTGCATATCCAAGTACTGATAGGTGCCCAAGCGGCCGCCGAATAACACCTTGTTTTCCTTGGCTTCTTGGGCGGCTAGTTTGCGGTACGCCTCCAGCTTGGAGCGATCCTCCGGGGTATTGATGGGGTAATACGGCTCATCGCCCTTATCGGCAAAGCGCGAGTACTCCTTCATGATGACCGTCTTATCGGAGGGGTAACGGTCCTTGCGCTCTGGGTGGAAGTGGCGGAACTCGTGGATGCGGGTGAAGTCCACATCGGCATCGTTGTAGTTCATCACCGGGGTGCCTTGGAAGTCGCCAGTATCGAGCACTTCGAGGTCGAAATCCAGGGTGCGCCAGCCGAGCTCGCCTTCGGCGAAGTCAAAGTAGCGGTCCAGCGGGCCGGTGTAGATTACGGGAGCATCCGGGGAATCGGCGCGCAGATCCTCGCGAACATCGAACCAATCGGTATCCAGGCGGACCTCGATGTTTTCATGATCCGCCATGTTTTCTAACCACGCCGCATAGCCATCGACGGGCAGGCCTTCGTAGGTGTCGTTGAAGTAGCGGTTATTGAAGGTGTAGCGCACCGGCAGGCGGGTGATATTGCTGGCCGGCAGTTCCTTGGGGTCGGTCTGCCACTGCTTGGCGGTGTAGTCGCGGATGAACGCCTCATAGAGCGGGCGTCCGATAAGCGCGATGGCCTTTTCTTCCAGGTTTTTGGCCTCATCCGCAGAGAATTCGCCGGCCTGGTCTTTGATCAGTTCGCGGGCCTCATCGGGCGAGTAGTACCGGCCGAAGAATTGGTTGATAAGCCCCAGCCCCATGGGGAATTGGTAGGCGGTGCCATCGTGCATGGCAAAGACGCGGTGCTGGTAGTCGGTGAAATCGGTGAACTGGTTGCAGTACTCCCACACGCGCTTATTGGAGGTGTGGAAGAGGTGCGCGCCGTATTTGTGCACTTCAATTCCGGTGGTGGGTTCCGCCTCGGAATAGGCATTGCCGCCCAGGTGCTCGCGGCGCTCGACGATGAGCACCTTCTTTCCCAGCTGGCTAGCGGCCCTTTCCGCAACGGTCAGGCCAAAGAATCCGGAACCAACAACGATGAGGTCATAAGAAGTCATGGCTTCCACTTTATTGCACTCCAGAGGGGAACACGGGTCATCGGCGTGTCGCAACAAGATTCACAGTTGTCACACTCGTAGCATCACTATCAACTGTTAACTTTTGGCAACCGTTTTTACAGCTACATCGGCACCTAACTCAACCCAGGGAGAATAGAGTGAAGCAACGACGTCGACTAGTCCCCACGAGGTCACCGTGGTCCACACCCGTCATCGCGACGGTTTCCTCCATTGCCCTCGTCATGGCGGCCGCATTCGGCGGCCAGCAGGTCCTTAAAACCCAGGACTCCGGTTCTGGCGGACCTATCGAGGTGAAAAACGCCTCTGAAAGCTTTAGCAACGCCGACTCCGTCGTCGTTGATGACCCCGCCGTGGCAGCGCAAGGCGATGGCGAGGGCCCACGTGCCGTCAAGCACTTCCACCGCGACGAGACATTCAACATGTTCGCCGTGACCTGGGAGGGCAAGCGCGACGTGCACTCCTTCGTCCGCTCCAAGCAGGAGGACGGCTCCTGGAGCGAATGGTTCGATATGGATGCCATGAACTACGGCGATGGCAAGAACGGTACCGAGCTTATTTACGTAGGCGATACCAACGATGTGCAGGTATCCATGGCCAATGTAGACCTAGTAACCGGTTCCAACCTGGATGACGATGCTGAGTTGCCCGATAAAGCAGCCGGCGCTGCGGATGCCAACCGCGCCGCCTCGCAGCCTTCTAACGTCGGCGATATCGCCCCTGTAGCTGATGAAAACAACACCGACCGCACCACCGTGTCGGACCTGGATGCCGTCTTTATGGACGGCAATGCCCAAGAAGGCCAAGCCATCGAACCTACTGCCGCCACCGATGGCATGCCCAAGGTAGTGTCCCGCTCTGGGTGGGGCGCCGATGAATCCAAGCGCTGCCAACAGCCCACCTACGATGACGGCATCAAGGCGATGACGCTGCACCACACCGCGGGCTCCAATAACTACACCCCGGCACAGGCTGCCGCACAGGTTCGCGCTGCCTACGAGTACCACGCCCAGAATCTGGGCTGGTGCGATATTGGATACAACGTGCTCGTGGATAAGTTCGGTACCATCTACGAGGGCCGCTACGGCGGGCTGGACAAGGCCGTCCAGGGCGCACACGTTGGTGGCTTCAACTCCCATAACTGGGGTATTTCCATGATTGGTAACTACGAAATTGAGGAACCATCACAGAAGATGCTGAACTCGGTGGCAGAAATTGCCGGGTGGAAGGCAGCAATTTCCGGCATCGATCCCACGGGCACCGCTACCCTGACCTCTGGCGGCTTTGGCGGCTCCCGCTTTCCAGCCGGTGCGCAGGCAACCGTGCCTGCCTTCAGCGGTCACAATGATTTCCACTACACCCAGTGCCCTGGTCGCTACACCGTGCAGCACTGGGACGAGATCCGCAAGAACACCAAAAAGAAGTACGACGCTGTTAAGGCTGGCGGTAACTCCGCAGCAATGAACTGGGATAAGAAGTCGCCATCGAGTGGCGGCGATCAGTCCACCTCGGGAGATACCACCTCTTCCATCGCTGGTGTCGATGTTCCAGTATCGACCATCCAAGCCTTGGCTGGCATCGCCGCCACCGTGTTCGGCGTCTTGGTTGCCAATGACCGCGTAGCGCAGCCGGATGCCGATAAGAAGGTTGCGGGTGAGCTTACCGTCGGCGAGATTCCGAAGATCGTCAACAAGGTTGTGCAGCTTTCTAATAACGAAGGCCTCAAGGAATCCTGGACCTCCGTCCTGAACGCCTTTGGCCCAGTCTTGGGTCTCGCCGTTGGCGGACCTGACACCACCGATTCCGGCAAGATCATGTACCAGCTCTTCAAAAACGGTGTGGTCCTCTCCTCCGAGGACTCTGGGGCAAAGGCCCTGACCGGAGAGATTGCCAAGAAGTGGGCAGAAGGCGATAACGCTTCCAAACTCGGACTGCCCACCACAAACGAGATGAAAGACGGCAAGGAAATCCGCGTCCAGTTCCAGGGCGGCGAGATTGTCTACAACATGGATACCGAAAAGGTAGACATCTACACCGACTAGCCTCCCCGTGGAGTGGGAGTTAGAACCAGCGCTCCAAAACCTTTGCCACGCCCGCCTGGTGGTTGGCCACGGTGACCGCATCAGCGGCCGCCTTCACCGCCGGGAGGGCGTTTTCCATTGCCACCCCACAGCCGGCCCACGTGAGCATCTCAATATCGTTGGGCATATCGCCAAAGGCAATGGTTTCTTCCTGCGCTATCCCATGCTGCTTGGCCAACCACTCCACGCCGCGGCGCTTGGTGACGTTGGGGGCCGCGACCTCGAGCACGCCCTCCTGCATGGAGTAGGTGATATGCGCCAGCTCCGGATCAATATGAGGCGCAATCAAGTCATAGAGTTCTGGCGCGGAATAATCCGTATTCCGGATAAGCAGCTTGACCACTGGCCGTGCCACCAGCTCGCCCACGCTGACGACGCCGAAGCCTTCAAAGAGGGCATTTTCGGAGTAGTGCGGGTCGACGACGAAGAGCTCCTCGGGGGCATTGGCAAGCGAGCCACCCGCCCGCTCTGCACCAAAGCCAACCGTGCCAAGGACGCGCAGCGCTACCGTCACCACCTCTTCTAGCGCGTCTGGATAAAGCTCCCGCGCGGATAGCACGCGGTCTTCCGCGGAATCATAGAGCACCGCCCCATTTGAGGTCACACATACCGGGAGCACCGTGAGCTGCTCCAGCACCGGCTCTATCCAGCGAAAGGGCCTGCCGGTGGATAACGCAAAATAAGCACCCTGCTGCACCGCCCGCGCCACTGCGTCGCGGTTGCGACGCGGGACGCGATGATTGCGGTCCAACAGGGTGCCGTCAATATCGCTCGCGATGAGCCGAGGGGCCCGGGTAGGGAAAGTATCCATACCCGCGAGTTTACTTCAGGACTTAGAAGTCCATCTCATCCTCATCGGAGTCTTCCCAGTTCAAGGAACGCTTGATAGCGCGCTTCCATTCACCGTAGAGGTAATCCACCTCTTCTTGTTCCATCTTGGGCTTGAATACGGTGAGGTCACCGCGCTGGGTATCCAAGATGCTGAGGTCTTCCCAGAAGCCATTGTCCAAGCCGGCAGCAACAGCGGCGCCGGTTGCGGTGGTCTCAATGTTCTTCGGGCGGTGTACCTCCACACCCAAGATGTCAGCCTGGAACTGCATGAGCAGCTCGTTGGTGGTCATGCCGCCATCCACGCGCAGCTCGGTAATTTCCACGCCGGAGTCCGCCACCATGGCATCTGCCACGTCGCGGGTCTGGTAAGCGGTTGCCTCGAGGACAGCGCGGGCCAGGTGTCCACGGTTGGCAAAGCGGGTCAGGCCCACAATGACGCCGCGGGCATCGGGACGCCAGTGCGGGGCGAAGAGACCGGAGAACGCCGGAACAATGTAAACGCCGCCGTTGTCCTTGGTCTCCCGTGCCAAGTTCTCGATGGCAGAAGAATTAGGGATGAGCTGCAGGTTATCGCGCAGCCACTGCACCAAGGAGCCACCCATGGATACGGAGCCTTCCAGCGCGTACACGGGGCGCTCGCCCTCGCGCTGGAAGCAAACGGTGGTCAACAGGCCGTTATCGGAGAACTTCGGGGTGGTACCGGTGTTCAGCAGCAGGAAGAGGCCGGTGCCGTAGGTGTTCTTGGCCGAACCTGCACGGAAGCAGCCTTGGCCGAACATAGCGGACTGCTGGTCCCCCAGGATGGCGCGAATAGGTACGCCGGCGAGGGAACCGCGCTCCCGAACGGTGCGGAAATCACCCAGGGACGGGCGAATCTCCGGCAGCATGGACATAGGAATGCCCATTTCCTTGCACAGCTCTTCGTCCCACTCCAGCTTTTCGATGTCCATGAGGAGCGTACGCGAAGCGTTGGTCACGTCCGTTGCGTGCAGCGCTTCCATGTCGCCGTCGCCCTCGGCACCGCCGGTAAGGTTCCACAGCAGCCAAGAGTCAATGGTTCCGAAGAGCAGGTCGCCCTTTTCGGCGCGCTCGCGGACGCCATCGACATTGTCGAGGATCCACTTAACCTTCGGGCCGGCAGGGTAGGAGTTGATCAGCAGGCCGGTGCGGCGGCGCCACTTATCCGGGCCCTCTTCACCAGCCAGTTCCTTACAGATAGCGGAGGTGCGGGTGTCCTGCCAGACGATGGCGTTGTAGACGGGCTCGCCAGTGTTCTTATCCCACACAACTGTGGTTTCGCGCTGGTTGGTGATACCGACGGAGTCGATATCTTCTACTGTTATATCGCCATTGGCCAAAGCCTCCCCCACGGCGCGGCGAGTGTTGCTCCAGATCTCCTGCGGGTCGTGTTCTACCCAACCCTTTTCTGGGAAGATCTGCTCGTGCTCGAGCTGGCCCACGGAAATCTGATCGCCATCGTGGTTGAAGATGATGCAGCGGGTTGACGTGGTTCCCTGGTCAATAGCTGCGACGTATTTCTTATCACTCATGTGTCTAATTTCTCCTGTATAGGGTTGGATTAAAGCGCAATGGACAGTAGACCAACGGCGACGGCCGAAAGCAGCGAGCCAACAATCGGCACCCAAGCATAGCCCCAATTAGCGCTGCCCTTGTCCTTAATGGGCAGGACGAAGGCGTACATCAAGCGTGGACCCAAGTCACGGACCGGGTTGATGGCGTATCCCGTAGGCGTACCCAGGGACAGGCCAACGGCGACAACAACGAATGCCACACCGAAGTAGCTCAGCGGTCCCAGCTCGCCGCCGGCAGGGCCGAAGGCGATGAATATCAACAATACGGTGGTGGCGATGAACTCAGTTACCGTATTCCATCCATTGTGTGGGTGAGCGGGGGCAGTGAAGAAGATGCCCGCGGTTTCAGAATTGGCACCGGTGACATTGCCCTCTTCGTCGTAGTTATTCGCATCGAAGAGCTGCTTGAATGCGGCCCAGGCCAAGAAGGCACCGAACATAGCACCCAGGATTTGGCCCAGCACGTAGAACGGAACCAAGTTCCATTCGAGCGAACCATTGAGCGCGAGCATGAGCGTTACCGCAGGGTTCAAGTGACCGCCGGTTGGGTCAGCGACGCTGGCGCCGACGAAGACACCCATGCCCCAACCCAAGGCAATAACAATCCAGTCGGAGCCACGGGCGCCCGAAGTGCGGAGGTTTACCAGCGCACACACGCCGTTACCAAGAAGCATCAGCAGCGTGGTGCCGATAAACTCCCACAAAAATGCGTCAGATCCAGCCATTAGCGCCTCCCCTTATCCTTGAGTCTCGGTCGGACGAGCGGAGCCAGCGCGGACCAGAATGTCGTTAGCTTCGCGGTCAGTTACAGCTGCCTCGGCAGCCAGCTCGGCCTCGGTGTGCTTGGTGAAGGTATCCACCTCGAGCTGCTTGTCTTCCTCGCTCCAATCCAGCAGCGGAGCAACGAAGTCCGCAACAGCGGGAGCTGCGTTGACGCCACGGTCACCGAACTCGATGGCAACGCGGAGGCGACGGGTCAAGATATCGTCCAAGTGCAGTGCACCCTCGTGGGTGACGGCGTAGCGCACCTCAGCCCAGAGGTAGGACTCTGCGCCAGGAACGGGCTCGAGCAAGGACTCGTCATCCTGCGCAGGAGCCAGAACCTCGCCCAAAAGCGAACCGTAGCGGCCGAGCAGGTGCTCGATGAAGTCCTCGCTCAGGTTGTAGCGGCGGGCCAAGGTAGGAATCTGGTTGGCCAGTGCGTGGTAGCCGGCAGCGCCCAGGATCGGGGTGTGCTCGGTGATGGACTCCGGCACCTTGCCGCCGAGTTCCTTCACGGCTAGGTCAACGGCATCCTTACCGATGACGCGGTAGGTGGTGTACTTACCACCGGCAACGGAAACCATGCCCGGGGCCACGCGAGCCACGGCGTGGTTGCGGGACAGGTTGGTGGTGGAATCGGACTTACCGGACAGCAACGGGCGCAGGCCAGAGTAGACACCGACGATGTCATCGCGGGTGATCTGGCGACGCACGCGCTGGTTGACCTCATTCAGGATGTAGTCAATATCTGCCTTGGTGGGGGCGGGATCCGGAAGGGATAGACCCTTCTCCCAGTCGGTATCGGTAGTACCGATGATCCAGTAATCGCCCCATGGAATGACGAAGAGGACGGACTTTTCGGTTACGAAGCACAGTGCTGCTTCTGCATCCAGGGCATCCTTTGGCACGACGATGTGCACACCCTTGGAAGCGTGAACGGTGAACTTGCCTTCCACGCCGGCCAGCTCCTGGATCTTGTCGTTCCAAACACCGGTGGCGTTGATGAAGACCTTACCGCGCACGGTGGCCTCGCGGCCAGTGGCGGTATCGCGGACCTTGGCGCCAACGATGCGGCCACCGCGGTCCTTATCAAAGCCGATGACCTCGGTATTGGTGCGCACATCGGCGCCGTACTCGGCGGCGCTGCGCAACACGGTCATCGTGTGGCGGGCATCGTCCACCAGGGTGTCGTAGTAGCGCACACCGCCGACGATGGCGTCTTCCTTCAGGCCAGGGGTGACCTTAAGGGCGCCCTTGCGGGTGAGGTGCTTTTGCATCGGCACGCTCTTTGCACCGCCCATGAGGTCATAAAGGGTAAAGCCGCCGAACATCATGACGCGCTCCCATACGTGGTGGGTGAGCGGGAAGATGAACTTCAGCGGCTTAACTAGATGGGGAGCCAACGTGGACATGTTGAGCTCGCGCTCCTTTAGGGACTCTGCCACGAGGCGGAAGTCAAACATCGCAAGGTAGCGCAGGCCACCATGGAACATCTTGGAAGAGCGAGAAGAGGTACCAGCGGCGAAGTCGCGGGTCTCCAGCACTGCGGTCTTCAAACCGCGGGTTGCTGCATCCAGTGCCGCGCCGGCACCTACGGAGCCACCACCGATGATGACGACGTCGTAGTCCTCATCCGCGTAGCCGTTCCACACATTTTCAAAATATTCGGGGTTAAAGGATTGGTTGCTTTGCTGGGTCATTAGAGACCGCATCTCCTTCCTTGGTGCTCATGTGTGCTTGCTCCGACAAACGATGAATGAGATGGCGTAAGCACAGCTAAAAGCAAGTTTTGGATGATTCATGATGGCGACTATTGCGCTCTAAAAAGTAGAGCCAATATCTCCTATCTCCTATGCTAGAGGTCACCGGGTAAACATTCACTAGAGGTTTCTCACACGTAACTTCCGGCCCCGTAAGCAGTCAATTTCCACCCTTTGCTTAGCTCCCCAAAAAGAAAAACACCCCCTCGCGGGGGTGGCAACGCCAACGTTTGCACGCGGCTAATCTTTTTGTAGCCGGGCCATCGCTTCCAAAACCTCAGACATACCTGCGCGCTCGGCGGAATACGTCACAGCCTGCGCATCCTTGACCACCTCGATGGGCGCGGTCTCTAGAGCAACGACCGGGATGTGATTCAAAAATTCTTCATCCCCTGGTTCATTACCAAAGACCAAAGTCTCGCTCGGCTTGGCTTCCAAATCATCTAGGATGCAGTCCACGCCGGCGGCCGCCGTGGCCGAGGTAACCTTCATCGCCTCCTTATCCACGAGCGGCTTTTCGGCCTGCTCATCAAGCTGGATATGCCACACCGCCTGCGGGACATCGAGATCCGCATCGCACGACACCGCGATGAGCACCTCCGCCGCGGGGTAGATGCCTTCTAGCGCCGCCTTCAACCGCGGGGTCAGGGCATCGTCTTCCCAGTTCAGCGTGCTTTGATGCGCCACTACTACGCGCGGGATGTCAGAAAACTGGGCCTTGAGCCGGTGCGGCAGGCGAGAAACGATCAGGCGCGACTGTGTCGCCGCGGCGAGCAATCCTTGCTCTACCACGGATCCTTCCCAGATCTCCTTGCTGCTTGCGGCAATAGAGGCCTGGGCCTGCGCCACGTCGGACTTCAATTGCGCCATGACATCGGCGACCTTATCCTTGCCTTCATCCAAGCCACGGGTCGCCTCTTCCACCACGGCATTGAGATTGGTTTTGACCCACTCCAAGGTATCGGCCGCGATATGCTTCTTTTCCTGGGGCTCGTCGCCAACGTGTTCTTCCTGGCCTTCCTTACCTTTGGCAGAGGCCATGTGGTTGCGCACGAGTTCAACGGTGGAAACGGAAACGCGCTCTTTGAGCCCTACCAAATCATCGCGCAAACGACGCACCCGGTGCCGCTCCGTTTCTACCTCCGCATCGCGAGCTTCGGCCTCTTCCAGGGTCGGGGCAGAACCGCCCTTGCGCGCGGGAACCCAATATTCGCCGGCGGGCATGGGGCCGAACTCCGCCTCGTAATCCTCCCAAAGTCCCTCTAGGGCCTCCTGCATGCGCCGTCGGATTTCAGCTGTATCGGCTTCTGGGTCCCCAGTGGGGTAATACGGCTCGAGCGCGGAAATAAAGACCGGAGTCTTGGTGCGTCCCAAATTCTTCTTGTGGCCCTTTGTCCACAGGCGCTGCGAACCAAACATCACTTGCGGGACAACCGGCACGCCCGCCTCAAAAGCGATGCGAGATGCGCCGGTTTTCATGCTGCGGATTTCAAAGCTGCGGGAAATCGTGCCCTCCGAAAAGACACCGACGAGCTCGCCGGCTTCGGCAAGCTCTACCGCCTTGCGCAAGGACTCTTTGCCATCGATGCGGTCTACCGGCACGTGCCCCATGGCGCGCAGCAGGGCACCCACGCCTGGCGCGCTAAAGATGCTGGCCTTAGCCAGAAAGCGCACCAGCCGTTTTTTACGATAGGCAATGAACGCGCCGAACAGAAAATCCATGTACCCGGTGTGATTGCACACCAGGACGGCACCGCCGTCATCGGGAATATTCTCTTCCCCCGACAGGCGCATCTGCAGGCCTTGGGCCAAGGTGAGGCCGCGCCCAATGTGGGTGATCTGGCGGTACAAGAAATTCGTCGCAGCGTTCATGGTGCTCCTTTAGCTTTGCTCCGCAGGCTACTGCGGCGTGAGAACATCCTTGCCCACGAATGGGCGCAAGGCCTCTGGAACAACGACGGAACCATCGGCTTGTTGGTGATTTTCCAAAATCGCCACGATCCAGCGGGTGGTGGCCAATGTGCCATTCAAGGTGGCGGCTACCTGCGTCTTCCCGTTCTCGTCGCGGTAGCGAGTGGATAGGCGGCGGGCCTGGAAGGTGGTGCAATTGGAGGTAGAGGTTAGCTCACGGTAGGTGCCTTGGGTTGGCACCCACGCCTCATTATCGAATTTGCGGGCCGCCGAAGAGCCCAAGTCACCGCCGGCGATATCGATGGTGCGGTACGGCAATTCCATCGCAGCCAGCATTTCCTTTTCCATATCGAGGAGCTTTTGGTGCATTTCCTCTGCGTCTTCCGGCTTGCAGTAGACAAACATCTCTAGCTTGTCGAATTGGTGCACGCGCAGGATGCCGCGGGTGTCCTTGCCGTGGGAACCGGCCTCTCGGCGGAAGCAGGAGGACCAGCCGGCGTACTGCAGGGGACCATTGGATAGATCGATGATCTCATCCTTGTGGTAGCCAGCAAGGGCTACCTCGGAGGTGCCCACGAGGTAGCGATCATCGGCTGGCAGGTAGTAGATCTCATCGGAGTGCTGGCCCAAAAAGCCCGTGCCGGCCATGATCTCTGGGCGCACCAGAACCGGCGGAATCATCAGCTGGAAGCCGGCTTCCCGTGCCTTTTGTGCAGCCAACATCAGCATGCCCAGCTGCAGGAATGCGCCATCGCCGGTGAGGTAGTAGAAGCGGGCACCGCCGACCTTCGCACCGCGCTTGACGTCAATGAGCCCCAGGGATTCGCCGAGTTCAAGGTGGTCCTTGGGCTCGAAATCGAACTGCGGGATCTCGCCTACCTCTTCAACGAGGACGAAGTCATCCTCGCCGCCGGCGGGCGCACCTTCGACGACGTTATCGATCTTGTACTGCAGCTCTTCCACCGTGGCCTCAGCCGCGGACCGAGCCTCTTCAGCCTCTTTGACCTTGGCTTTCAGCTCATCTGCGCCTTCCAGCAACGCCGGGCGCTCTTCCGGGGAGGCCTGACCAATCTTCTTGCCCAGGGATTTCTGCTGGGAACGCACCTCGTCTGCCTTCTGGATGGCAGAGCGACGCTTCTCATCGGCTGCGAGGAGCTGATCCACGAGCGAGGGGTCTTCCCCACGGGTGACCTGGGAGGCGCGGACAACGTCTGGGTTTTCACGGAGTAGCTTGAGATCAATCACGGAACTGATTCTAGCGCACTGCCATTGCCTTGCCGTGGTAATAACCAGCGAATTATTATGGAATCATGTCCTCCCTAGAATTGCCGGCCCGCGAAATCAGCGATGGCCCCACTCCCAAGCACGCCCAATTGCACGATATTCTGGAGGAATTATGTAATACCACCTTCAAACCCGGTGATATCCTCCCCGGTGAGAGGCTCCTAGAGGAAACCTACGGCGTCTCCCGCATTACGGTGCGCCGGGCCATCGGGGATCTCGTTGCCGCCGGTAAATTGCGCCGCGTGCGCGGTAAAGGCACCTTCGTTGCCCCCAACCCCTTGGTATCGCGCCTTCACCTGGCCTCTTTTTCCGATGAAATGAGTGCCCAGGACGTGGTGGCTTCCTCCAAGATCCTGAATAGCGGCCGCGCTAGCGCACCGGAGGCGGCCACCCAATTCTTTGGCACCCCTGCCACAGAGGAACAAATTCATTTGCGCAGGCTGCGCTTGGGCGATGGCGAGCCTTATTCCATCGATGACGGCTGGTACAACTCCGCTTTTGCGCCGAGCCTGCTGGAAAATGACACCTATAACTCTGTGTACTCGATTTTGGATAAGACATTTGGCGTCCCCATCACGGACGCGGACCAGACCGTCTCCGCTATTGCCGCCAATGAGGAGATTGCGCCGCTTCTCGATGTCCCCGTGGGTTCCCCACTGCTGCACATCGTGCGTTGCTCGCGCTCGGGGGATAAGCCCGTGGAATGGTGTTCCTCGGTCTACCGCACTGATAGGTACCACCTGAATACCCGCGTTTCCCGGGATACCTCAATCTAGAAAAGACCCTGCTTAAGGGGTAAGATAATGGGCCTTATGAAGAAATCACCTGCGTGGCGTTCCGCTGTGGCCGTCCAGATTGCCTTGATCTCAGCAATCGCGGCGGCCGTTTTCATGGGTATCTACGGCATTGTCAGCAACCACGGCTCCAACGGGGCCGATAATACGGCCTCTTCCGAGCAGTCCGCTGAGGGCGGTGCGGGTGGCTCGGGATCCTCCGATCCGAAGACGGAGCCTTTTACCTCCGCTTCCGCTGGGTCCTGCGTGACGTGGGATATCAACGAGGATGGCTCTGCCGCTTCCTTCAAAGAGGTGGAATGCTCGGAGCAGCACCGCTTTGAGGTCTCTACCGTGGAGGATCTCAGCGTCTACCCCACCAGCGAATTCGGCCCAGATGCCTCGCGGCCCGCGCTTACCCGCCAGCACCAGCTGCGCGATGAGCTCTGCGAATCCGCCACAGTGAGCTACCTGCACAGCAAGTGGGATCCGCACGGCAAATACGATATTGCCTCCATTTTGCCGCCGGAATCCGCGTGGGATAACGGTGACCGCACCCTGCTGTGCGGCCTACAGACCACCGATGATCACGGCGTGCCGCAATTGACCACCGGCAACGTCGAGGCCTCCGAGCAGGCCAATCTGGCTAAGCCGGGCGAGTGCTTGGCCATCGATGATCAGCAGGTACCGCACGTCGTGGACTGCGGCCAGCCACACCAGCTGGAGACGGTATCCGTCATCGACTTGGGCAAGAAATTCCCCGACGCGTACCCGGACGGCAAGGAGATGGATAAATTCCTCTCGGATACCTGCACGGCCGCCGCTGAGGATTACTTGGGCGGGGAAGAGCAGCTCTACCAATCCACGCTGCAACCGTTCTGGGGCACCGTATCGGAAGAGTCCTGGAATGGTGGCACCAAGTCCGTGAACTGCTCACTCGTCCACGCCCGCGATGATGGCGGCTTCTCCTCCATCACTGGTACCGCCACCGGTGGCCGCCAGGCGCTCTCCATCGATGGCAACCCGCCGGAGGAGCGCCCTGAGCGCAACCCGATTCGCGATGATAAGCCGGCGCCGTAAATGTATTCCGTCTCGGAAGAGCGCTTCGAGGAGATGGTCAATGACGCCCTCGATCAGGTGCCCGATGAATTCGTGCGCAAGATGCGCAACCTAGTGATCCTGGTGGAAGAGGAAAACCCCGATAATCCCACCTTGCTGGGGCTCTATGAAGGCGTCGCTTTGCCTCGGCGCACATTTGACCACACCGGGTATTTGCCCGATGCGATCTTCATCTATCGCAGCACGCTGCAGCGCTGGGCCACGTCAGAAGAAGACCTGGCCGAGCAGGTCAAGGTCACGGTCTTCCACGAGCTAGGCCATTACTTTGGCATGGAAGAACACGAACTGCACCAGCTGGGCTGGGGTTAGAGCTCAATATCGGCCCAGCGGGTAAGCGTCCACTCGCCAAATTTCTTGCCGCGCGGTTCCATCACGGTAAAGCGGCAATTGGGCATATAACCGGTATAGGCAAAGTCCGCGTCCGCCCCGGTGGCGTGCTTCGTCACCACCCGGATGGCGGCGCCGTGACTGACGAGGATGACATCGCGGTCATCGGCAAGCTGCGCCGCAATCTCTTCCAATGCGGGCTGGAAACGCGAAAGCACGTCCTGGAGCCGCTCGCCACCTTCCATGGCGGCCTGGCTATCGCCGTAACACCAGCCGCGCATGGCCGTATCGTGGCTGCGGTGGGCGGCCTCGCTGGCATCGAGCTCCCAATCGCCGGCGAAAATCTCCTGCACATTCGGGATGACATCGATGGGAATGGAAAAGCGCGGCAGGTTCCGCTCCTGTTCAAAGGCGCGCGCCGCCAAGGTGGCGGTCTGCTGCGCCCGCAGCGCAATAGAGCACTTGAAGTCGACCTCGCGATCACCCACGAACCCCGCTAGCTCCCGGCCCACCTCCGTGGCCTGGTTGCGCCCCAGATCCGTAAGCTCCGCGCCCGGCGGCCGGGTATCCAGCAGCCGGGATACGTTGGAATGGGTTTGGCCATGGCGCAGCAGGATGATTCTTCCAGTCATGCGTCCAGATTATTGACCCCTGCGCGCCCTCGCCACCCAGGCATCCGCCTCAGCCAGGTCCCGCGGCGGGTGGCCGGCGGGCGTCGCGGTGGGCCAGGAGCCCAAAAAGCGCAGTTCCTCCGCCCGCAACCACACCGCGCGCAGGGCCTCAGCAACCGGCTGGTCATCGATATGCCCAATCAGGTCCACATAGAAGCGGTAGGTACCAAAGGTCTGGCGAGTCGGCCGCGACTCAATCCGGGAAAGATCCACCCCACGGTGGGCAAAGTCTTGCAAGGCCCCCACCAGGGTTCCCGGCTGGTTGGGCAGGGTGAGAATGACGCTGGTGCGATCCTGGCCGGTGCGCGCGGTCGGGCGACCCGGCAGGCCCACCAGGACGAAGCGGGTGGCCGCGCCCTGCACGTCGGCCACGCCGCTCGCTTTGGTTTCTAGGCCGAAGATTTCAGCCGCCCGCGCTGGTGCCGCCGCAGCGTCGACCTCCCCGCGCGCTACCGCCTGCGCCGCCGCCGCATTCGAGCTCGCCGGAACGAATTCCACGCCCGGCGCATTCTCCGCCACCCAGCCGCGGATTTGTTGGAAGGCCACCGGGTGCGTGCTCAGGCGCGTGATGTCTTTCGTTCCCGGCCGGGTCATGATGCTGAAGGTCACGGGGATATCTACCTCGCGGTAGATCTGTACGGGATCGCCTTCTACCAGCGCGTCAAAGGTCGTCGTCACCGCCCCGTCCACGGAGTTTTCGATGGCGACGCAGGCATAATCGGCCTGCCCGGCGCGCACGGCCGCCACCGCCGCCGATGGCGAGTCCACCGGCAGGGTCTCTACGGTCTCCCCGCGCGCTTCCCACTCGGCGGCGAATTTGTGCACGGCGGCCTCCGTGAACGTACCGGCAGGGCCTAAGAAAGCGATGGTTGTAGTCATGCCCGTCACCTTAGCCCACTAGACTGGTGCGCCATGGACTTTTCCATAGAACGACTCCGCGCGGATGTGCAGGGCATGAGCCCCGCAGAGCACGGTTTTACCTACCTGGATCTGCAGCGCACCCCCGCCCGCACCGGCCGGCTGCGCGGGTGGGTCCTATCTGCAAAGGATCTCAACGATGTCGCGGGCATGCCCACCACTTTGGGCAATGCCAACCGCACGTACTATCCCGCGGTCAGCGAGCCGTTCATCGCGACATTGGAAAAGCAGGGCGCGATATTCATTGGCAAGTCCTCCACCCCGGAGTTGGGCTTGCGCGTCGATACCGAGCCGGTGGATCTTCCCCACCCCGATAATCCCCTTTATCCAGGACGCACCCCGGGCGGATCTTCTGGCGGCGCGGCCGTCCAGGTGGCCCGCGGCCTCGTGCGCGCGGCGCAGGCCAGCGATGGCGGAGGTTCCATTCGCGTTCCCGCGGCGGCCTGCGGGGTCGTGGGCTTTAAGCCTGCGGGCAGCAGCCTGGGCGCGGAGGGGTTTATCACCCGCACCGTGGCCGATAATGCCTTCCTGCACGGCCACCGCATGATCACCCCGCGCGCCCGCATTGGGCTCTTGCTGGAGCCCCTGTTTGCCGCGACCCGGGTAGAGTCCCACCACCTGCGGGCGGCACGCGAGGCCGCGGATCGCTTGCGCGCTGCGGGGTTCGAGGTCGTCCCCATTGCGCCTTATCCGCAGGCAGGGGCCACGTTTGCGCACTTCCGCGAGATTTTTACCTCCCGGTTTGTGGGGCTGCCGCAGGCAGAGGGCTACGCGGCTTGGGTGGCCCAGCAAGGCGCTACCGTATCCGCCGCAGAGCTAACCGCCGCGCAGCGCCATGTCCGCCATCTCCCGGAGCTCTTGGCGCAGCAGTGGCGGGTCGATGCCATTATCACGCCCATGCTCACCGCGGATCCGCCGCCGCGGGGGCATTTCCTGTCCCTGCCGCACGCGGAGAATTTCGACGCCCAAACGCGCTGGTCCCCGTGGGCTTCGCTGTTTAATATGGCCCAATTGCCCGCCATCTCCGTTCCTTGGGCCATCCCCGCGCACGCGCCCGTCGGCGTGCATCTGGGAGGCATTACGCTTTCCGATGCCCAACTTTTAGGCCTCGCCCACATCCTGCACCCATGACCAAGAAACTACGCGCCGAACTGCTCATCGTCCTCACCCTGACCTTTGGTATTTCCGGGGTCAGGGCGGTGCTGCGGCTAATCATTTCACTGGCGGCCCCGCAGCCGCTCAATGAGCAATCCGTCACGCTCAATTCCAGCCAATCCGCTCTGGCGTGGGTGGATTTGGGCCTGCAATTGTGCTCGGCGGCGGTCCTTTTTGCCTATGGTGCGCTGGTACTTTTCCTGCTGGCACAAGACCACATTAAACCGGCTGCCTACCGCGCCTCTGATTGGTTGCACGGCGCGGGGCTTGCCGCGCTCATCGGCATCCCGGGCTTAGTTTTGTATTTCGCCGCGGTGCAGTTTGGCTGGAGCAAAGAGGTCATTCCCGGTGACTTCGATAATGCGTGGTTAGAGATTCCGGTGTCCCTCATCAAGGCGGCCGCAAACGCCTTTGCGGAAGAAACTGTGGTGGTCATGTGGCTGATGACCAGGCTGCGCCAGGCGCGCTGGTCGCTGCCGGCCGCCTTGGCGGCAAGCTCCATCCTGCGCGGTTCATATCACCTGTACCAGGGGGTATCGGCCGGCTTTGGCAATATCATCATGGGCGTAATCTACGGCTACTACTATCACCGCACAGGCCGCGTGTGGCCGCTTGTCATCGCGCACTTTCTTATCGATGCGATCGCTTTCCTCGCCTATTCCTTCGGCCTTTCTGTGCTTTAATAGTGGCGTGCTCGCGAGGAAAGCGGGGGAATTGGCCGGCGCCTTGTAAGGTATAGCGCATGACTGAATCAGGACGAGATCCGCATCGGGAGGCGCGCCGCGCTGGCGATAGCTCATCCAGTGAGTTCGTCCTTGGGGCCGATGGCCGTCCCCTCAAGGACCGCTACGGTCGGCCCATCCGCCGCCGGCCGCGCACGAATCGTGCCGAGCCGCAGCAGCACATCCCGCGCCAGGAAACCCCTACCCGTTACCCCAGCCAGTACCGGGCCCAGCAGCGTTCCGCGCAGCAGCCACCACAGCGGCCACCACGGCGATCGCAGCCGCAATCGCCGCAGCAGCTGCAACAGCGCTACCAGCCACAACAAGCGCAGCAACCGCCTCGCCGCCACTCTAAGCCGCACAGCCGCCGGAAAAAGACCAATCCGGTCAAGCGGTTCTTTGGGTGCGCCGGCATCTTTGTCCTCGTCGTCGTGGTCTGCAGCCTCATCTTCGCACTGTGGGCCGATACTCGCCTGACCCGCGTGGATGCCCTCCCGGATGAGCAGGTGGCCAATACCTCCGGCACCAATTGGCTGTTGGTGGGATCCGATTCCCGCCAGGGCCTATCCGAAGAAGACCAACAAGCCCTCGGCACCGGTGGCGATGTGGGCGAGGGCCGCACCGATACCATCATGCTCCTGCATATCCCACGCTCCGGCCAAGCCCAACTGGTCTCCATTCCGCGCGATAGCTACGTGGAAGTACCCGGCTTCGGCATGGATAAGATCAACGCCGCCTTTGCCTACGGCGGGCCAAAGCTCTTAGCACAAACCGTGGAGGGCAATACTGGCCTGCACATTGACCACTATGCCGAAATTGGCATGGGTGGTTTGGCCAATGTGGTCGATTCCGTCGGCGGCGTTGATATCTGCGTGCAAGAGCCCATCAATGACCCACTGGCGGGCATCGATCTGCAGGAAGGCTGCCAGAAGCTAGAGGGCGGCGACGCGCTGGGTTATGTGCGCACCCGCGCCACCGCAATGGGCGATCTCGACCGCGTGCAGCGCCAGCGCGAGTTCTTCGCGGCGCTGTTAGATAAGATCACTTCCCCAGCGACGCTGATTAACCCCTTCCGGTCGATTTCCCTGATTAACCACACCGCCTCCTCCTTCATCGTGGGCGATGGCGACCACGTATGGCACCTGGCCCGCGTGGCGCTTGCGATGGGCTCCGGCGTGGACACGGAAACGGTTCCCATTGGCGGGTTCCAGGACACCGTCGTGGGCAATGTCGTGCTCTGGGACGATGAAGGTGCCCAACAACTCTGGGACTCCATGAAATAGGCCTGAACTCAATCTTCGTATCGAAAAAACGTTATTGAGAAACTAACAAGTGTGGTTGCTATGATGAATTCAGGGTAAATTCTCCATTCCACAGGATCCATAGAAAGCATCCTAACTATGCCAAGCATGAAGGCTATTGCGCTGGCGGCTGCGAAAGCCCAGGCTATGCGCCGCGGCCCTGAGTTTTTCTTGTTCATGCCTTAACCCATCCTAGCTAGATTGCGAAGAAAGCGGCCCTTTCCTCCTCGTTTTATAGGGAAAGGGCCGCTTTGATGTGGTGTGTTTAGCGCAACGTCACCTGGCGGGACTTGATGTTTTCTAGCTGCTTGCGCTCTTCTGCGTTCAATTGCGCGTCATTGGAGATTTCTTCTTCCAAGGCCTTATCTACGCCCGCGAGCTTGTCCTCATAAGAGGAGCAATCAACCTCGGGCTGCACGTCAAAGACGGGGGCGATGAGGCCGTGGGTGCGGAAGACTCCGGCGAACTTGGTGTCCTCGCCCAGGTTCAGCTCGCCACGCGCGGCGACTCGCGCCAAGGCGTTGAGGAACGCGGCCTCATCGTCGTTCGGGCGCACCCAGCGCACGTGCGCTTTGCCGCCGCCGGCATTGGCCCAAAAGGCGGTGCCGGTAATGTTGTTGCCCACCTGGTGGGATTCGATGACCGAATCATTGGCGGCGCGCATGGACTGCGATACCTCAGGGGTGACCTGCGCACCTTCCGGAATCCACCAACTGAAGTCCTGGTGGACTTCGATGTCGAGGGTAGTTGCGGCATCGATAAGCTCACTAAGCTCCGGCTGCGAGCCATCGGCCGCGGTCGATTCCAAGGTAGAGCCTGGCTCGTTGTTCTTGACCCAGTTCAGGGCGAAGGCCAGATCCCGGCCAGGGTTGTGGGTGTGGGACTGCACCTGGAGTGCCACAAAAGCATCGCCGCCGAATTCCTCATCGCGGATCAGCGCCGCGGTGGCGCCCGGGAGGACGGTGGAGACGTAGACGTTCCTATCGCAGCCCTTCACGTCGAGCTTCGCAAAAGCAGAAGGCACGAACTCTTGCATGGCAACGAGGGAGGCCTCCGCTGCGAGGCCGCTATAGGGGCGCGGGTCTTTTTCCAAGGCGGCGCGTTCTTTGGCGCGGGCAGCAAGCTTCGCCTGACGGCGGGACATGCCCTCAGGCAGGTCTTCTTGTTTCTTTTTCTTCTTGGCCATGCCTCCAAGATACCTGCCTACAGCTCAATAGCGCGCAGGGCCACCTCCGGCTGATTGGTGGCAAGCATGTCCACGCCATTGGACCAGGCCCACTTCATGTCCTCCGGCTTATCAACGGTCCACATATACGTAGGCAAGCCCTGCGCGCCGATAATGGCCGCCTGCATCTTGGCGCGCAGCAGGGAAACCCCCAGGGCGCTCGGCCGCGACCACATGAAATCCGAGCGATTAAAATGGCGTTCCCAGTCTCGGCGCAGGTAAATGCGGTCAATATGCGGTGCCAAAATCTTCATGCGCCGGATGGCTTTGTGGGAAAAGGAAATAACGTGAATGCGCGGATCCTCATCGAGCCCGGCGGCGCGCAGTCGTTCCATGACCCGCTTTTCCAAGGCGCTACCTTGCCCGGAGGGGTGCTTGGTTTCAATATAAAGGTGGTGGGGCTTGTCCCCCAGCATGGCCAGGAGGTCATCGAGAAGCATCATGCGCTGCCCCTTGCCGATGTCGACCTCGCTCAGCTCCTGCCAGTCCATCGCCGAAACCCGCCCAGCGCGCCCCGTCGTTCGCTCCAAGGTGGGATCGTGCTGGACCACCACCTTGCCATCGCGGCTTAACCGCACATCGCACTCCACGCCATGGATGGGAAGCTCCATGGCCTTTTCAAAAGCTAAGGGGGATAGCTCCGGATATTTTCCGGAATATCCCCTATGCGCGACGATGTGCACTAGCCGAAGAACTTCTCTTTGATGTCATTGAGCGTCTTTGCAGAAGCGTCGAAGCGTTCCTTTTCGTGCTCGTTGAGCTGCAGCTCTACCGGCCGAACGATGCCGGTGCGGTTCACGATGGCCGCGGTACCGATGTAGAGGTCTTCCACGCCGTACTCGCCCTGCAGGTAGGCCGAGACGGGAAGCGCCACGTCCTGGTTTTGGATGATCGCGGCGGTAATGCGCGCCAGCCCCATGCCGATGCCGTAGGAGGTCGACCCCTTTGCATCGATAATGGAGTAGGCGGCGTCGCGGGTTTCTTCAAAGATCTTTTCAATGCGCTCGGCGTATTCCGGATCCTTTTCCAGCTTCTGCGAAAGCGGGACACCGGCGATATTCGCGGTGGAGACGGCGGGCAGCTCAGAATCGCCGTGCTCACCAATGATGTAGGCGTGCACGGACTTCGGGGCCACGCCCTCCAATTCACCCAGCATGTAGCGGAAGCGCGCGGAGTCCAGAATCGTACCGGAGCCGATGACCCGCTTGTGGTCAAAGCCGGAGGCCTTCCATACTGCATACGTCAGGATATCGACCGGGTTGGTGGCGACCAAGAAAATGCCGTCGAAGTCATTAGCAATGACATCTCCGACGATGCTGTTCATGATTTTGACGTTCTTATCCACCAAGTCAAGGCGGGTTTCGCCGGGCTTTTGGGCGGCGCCGGCGCAGATGACGACCATGTCAGCGTCCGCACAATCTTCGTAGGTGCCCTTGGTGACGCGGGTACGCTGTGGCGACCAGACCACACCGTGGTTGAGGTCCATGACATTGCCTTCCAGCTTCCGCTCATCGATGTCGATGATGGCCAGGTGGTCGACGATGCTCTGGTTGACAAGTGCGTAGGCGTAAGCGACTCCCACGTCACCCGCGCCAATGAGAACGACTTTATTTCCTACATGATTTGCCATGACCCCATTGTGCAACGCCGGGCGGGGTTTTGCATGCGGAATGTTTCACACTGCGCAACGAGGCATGTTCTGGGATAATGGGCAACCATGAAACGCGCCTTCAGCCGCGCTGCACTAATTTCTCTTGGCGTAGTCGCGGATCTCACGCCCGTCGTCCGCATGACCAGCCGGCAGACGTTGCCGCCCCATATGTCGGCCGGAATCTTAGGCGCAGAGCTGGCCACGTGGGCCGCGGTATCGCCGTCCTTGCTGCCCCGCCCGTGGTGGGTGACGGCAGCGAATGTATCTATCGGCCAGGCCATCGGGCACCTCGGGGCGGCCACGACGAGTTTCGTGCTCAACCGGCTGGGCAAGCGCCCCCAAGACCGCTTGGGCCCGCAGCACCGCCAGATTTTGCACTTAGCGATTGGCGCCGGCACCGCCTTCAACGCGGCGCTCTCACTGCGCAACCAGGAAAAGCAGGCGGGTTTGGTCAATAAGCAATTGGTTCGCGGTCCGGCTACCGCGGCCATCGGCCTAGCCGCCGGCACCGCCGGATACGGCGCGCTGCTCTTGGTGGGCGAGGCCGCACAACTGACCGTGACCAAACTATCGCGCCAATTGGGCCGCTGGGTTCCAGCACTCGTGGCCTGGCCGGTCGTTACCGCAGGCCTAACGGTGGCCGCGGTGGGGCTATCGGACCGCGTGGTATTCCGGCGCTGGATCCGTTCGCTCTCCCACAAGGCCCAGCGCCTGAATAAACAAATCTTTCCCGGCACGTCGATGCCCTGGGAGCCGGAGCGCTCCGGCAGCCCGTGGTCACTTGAACCTTGGTCCGCGCTGGGGCAACAGGGGCGGCGGTTTGTCTCCAACGGCCCGCGCGCCCGCGATATTCGCAGCATCACCGGCGCTCCCGCCAAAGAACCCATCCGCATTTATGCCGGCTATATCCCAGGACGTTCTTTTGCCCAGGCGGCGAAGAAGGTGCGCTCAGAATTGCAGCGCACCGGTGCGCTGCGCCGGGATACCATCGTCATTCAGATGCCCGCGGGATCCGGGTGGATCAATAACTGGGGCGCGAGCTCCTATGAGTTTTTGACCGCCGGTGATTGCGTCACCGTCACCATGCAGTATTCCTACCTGCCCTCGGTTTTTGCCTACCTCGTGGATAAAAACGCGCCCAAGCGCGCCGCCGCGGAGCTCATTTCCGTGGTCCAAGAAGAAATTGACAAGCTCCCGGAAGAAGACCGCCCGCGGCTCTACCTTGCGGGGGAATCCCTGGGTGCCTACGCCATTATGGATAACTTCCAGAACAAGGAAGAACTCCTGGCCGCCTGCAGCGGCGCGGTCTTTTCTGGCCCACCGCGGATGACGCACTTTACCCAGCGCCTGCGCCGCGATATCGGCTCGCTCGAGCGGCTCCCCGTCATCGATGACGGGCAACACGTCCGCTTTGTTGCCCAACCGGAACACTCGCGCCACGATGCCTTTGGCAACGATTTTCCTTCCAGCTGGCGCCGACCTCGCGTGCTCATCGCCCAGCATGCCTCCGATGCCATCGTGTGGTGGGACCTGAACCTGATGTTCCGGCGTCCCACCTGGATGCACGAACCCCAACCGGAGACACTCCGGGCGGATACGCTCCGCCACCTGCGCTGGGCGCCGTTTATTACTTGGTGGCAGATTGGCCTGGACCAGATCAACTCCCTGAACGTCCCAGGTGGCCACGGGCATAACTACTTTCAGGAAATGCTCTGGTACTGGGACGAGGTCCTAGGCTCCCAATCGCGCCTGAACCTCACTTCAAAGTTAGCCGGCAAAATCGCCGGATTTATCCGGCTCGACGCCTAATCGCACTTCACACCGGTGCTGTGGTGCGGGCAGTATCCGTTCGGCACCTTGTGCAGGTACTGCTGGTGCTCGTCTTCGGCCAAGTAGTACTCGCCAGAGTCCGTATCAGCTAAGCGCTTTACTTCCGTCGTGGTTTCCCCAAAACCAAATTCTTTGAGCTTATCCGCGTAGCTATCCACGATTGCTTGGATCTCTTCCCGCTCTTCTTCGGTGCGGGGATAAAACGCGGAGCGGTACTGCGTGCCCACGTCATTTCCTTGGCGGAAGCCCTGCGTCGGATCGTGGGCTTCCAGTGCCTTCACCACGAGCTCGCGCAAGGAGATCTTCTCCGGGTTATAGGTGACCTCGACGGTTTCTGCATGGTTGGTTTGCCCGCGGCAGACCTCATAATACGTGGGATTCGGAGTCGTGCCACCGGCGTAGCCAACCGAGGTGGACTCGACGCCATCGGTCTCCCAAAACATCTTCTCCGCGCCCCAGAAACAGCCCAGGGCAATCAAGATCGATTTCTGGCCGTCCTTCCACGGACCGGTAATTGGGGTATTTAGCACCGCGTGCGGGGCTGGGTCCAAGACCGGCTCGCTGCGGCCCGGCAAGGCATCTTCCGCAGCCACCATCTTCGGCTCTGGTTTAAACATCCACATCAGGTAAAGCTCCTTTCTCCATTTCCCTTAATAACGTTGTACTGGGAAAATAGATTCCCGGGCCACTAAATATTCGCTGTAATTGCAGATTTCAAATTAATCATGGCGAAATCTTTCGATCGTGCCTATCATCGGGACACGTACCCGAAGAAAGGATTACACAAATGGCTGTTTACGAACTTCCTGACCTCCCATACGCATACGACGCACTGGAGCCACACATCTCCGCAGAGATTATGGAGCTCCACCACGACAAGCACCACGCAACCTACGTGAAGGGTGCTAACGCTGCCCTCGAGGCACTGGAAGAAGAGCGCAACGGCGAGGCTAACCCAGACCGTATCCGCGCCCTGTCCAAGAACTTGGCATTCAACCTGGGTGGCCACACCAACCACTCCATCTTCTGGAAGAACCTGTCCCCGAACGGTGGCGGCCAGCCCACCGGCGAGCTGGCAGAGGCTATCGACCGCGACTTCGGTTCCTTCGAGAAGTTCCAGGCACACTTCGCTGGTGCCGCTACCTCCCTGCAGGGTTCTGGCTGGGCAGTGCTGGGTTACGACCACATCGCTGACCGCCTGATCATCGAGCAGCTCACCGACCAGCAGGGCAACGTCTCCGTTGACTTCACCCCGCTGCTCATGCTCGATATGTGGGAGCACGCTTACTACCTGCAGTACAAGAACGTGAAGGGCGACTACGTCAAGGCCGCTTGGAACGTCTTCAACTGGGACGACGTTGCAGAGCGTTTCGCTGCAGCTAAGAAGTAACTTCTAACTTAGTTACTTTCCGCCGCCTTTCCTTACTGGAAGGGCGGCATTTTTATGCTTGCACTAACCCCATCAAGGGTGTGGCGCAATTTACACCGCCGCCCGTGAAGAGAATGCTGGTATGCATGACCAGAAACCGGCGCGCCACCATCGCCATGCTCCTGTTGGGCTTGGCGGTGTTTTCTAGCCTCTATACCACCCAAGCAATTTTGCCCACGTTGGTAACGGATATGGGCATCTCGCACACGGAGGCGGCCATGACCGTTTCGGCCGCCACCGGCGCGTTAGCCATCTGTGTGGTTCCGGCGTCCATTCTTTCTGAGCGCTATGGGCGCGGGCGCATCCTCCTCATTTCCGCCATCGCCGCCACTATCTTGGGCCTCATGGTGCCCCTGGCCCAAGAGGGCTGGCAGCTCATTGCCCTGCGCGGGCTGCAGGGCGCGATGTTGTCTGGAGCACCGGCGACGGCGATGGCCTGGTTATCGGAAGAGCTCGAGGATCACGCTTTGCCTAAGGCGATGGGCCTTTATATCGCCGGCAATTCCGTGGGCGGGCTCACCGGCCGCATCATTCCCGCGGGACTCGTGGAGTTTTCCTCGTGGCGCTGGGCTCTGCTCGGCTCCGCCGTGGTCTCCCTAGCCTTTGCCATTACCTGCTGGCTCCTCCTGCCCGCCCAGCGAAATTTTCACCCCAAGCCAATTCACTTCCGCTCCGAGCTGAGCGCGGTCTTTGGGCACTGGGCAAATAAGGATCTCGCCACGCTATTTATCGTTGCCTTTTTATCCATGGGCACGTTCGTGTCCATGTATAACTTCCTCACCTTCCGCCTAACCGGGGATTTTGGCCTGTCCCCGGCGCTAGCTGGTTTTGCCTTCCTGTTTTATCTCTCTGGCACGTGGTCCTCGGCCCGGGCGGGCACGCTGGTCGCCCGCATTGGGCACGGTAAAACCATGGTCGGTTCTGCCGCGCTCTTTACCGTGGGCATTATCCTCTGCGCCGGCAACCTGGCCATGACGCTTATCGGCATGGTGTGCCTGACCGTCGGTTTCTTCGCGGTCCACTCCACCGCGTCTGGCTGGGTGGGGCAATTGGCCACCCACGACCGCGCCGAGGCGTCCTCGATGTACGTTTTCTGCTATTACCTGGGCTCTTCCATCGTGGGCGCCTTAGCAGGCGTGCTTTTCGATGCCCTCACCTGGCACCAATTCATCGCCTGCTTCACCGCCTTTGCGCTCGCTCTCACGGCATTGACTTGGACCAAGGTTAAATCCGACTAAACTCGGTTTTATGCCTCAAGATAAGTGGTCGAGCCGCACCTGGCACCGCAAAGCCTCACGCCCCGTGTCCATCTGGATGATGGTCTTCATCGTGGTGGGCGCAGCGCACATATTTGTGCCCAACTATCGCTGGGTACTAATCCACCTCTTCACGTTGGGCCTAGTCACCAACAGCATCTTGGTGTGGTCGCAGCACCTGACTGAAAAATTCGTGCAACAAAAATTGCCGGATTCCGCCCGCCCCAAGCAGCTCGCGCGCATCTATATCCTCAATATCGGCATCATCATCGCCGTGGCGGGCCAAATCCTCGTGCAGTTCTGGGATCATCACTGGATACTGACCCAGATCGGTGCCATGCTTATCGCGCTCACCGTTTTATGGCACGCGGTGTCCTTGTTTACCCAGTGGCGAACAGCTAAGGATAAGCGCTTCCGCCCAGTTGTCGGCGCCTATGTGCTGTCCGCGCTGTGCCTGCCGGTAGGTGCGGTCTTCGGCGCAATCCTGTCCATTCACCCGGGCGATCCGCAGTTGCTCTTAGCCCATATCGCCGCCAATATCGGCGGTTTCATCGGCCTTGCCGCGGCAGGTTCTTTGACCATCCTCTTTCCCACCATCTGGCGCACGCAGGGCACCAATGAACGCATGTCCTCCTCGTTCCTACTGCTTACCCTGGGCGTGGTGGCAACGACCATTGGCGCATTTTTGAACTTCCCGCAGCTCGGGCTGATTATCTATTGCATCGGCTGGATCCTAAGCCTGCAGCAGTGGCTTGGCAATGTCATCGACGTCGCCCGCGCACCGCGCGATCGCGTTAACTTTGCCTCCGTTTCGGTGCTGATGGCCGCACTCTGGCTGGTGCTATCCCTGGCGTACTACACCACGCAGCACTTCCTCGTTGCGGAACCAGGGCTTCCCACGCTCGGCCTCGTCGTGGGCTTTGCGGCGCAGCTGCTCATCGGAGTCATGAGCTATCTTCTTCCCACCACCATGGGCGGTGGCCCCGGCGCGGTCCGCGCGGGACTGCAAGAGCTGGATCGGTGGGGCCTGTTGCGCGCCACATTCGTCAATGGCGGCCTGCTTATCTGGATAGGCACGGATATCTCCGTGCTCAAGGTAGTGGCCTCGCTGCTATGCATTGGCTCTTTGGCGGTCTACCCCATATTCATCGCCCGCGCGGTCAAGGCCCAAAAGCAGGTGCTAATGAAAAAGGCGGAAGGTCCCGAGCCAAAGACCATCGCGGACTGGAACCAAATCTATATCGGCCTTGGCATCCTGCTGTTCATATACATTTTTATTGCCGCGCTCTAGAGCTCCGGGATTCCTGGCGCGCCGTCGCTCATCCACTCGCGCACTATCCGTGTGGCGTGGACATCCCCGGCGTTATAGTCCAAGAGGCGCTGCCGGACGCTCATATCGCCCGCTAGGGCCTCCCGGCGAGCGTTCACGGATTCCTCGCCATCAAAGTCCTCGTCCGGCCACCGGAATCCCGCCACTGGGGCCACCACTTTGAGCCCCAGCCCAAAGGGCCCCGCGAAGGATCTCTTCACGTAGGCAAACATATCCACCCACTCTGGGGAAGAGATAAAGTCTTCTACTTCCCGTTCATCCACCTCCCGGAAGCGCTGCGCGGAGCGGCGCATCCAGTGATTCTCACCGTGGGCGGAATAGCAATAAGCGGCAAAGGTCTTGCCCTCTGCATGCGCCGTATCGCGCAGCCGCATCAACCACCGCCAAAATTCGGCGAAGTTCTCCGCCTCAGCGCGCCCGCCCAGCGGCTCCCACGTCACGAAGGGGTGGTACTCGCCTTCGAACCACGCACCCCACAGGTAGGCACCCTGGTCCATGTAGGCTTCCATGTCCACATCCACCTCGACATCCGCCCGCGGCACCGAAGTATCCCCGCGGCGCAACAGCGTCTGCCCAGAGCGCCACGCGGCCGCGAGACGGGAGGGCTCGCCCACATTGGCATCGATAAGCGCCTGCACCGTGGTAATCCCGCGCTCGCGGAAGGGGCGGGCGCGATCGCCCGGTAAGAAAAGGGAAATATCGTCCGCCGCCACCAGTTCTTGCTCGCACAGGGGCCAGAACCTGCAACTCGCGCATTCTTTGACCCGCACCGGTGCGGTGGGAAGCGGCTTATCCCAGGCGCGCTGCACGTCAAACTTCGCCGTCTCCGTGAAAAAGGCCTGCTGGCGGTCCTGACCAATGGCACCGCCCCGCCCGGAGTTCAGGCCCATGTCCTCTAAGGCCTCGGCGGCGAGCGCCAAACGATAGCCATCGACGGCATGGTGGCGGGCCTTGTACGGAACCTCCATGGGCTCGCTCAACCCAAGGCGGTGGGTGGGCACGGCAAGCGTGGTTTTCTTTGGGTGCTTGCGCGCGACTCGGTGGTTGCTCACAATAATGGGGGTATAGGAGCCCGCCTCCCGCAGCAGCAATTCCACGTGCACTTTCCACTTTTCGGTGGCAAAGACCGCATTAGTGATGTGGGTATAGCCGGAGGCCAGGGCCTCCAGCGTTGCCATGGCGCGTTCCCAATCATCGCCTTCTAGATCGATGCGCCGGAAACGGCCAGGGGCTTTGCGCGGGAATAATTCCATCACCGCGTCTACGGCGGCGCTGTGGCGCTCGGCGCGAGCGATCGAGGATCGGGTGCGCGGAATCTCCGGGTGCGCGCGCCGCTGCACCAAGCGATAGCGGCACCCAACGAGATCCGAAGCTACAACGACATCCTCCACACCGGGTGAGCTTAATAGAACAGCAAGGTAATGTTGAATCCAGACTCGATCAAACGTAAGGGAAAATTATGAGTATCCTCAAGAAATTGAAAAAGGCTCGCCAAGAAGCGCGCGCGCAGGCCAAGGCGGCGAAGGCGCGCGCCAAGGCTGAAGTAAAGGCCCAGTCGAAGGATCGCCGCCGTCAACAAAAGCTCCTTGCCAAGCAAGAAAAGCACCTCGTCAAGGCCGAAGAAAAGGGCCTTAAAAAGCGCCGTAAACACGAACAGAAAATGGCGGAAAAAGAACTGGAAAAGTTGCGCGAGGGCCACTTTAATGCCGGCAAGGTCAAGCGCTATGCCGGCGCACTGCGCACCGCCGCCCCGCTTTTGCTTCCCCTCGTTTATCGCGCATTCGTGGGCCTTAAGTCCGAAAAAGAAAAGCGCAAGGCTCACAAGGCGGGCGTAAGTTCGGCAGAAATGGCCTCCTTTTCGGGTTACGGCGCGCCGCTCAAGGCCCGCACCGCCGGCATCCGTAATTCCCTCAAGGACGTAGATCTGCCCGCCGGCTTCAAGCGGGACGTGCGCGAGCGCCTCGAAGAGGTTGATGCCGCGATCGATAACGCCGAATTCATGACGGAGCAGCAGCGCCGCCGCGCGCATAAGACCATTAGCGGAGAGATCGATTCCGTTACTGCGGAGATTCAGCAGCGCCTGGGCGATTAGTTTCTCCTCCGCCTCCCATCGCCGTTCACCTTTTTGGTGGCGGCGATATTTTTATACGTAAGCGCCAATAAGTAAATTTTTATTGTCTATTAATTTCTACACTGGTAGAATTGAATTAAAGTTAATTCAGATTCCAAATTCCAGTATTAGTCCAACATATCTACGCAATAAACCATGGAGGCACTATGGCACGCCGCGAAATCACGCAATTTTATGATGACCTTGATAATAAACTCATTGGTGAGGATGAATTAGAAGTAGTCCGCTTCAGCGTCAACGGGCGCAGCTACATCATGGATCTATCCCGCGACAATGCTCGCCGCTTCCATGAGGCAATCGCTCCCTTTGTCGAGGCCGCACATGCCGCCCCCGATGCCGAGTCCCCACAGGTCGATCCCCGCAAGGTCCGCGAGTGGGCGAAAAAGCAGGGCCATGACGTAGCGCGCCGCGGCAAAATCCCCCAGGATATTATCGACGCCTACAACTCCGCCCACTAGACGCTTAGAGCACGCCCTGTTCCCTGGCGGCCGCCACCGCAGAGGTACGCGAGCGCACACCCAATTTGTCATAAATGTGCACCAGGTGGGATTTCACCGTGGCCTCAGAAAGCATGAGGTCTTGGCCGATCTGCCGATTCGAGGCCCCCGCCGCCACCAGTTGCAAAACCTCTAGCTCGCGCGGGGTCAATGAGGTGCGGGGCGTGCGGACTCGGGTCATGAGGCGGTCTGCCACGATGGGCGAAAGTGCCGAGTCCCCCTCCGCCGTCGAATGGACGGCATCCAAAAGCTCCTGCGGTGGGGCGTCTTTTAGGAGGTAGCCCACCGCGCCTGCCTCGATGGCGCCGAGGATATCCGCATCGGTGTCATAATTGGTGATGACCAGCACCTTGGGCGGCGTGCTCATGGTGGAGCGAATCTGCGCGGTAGCTTCGACGCCACCCATAACGCGCGTTCCTTCCAGGCCCGCCCCGAAGCGCAGGTCCATGAGGATGACATCGATACCGCCTGCTTGTGCCGCAGACACCGCTGCCTCCGCCGTCGCTACCTCGCCCACTACGTCGATATCTTCTGCACCTTCGAGCACCGAACGCAGCCCCAGCCGCACAATCTCGTGGTCATCTGCCAAAAGGACCCGAATCACGACATCCCTCCTATCGATGTTTTTCTCATCCAAAAGTTTAATCTACCGCCTTATCAAAGGGCATACTAACTGACACAGCCGTGCCCTCCCCCGGCGCGGATTCTATGACCACCTCGCCGCCCAGCTCCTGCGCGCGGCGCCGCATAGCAGATAGGCCAATATGCCCCAAGCCCGCCGGCGCGCTTTCCACCGTCGCGGGCTCAAAACCCTGCCCATTATCCACCACATCCACGCGCACCTCGTCGGTCTCATAGGTGACGGTGATCCGGGCGCGGCTAGCATGGGCATGCTTGACGATGTTCCCCACCGCCCCCTGTGCAATCCGCAATAGCGCCGCCTCCATTTTCATCGGCAGCTGTTGCTCAGCCCCCTCGCTTTCGACCTCCACCTGGAACCCCGCCGTAACGGCGAAGTTTTCCGCCATGCGCGTCAGCGCCGCCTCAAGGGATGTCTCCGTTAGAGTGGGCGGCTGCAGCGCCGCAATCATGGCACGGGCCTCATGCAGGTTATCCGCGGCGGCCCGCCGCGCTAGCTCAATGCGCCGGCGGGCGGCAGCAATGTCTTCCTTATCAAGATCCCGGTCGGCGGAGTGCAGGAGCATCTGAATCGATGACAACCCCTGGGCCAAGGTGTCATGAATCTCGTGGGCGATGCGCTGGCGCTCTGCCACCATGCCGGCGTCCCGCTCCGTGGCCGCCAACTGCGTACGGGTTTCTACTAGCTCCCGGTTCATGCGCGAAAGGGTGCGAAACGCATACGTAATCGCCACGGTTACCAGTGCCGAGACCGCCGGACCCATCACCCCGCCAAAGGTCAGGCCTCCCGGTATCTGCACCACGATGGTGAGCACGGTAGCGCCAATCACGCATAGGATACCCGCAGTCATATCCAGCACGGTCAGGTACAAAAAGTACATGACGAATACCAGGTAGATGGCAGCGGGAGCCACGAATAGATCCGCGCCCCATAACACCGTGAGGATGCATATCCACAGGTAGCGCATAGGCCGCGGCCACTGCTCCGCATAGATCGATCCCGCAAAGTAGACGGCCGCGAACCCCACCAATAGCAATAGGTTGATAAGGGACTGGGACAGCGGCATTTTCACCGACGTAAAAATACCCACCACCAGCAGGACCGCCGTTAAGAAGTGGATACCGGTGCGTAGCGCATCGGTATCCCGATCTAGTGTGGAGCTCATGCGCAAAAGCCTACTTGTCCTTCTCACACTGACCGGAATAGGGATCGCGGGATGCCAGACCGAACAAGCAGACCAAGCCGAACCGGGAGACGAGGTGGCATCGGAAAGCGCCGCCATCAACGTGGAACAGACCGCAGAGGTCAACGAATGGAGCGATTGTCCTTATATCGACCCCGGCTGGTTAGAAAATACCAATGGTGAGCGCCTTACCAAGCAGGGCATCGACACGCGCTTTCCCACCCCCGCGTGCGTCTTCTGGTCCTATCAGGACCACCCGCAAGCTACCGTCATCGTGCGCGATATGCCCACCGTAGAAGACGCCCGCGCCGCGGTGGATTGGGCAGCGCCAATCGATGCCACCGAGCCCGCCTCCTTTGCAGGCTGGGAAGGCGGACGGGGCATCATCAATGAGCAGGCCGTCTATGCTGTGCAAAAGGACACCCACGCGGTGCTGGTGTGGAGCAATCAGCAACAGACCTTCAAGTCCGAGCAGATTGCCCAGGAAGCCATTGCCAATTTAGGGCTTTAAACCGCGACGTCGTTATAGGGCATCATCGGCGACACCCAGGGGAATACGACCTCCATGAGGAGGAAGAACACTCCCACCACAATGGCGATGGCGAGTAGCGCCTTCACTGGCTTCGGCCCTGGCAATAGATTCCACAAAGCGCGATACATTACTTAGCTTCCTTTCCAACTTCCATCGCGTGCACGATCATGCGCTCGGCGTTGGAAAATTGTGGGTGACAGGTGGTCAGAGTCAGCATTCCCTGCGTGGGATCCGCTTCAGTTCCCGGCACGGGGTCGATCACTGAGACATCGCCAGGCGTGGTGATGTGCCTGCCGGCAACATGGCTATATTCATCAGGTACCTCATCGAAGCAATCCGCATGCTCGCCATCGATGGGCAGCACCTTGTAGGTAATCTCTTCCGTTTGGGTTTCGATGATGATGTCATCGCAGGTGTGCAAAGAACCCAAATCATTAAATGGGGCACCCTTGCCCACGCGGTGCCCAGCCACCGCAAAATTTCCCGTCTCACCTGGCATTTGTGTGTCCTCATAGTGGCCCGGGCCGCGTAAAAGATCATCGTCGTCCGTGCCTTGGATGATGGCAAAGTGATAATCCGAGCCAAAGGCCGGGATGTACATCTGTGCGAAGGCATCTCCCAAATCTGGGTTCATTTTCTCCCGGGGATTGCGCCACTGCTCTTCTAATTTTGCATTAGCTTCATCTTGTAAGCGCCCTGATTCCACATTCGTCCAATAGGCTTCATAGAATGCAAATAGAACTAAAACCAAACCAATGGTTAGCATGAGTTCGCCCAGAACTTTTGTCATGTTCTAAACCATACTTCCTCACCGAAAGGAAAACCATGTTCGAGTTCTTCATGTACCCGGTTTCCGGAATCATGAAATTCTGGCATTGGCTGATCAGCGGCTTCGTTGATGAATCCGCTGCGTGGCTTGTCTCCATTTTCCTTTTGGTGCTCACCGTGAGGGGCATCGTCATCCCCCTCAACTGGATGTCGCTGCGCTCCGCACGCATCGGCGTTCTCATGCGGCCGGAGAATAACGATATCTCCAAGGAAATGAACCAGGCCAGCACCAAAGAGGAAATGGCTGCGCTCATTAAAAATCAGCAGGACCTCATGAAGAGCTATAACTACAAACCTGCTGCTGGCTGCATCCCACCGCTCATCATGATTCCGGTTTTCATTGGTTTGTACCAAGTGATCCTTCGGATGTCGAAGATCGATCAGGATTCAAAGACCGTCGGCATGCTCAATGCTGACGACGTCGCCGCCTTTCGTGAAACCACTTTCTACGGCGCCCCGATCACTGATTTCGCCCGCGAACACGGCGATCTCCTCAATCCCGTCCTTATTGCGGCCATCGTCTTTACCATGGCGAATTCCATCATCGCCCTCATCCGCAGCTTCCGCACCACGCAGTTCGATCTCAAACTGAACCGCCGCATATTCATTTTCATGGGCATCTTGCTCATCATCGTGCCCTTCTTCCTCTGGCACCTGGCTCATAATGGCCCCATTCCCGTCGCAATCATTATTTATTGGGGCTGTGCATATTGGATCACCCTCATTCAGACGATCATCTTCGAAATCATGCTGCGCGAGTTCTACCCGCTTACAGATGAAGTGAATGCGATGCGTCGCGAGAGCCTGCAAAATTGGCGGAATAAAGAAAAACAACCCGCTCTTTCCAAGGAGGAGAAAAAGCGGGTCAACCGGCTGCGCATTGAGGCGCGCAAGTACCTTAAATCGAATAATCAGCAGGAGGAGCCGAAAGCATCTGAGTAGCCAGCTCGCGGGCCGTATATAGGGGCCCGGCTTCCTTGGTCAGGCGGGCTCCGGCAAGACCGCCATCGAGGAAAATTAAGAGCTGGCTTGCTTGGGAGGCCGAAGGATAGCCGTTGCGCTCCGTCAACAGAGCCGTCAGGGTGGAATGCACCCAATTGCGATGCTGCATGCAAGCCGCGACGATGCCACGCTCCGAATCCGTTTCAGGCCGTGGGTACTCGCCCGCTGCATTCAAGAAGTGCGAACCGCGGAATCCTTCTTCCGGCTCTTCCTCAATGACCTTGTCAAAAAAGGCCAAAATCTTCTGGTCCGGATCCTGCATGGCAGCCGTCCGCTGCTCCCAGTCTTGGCGGAACTGCTCGTCCAAAGATTCTACGTAGGTAATGACCAAGGCATCCTTGGAGCCAAACAAAGAATATAGGGATGCCTTGGCCACATCCGCTTCGCGCAAGATTCGGTCAATACCGATGACGCGAATGCCCTCAGTTTTAAAGAGCTTTGTTGCAGATTCCAGCAATCGACTCCGCGGGCTGGGGCGATTGCGGCGCGACTTCTTCTCTGCCATGGATTCCTCTCTACAACGACAAAACCGGTTCATCTACACTTTATAGACAAACCGGTATGTACGCTAATTATATGCGGACTATTGCTTCACTTTGTCCACAATCCACAGCAAAAGGCAAGCGCCCGCGGTGGCCGCAACGATGGAGAAGATCCAACCACCGCTAGCCTCAATATTCAGTAGCTGGATGATGATGCCACCGATGAGGCCGCCGACAACACCCACCACTAGGTTGGTGAATAGCCCGTGGTCACGCTTCATAATCTTCTCTGCCAGCCAACCGGCAATGATACCAACAATGATTGAAGTAAATAGACCCAAACCTAGTCCCATGATTTCCTCCTAATATAAACCTATCGAATACCACCCAGTTTAAACCCCTGTGACTCAAGTGGCGATAACAAATGCGATACATTTGTATAGCAAAGTGGCTTTAAAACACCAGAAGCGCTCCACCCCGACCTAAAAGCCGGGAGAAGAGCGCTGGGAAGTCAGGCTAGTGAAAAATTTAGCCTTCGTCGTCTGGACGTACCACCATCATCGGGCACGGTGCAGACTGCAGCAATGCGCGGGAGGTAGAGCCAAGGACCATACCCTTGAACCCACCGCGGCCGTGGGAACCAACGACGAGAAGCTGCGCGCCCTCGGCAGCCTCCGTCAGCGCGCGGACGGGGCGGTCACGGGTGATCTGCTTCTTCACCTCAACATCTGGGAACTCTTCGTGCGGTTCCTTCAGGTTTTCTTCCAGTACCTCGGTCTGCTCCTTTTCAATTTCTGCCCACTCAGATTGAGCTGCAGAAAGGCCAGCGAGGGATGCCTGGATTTGCATATCCATCCAGGTGTGCACGGCAACGAGGGCCGCGCCGCGAGCCTGGGCCTCGCGGAAAGCATAGGAGGTGGCCTTCTGAGAGACCTCGGAACCGTCCACACCAACGACAACTGGGCCGTACTTGGTGGAATCGGTGACATTATTATCTTCACGAACCACCACTACCGGGCAAGCGGCGTGGGAAACAACCGCGGCGGAAACAGAGCCCATGACCATGCCGGACAGGCCACCCATGCCGCGCGAACCCATCACGACCATGGTGACGTCATGAGACATCTCCAAGAGCATGTCGATGGGGGAGCCCTCTGCGATGGTGTGCCCAATCTTGAGCTCTGGGGCGACCTCGTGAGCGATTGCACGAGCTTCCTCGATCTTTTCTAGGGTCTCATCCTGCAAGTCATCGTAGAGATCCTTCGGCGGGACCATACCTTCTGCATACAGGAACTGCGGTATGGTGTAGCTCGATGCGATGCGCAGGGGGATTTCCCTCTTCATCGCCGTATTTGCTGCCCAACGGACGGCGTTCTTTGAGGCGTCAGAGCCGTCGACGGCGACGACTACAATGTCTTCCTTAGCCATGATCTTTCCTTTCGGTGGTTATAACTTAATTATAGTACGGATTAGGCTTAATGGTTGACAGTTGCAGGATCAGAATTGGACGGAGAGAAAATTTCGAGGAGCATTCGGAATACGTCCCTCATCACCGCGCCAATTCCGTCATTGAAAAAGGCCAGCACCTGGTCCGCGAGAGAATTAATATCCATGTCAAACACACTAATACATCACAAAAAAGGATTCAGCCCTTTGCCTATTAAAAATGGGCTCAACCCTACGCGCGTACGTACGCCGGAGGAAGGTCTCAGCACCTGGGATTTTCTCAGCGAAGTCATATCCTCCCAGCGTCATCGCCACCCCAATGATGATGCACAGGCACTGTATGACCGATTCACCGCGGGCGAGGTAGTCCTGCGCGATCAAACTCCCCTAAAGCCAGGTAGCGTGCTCGGCAAAGATGTTGATGTTTTCTTCTACCGCATACCCGCCCCAGAAACACCCGTGCCCTATGACATCCCCATCATCTATGAAGATGACAACATTCTGGTAGCCGATAAGCCCCCATTCATGGCCACCATGCCGCGCGCCCGCCACATCGTCGAAACCGCCACCGTTCGCCTCCGCCGCTCCACCGGAAACAACGAATTAGTGCCGGCTCACCGCCTCGACCGGCTCACATCGGGCTTGCTTCTTTTTACCAAGCGCAAAGAGGCCCGCGGCGCCTACCAGTCCCTCTTTGCAGATAAGAAAGTCCACAAGACCTACCAGGCAGTCGCGGAATTCCGCCGCTTGCCGACGCCCCTCCAATGGTCCTCCCACCTAACTAAAACGCCCGGTGAAATCCAGGGCCGGATAGCAGATGGTGAACCAAATGCTTTCACCACACTAGAATCGGTAGAACCCATTGATAAGGCCCCTTACGAAAGGGTTTACGGTTCACTAGCTGACCTCGGCATCTACACCCTAAAACCACAGACTGGGAAGACCCATCAATTGCGGCTGCACATGTGGCAGGCGGGCATACCGATCCTCGGCGATCCCGTCTACCCCACGATTTTCCCTGAGGAAGCTGAAGACATGTCCGTACCCATGCACTTAACAGCAACGGACTTAGAATTCACGGATCCACTCAGCGGAAAGCCGCGCCATTTCATCTCAAGACTTCCATTGGTCATGCACAAATTGCTTTAAGCCTGAAGTGTCCCAGCTTTTGTTCCGTTTGAATAGAGGGGAAAATCTGGAAGGAACTGACCTCCATTTGGTGGCCACCTGATATTCACCCCAGTCGAGTTGGGAAGATGAAGTGCCCCGTGTTTTGTTCCTAGGCATGTGCCTTGATTTCTATTATGGGCCTGACCCCCGGAAAGTGGACACGTCGGGGGTTAGCTATGCTGCTTTAGTCAGTGTAGCTGAAGTCTCGGCTTCAAAGACATCAGGCGCTACAAGATTGCACCAGGAGTGCCGCCGGCGCGTGTTGTAGCGCATGCACCACCGGAAGACTTCCCGGCGGCAGGAGATCGGATTGTCAAAGACTTTCCTATCGCGCAAGACTTCCCGCTTTAAGGTGGCGTTAAACGATTCTGCTAGGGCGTTATCCGCACTCGTTCCTACCGCGCCCATAGACTGGCGCACACCCAACGACGAGCAATAGTTCCTAAAGGCTTGTGAGGTGTACACGCTGCCGTGATCGGAATGGAATATAGCCCCGTCAAGACTGCCGCGTACACCGTGCGCGTGGGCTATTGCATCGACGACCAGTGACACTCGCATGTGGTCTGCGAGCGCATAACCTGCAAGTTTGCGTGAATACGTGTCAATGACTGTGGCCAAATACATGTTCTTTCCACCCTTACAGGGCAGGTAGGTAATGTCGCCAACATAAACGCGATTCGGCTCGTTGGCTGTGAATAAGCGGGCCTAGTAAATCTGGCATGACGCGGTGGCCAGGCTTACGCCTGGTAGTGACACATCGGCGGCGCTTGGTAAAGCCTTTAAGCCCCATGGCTTTCATAATTCGTGCAACTTTCTTGTGATTGATCGGGACATACGCCGTGTCCTCGTTCAGGCTTGCAGCGATGCGTTTAGCGCCGTAAAGCCCAAGCTCATCATCAAAGATGGTTGCGATCCTTGCACCAATAACAGCATCAGAATACATCTTTAACCTGCGATTTTTACGGGTTTGGACCCACTTATAAAACGAGGACCGATTCAGCTTTAACACATGGCACATCCGCTTGACCGAGAATTCGGTTCGGTGGTCATAGACAAACTGGAAGCGGATCACCAGTGAGTTGCTTTAAGCAAAATATTTGGCGGCCTTGCGCAGGATGTCACGTTCTTCGCGCAGCTTTGCGTTTTCTTTTTCTAACTGGCGGATCCGTTCGGAATCATTCGCCGCTTGGGCTTTATCCTGCATGGCTTTTATACGCGCACGTTTGCCGGTGCCGTACTTCTTGACCCATGAATGCAGCGAGGCACGGTTGATACCGAGCTCGGCTGATGCTGAGTTCAGCGAGAGGTCCTCATTGTTCTCATAGAAGGCCACGGCATCGCGTTTGAACTGTTCGGAGTACCTGGACATGGTGGTAGATTACCTTTCTTTCCAGCCCGACTGGGCTGGATATCAGGTGTCCACCAAACAGGGGTCAGGTCCTTACTAGCTAACTAGTTGGGTGAAGAGTGTTTGTGGGTGTGATTGTAAAACCCTGCTGTTTTGTAAGAAAAAAGGGCAAGGCCACCAGTAATACCGGTGTCCTTACCCCTTTTCGGTACAAACTTTATTTTGTTGTTGTTTTGTTGTTTGGTGTCGGCGGTGACTTACTCTCCCACAACCTCCCGGTTGCAGTACCATCAGCGTGTACAGGCTTAGCTTCCGGGTTCGGAATGGGACCGGGCGTTTCCCTGTAGCTATGA
>NZ_JAKRMY010000009.1 GCF_022346005.1 Corynebacterium sp. ACRPS
CGACCCCGAGGACATCCCCGAGCTCATCGTCGCCGGTGCCGTTCGTGGCGACGATGAGCTCGGGGATGTCCTCGGGGTCGAAGGGGGTGAGCCAGGTGGCATCGTCAAGCGGGTCAGCGCCCGGATCCCCAAGGAAGGCTGGGCCCTTGGCGGCGGCGGGGTAGTAGCGCAGGAGCGCGGCCCCCACGGGCTCTACAGTTGGGTCCTCGTTGGCGGCAAGGGGCAAGGCGATGACGCCGCCATCAACGATGGGGGACCAGTCCGCGATATGGGAAGGGAAGAGGCCCGCAAGGTAGTCGCGGTCCTCTTCCTTGGCCAAGCGAACACCAAGAGAAGAATCAGTCATTCTTCCAGGCTAGCTGGCGCGGCTACTTAATTTCCAGCAGCTGCGCGCCCTTGGTGGTGGACGAGCCGGCCTCGACCGCCAGCCCGGTTACTGTGCCGGACTTGTGGGCCTTGACGGGGTTTTCCATCTTCATGGCCTCAAGGACCATGACGATATCGCCCTCTTCTACCTCTTGGCCCTCTTCCACGTTGACCTTGATGACCGTGCCCTGCATCGGTGCGGTCACGGCATCGCCGGACACCGCAGACTTGGTGCCGGCACCCTTGCGCTTTTTCCGCTTGCGCGCGCCGGTAATGCCAAAGGTGGCGGGCAATGCTACCTCGATGCGGCGGCCGTCGATTTCCACGGTGTGGACCTGCGAGGCCTCGGGCGCGCCGGCTTCCGCATCGGTGGAATCATCGTGCGGCGTCAGCTGGTTATCCCACGCCTCCTCGATCCACTTGGTGTAGACATCGAAGGAACCATTTTCCGCGGTAAAGGCGGGATCTGCAACGATGGCTCTGTCAAAGGGCAGCACGGTGGGCAGGCCCTCAACCTGGTATTCATCCAGGGCTCGGGCGGAGCGCCGCAGGGCGGTTTCGCGGTCCGAACCCCAGACAATGAGCTTGGCCAGCATGGAATCGAATTGCCCGCCGATGACGGAGCCCTCGACGACGCCCGAGTCCACGCGGACGCCCGGCCCAGCGGGCTCGGAGTACTTGACGATGATCCCGGGAGCGGGCATGAAGTCGGCCGCGGCGTCTTCGCCGTTGATGCGGAACTCAAAGGCATGCCCGCGCGGTGCTGGATCCTCACTGAGCGAAAGCTTTTCGCCTTGGGCAATCCGGAACTGCTCGCGCACGAGGTCCAGCCCGGTGGTTTCCTCCGAAACGGGGTGCTCCACCTGCAGGCGGGTATTGACCTCGAGGAAGGAAATCAGGCCATCGGCGCTGACCAAATACTCCACGGTGCCGGCACCGCAGTAGTCAGCCTCGCGGCAAATGCGCTTGGCGGACTCGTGGATGGAGGCGCGCTGCTCGTCGCTCAGGAAAGGCGCCGGCGCTTCTTCTACGAGCTTTTGGAAGCGGCGCTGCAGAGAGCAATCGCGCGTGCCGACGACCACCACATTGCCGTGCTTATCTGCCAAAACCTGGGCCTCCACGTGGCGGGCCTTATCGAGGTAGCGCTCGACAAAGCACTCGCCGCGGCCAAAGGCAGTGGTGGCCTCGCGGGTCGCGGATTCAAATAGCTCCGGAATCTCTTCAGCGGTGTGCGCGACCTTCATGCCGCGGCCGCCGCCGCCAAACGCCGCCTTGATGGCTACGGGCAAGCCGTGCTCATCCGCAAAGGCCTTGACCTCATCCGCGTTGGCCACCGGATCCTTGGTGCCAGGGGCCATGGGAGCTTCGGCGCGCTCGGCGATGTGGCGGGCCGTGACCTTATCTCCCAAAGCGCGGATGGATTGGGGAGGCGGGCCAATCCAGGTCAGGCCAGCATCGATAACTGCCTGGGCAAAATCGGCATTTTCGGACAAGAAACCATAGCCGGGGTGGATGGCATCCGCGCCGGACTTAGCGGCGGCATCCAGAATCTTGTCAAAGACAAGATAAGAATCAGCAGAGGTAGAACCGCCGAGGGCAAAAGCTTCATCGGCCAGCGTGACGAAGGGTGCCTGCGCGTCCGGCTCGGCATAAACGGCGACGGAGGAGATCCCGGCATCGCGAGCAGCACGAATAACGCGTACGGCGATCTCACCTCGGTTCGCTACGAGAACCTTGGAGATCTTCTTGGTTTCTACTGCCACGGCAGTAACCTCCTGAATACACTTCGTTTACTACGGGATCTATTGTTGCACACCAAAATATAAAGTCGTCCGTTTGGCAATGATTGTTACGTTTAAACAAAAATAAACCCACATCGCTGTGATGTGGGTAATTATTGGCCGGACGAAAATCTACTTTTCAATCGGCATATTGACCATGTTGCCCCACTCAGACCATGACCCATCGTAGACCTGCGCCTTTTTAAAGCCCAAAAGGTAAGTGAGCACGAACCACGTGAACGCGGCCTGCGCTCCTAGGTGGGAATACAAAATGGTGTGGGTATCAGGTTCCAGCATGCCGTAGTTGACCTTCAGGTCATCAACGTTGCGGAAACAGGAGTTGGGGTAGGTTGCGCGATCCCATTCCAAGTTGATCGCACCCGGAATGTGCCCGTGGCACATGGTGGTGCCATAAGGCGAGTTTCCATTGGGGTCGAACTCTGTCGCTTCACCTGCGAATTCTTCCGGCGGCCGGGTATCAACCAGGGAGCCGGTTGCCTCGTGTACGTCGGCGACAAAGGCGCGCAGGAGGGAGTCGTCCCGGGTTACCTCTGGATAGTTGGATTCGGGGAATTCTGGGACCATGAAGGAGGTATCGCGCTCTTCTGACATCCACGCATCGCGTCCGCCATCGAGGAGGCGGACGTCTTTGTGGCCAAAGAGGGTAAATACCCATAGTGCGTAGGCCGCCCACCAATTGGACTTATCGCCGTACAGGACAACGGTATCGTCTTCGTGGATGCCCTTTTCCCGCATCAAGCGGGTAAATTCCTCACCGTTGATAAAGTCGCGCGTGAGCGAGCTTATTAGCTCGGTGCGGAAGTTGATCCGCGTCGCCGTGGGAATGTGCCCGATATCGTACAAAAGAGAGTCTTCATCGACCTCGATAACGCGTAACCCTTTAATGCCTAGGCGCGCGGACAGCCACGGAGCGGAAACAAGCCGCTCTGGGTGCGCATATTGCTGGAATGGGGGATAGGGGTCTACGTCTGCCACTGCCCGCCTACCTTTCTAATAAACCTATTTTTTCGCTCCCACTACTTTAACTCGAATTTTCTCGATTTATCACATTGGAATAGTGAAAGTGGTTTTCCATACATAACGTGCGTGGAATGAATTGACTCGGTAGGGGCCGCGACGTTGCGAAGGGGTGAGCTGCGTCAGAGATGGATAAATTTTGGGTTGACGCTGTAACCTGCTTAGTGGCCCCGCGAATTAGTGGCGTGGGACACTTTCCTACCTACCCTGACTACAACTAAAAGGACCAGATAATGGCTGAAAACGACCGCAACTCTGACGCCCCTCAAAGCTTTACACCCCGTGATTTTTCGGAACAACCCCGTCAGAACACTGAAACTCCTGAGTCCGCCGTTCCTAAACCACAGAACGATCAGGCGCAGAAAAATGGTGGACAGGAGCCTCGTGCGCAGGAGGCCAAAGAACCTAGTACGTCTGCTGAGAATGCAGCTTCAACTCCAGGCGGCGATCAGCCTGTAGATGCTGGTTCGGATAAGTCCAGCCCCCAGGATTCCCAATCGTCCGCAGCAGATGCAGAATCCGCATCGCAGGACCATAAATCTGCTACTGATTCGGAGCCCTCGTCCGCAAACTCGGCAGAAAACAACCGCCGGCCTGCTAATGATGCTGGGCCAGACGCCGGGTGGGGCACGGGACAACAATCACAGGAGGCATCGGCTGCAGGCGGGTACAACCCGGAGGCAGGTTCTCACCCAAATTTTGGTCAACCCCCTCAGGGCACTGAGGCCCCTCAAAGCTATGGGCGAGTAGCTGGACAGAACAAACGTGGATTCGGTGCAGCTATGAAGGGCCTGGGGAATAAAAAAGGCCTCTTAGGTGGGCTTTGGGAATTTGAATTTAAAGATTTCATGACTCTGACCCATGTGAAGGCGATCTATGTCGACGCTATGGTGCTGGGCGGAGTTTGGTGGGCTCTCCACGTTCTAGTGGCATTTATTCTAGGGACCATCGTCGGTATAGATGGAATTTCGGAGGGCGAGTTTGGATACGTTCTCCTCAGCTTTATCGGATTCATCGTCCTCGTCCTGCTAGCTACTGTGGTTTTTTATGCTGGGATGGTGATCACAAGGCTCGCCTTGGAAGCGTTAGTGGCAAACGTGCGCACAGCGCAAAACACCGGAGACCTATTGGACAAGGAGTCTTAGGATAAAGACTGGGCACTATGAATTGTGCCTGAAACTCCTATAGATAATGATCCCGCGGCAATCCGCGGGGTCATTTTTATGTGGTGCGCGAAGACGAATGGAAGACGGCAACTCCTATGGCCTAGCCATAAGAACCGAGCATGAACGTCATGTGCTCATTCAAAGCCTTATTGAAAAGGTCAATATCGCCAGAGACTGGTTCCACCGAGTCACCATCAACCTGGAGGCGCACTGTGTGATGCGCGGTGATCCCCGCGGACGTAGTAATTGAGCGCTCTCCCCACGTGAAGTCGACTGCATCGTCTGAGACGCGGCTGACCTTATCAACCGAGTCAAACATGGTGACTTCATTCACGGGCTCTCCATGGACGTATAGGGCCAGTGCATGGCCGACCGATGCTGCGTTATTGTTGGGGCCATTTTTGTCCCCCACCTCACCGTTGAAAGTAATCCAACTGATGGGCGCACAGGGATCGTAGGAGTTGTCGATATCCGCGATCCAAAAGTTGAAGTCATCACCTCTATCAGAGGGCATGCGCCCGGGCGCGGTGCCAGATGCATAGGCTTCCCGGGGATCGTTTGGTAGATCCGCGCATTCGGAATCGGTGGAAGAATCCTTGCCCTTATTATCGTTGGGTTGTTCCGGGGCTTCTTCAGTGGGCGTTTCGGTTACCGTGTGGGTCTGCCCCGAGGTTTCTGGGCTGTGGGTAGAAAATTCGGATTGGGACGAAGCTGAATTAGATTCCTGATCGCCCGAGCCACACGCCGCCAAGCTAAGCAGCAGGGCCGCAGCGAGGAGCGTTATTGCGGCCTTGGAACTTAAGCAGCGGGATATATTTCTAGCAAACATACTTAATCGAGGAGCTGAGAGACGCTATCGGGGTCGGCATCGGAAAGCATCTGGCGAATGCGGTCGTATTCATCGTCCTCGCCGATGGCCTTGGCGGCACGTCCAAGGGCTGCAATGGCGCGCAGGACACCCTGGTTGGGCTCGTGGGAGAAGGGGACCGGGCCCCATCCCTTCCAGCCATTGCCGCGCAGGCGGTCTAAGCTGCGGTGGTAGCCGGTGCGGGCGTAGGCATAAGCGGTGATGTACTCGTTGGGATCCGCGCCCTCTAGCTTGTCGAGCTCCTGCTCCGCGAGCATGGCCCACAGCAACGGGGAATCCGGGTGGTCTACGATGCCGGCCGCAGGCGCGGCCGCGTCCTGAGCGCCGGGATCAGCGGGCAATTTAATCGGTTCTGGGGCAAGCATGTCTTTCATTTCCATAAGACACACTCTAGCGATGCTCGTGCGGGCCTACCAGAAATCAGAAACGCTGAGCCCAAAAGAGTAAAGCGCGCGGCGCACCACCGGCAGGGACAGCCCGATGACAGAAGAGGGATCGCCGTCGATGCTATCGATAAACCAGCCGCCCATGGCCTCCAAGGTAAACGCGCCCGCGCACTCCAAGGGCTCGCCGCTGCGAGCGTAGGCCTCGATATCGGTGGCAGAAGCCTCTGCGAACCGGATGGTCGTGGTAGAGGTTTCCACGTGGCGTTGCGTGCCAAAAATCAGGCAATGGCCGGTAAGTAGCTGCGCGGTGCGCCCAGCCTGTTGGTGCCAACGCTCGATTGTGGCATCGACGGTGTGCGGTTTGCCCTGCAACTGGCCATCCAATAGCAGCATGGAATCGCCGCCAATAACCGGCTCGTCGGGGTACCGGCAAGCGACCTTTTCGGCCTTGGCGGTGGCAAGCTTTGCCACGGTATCGGCAGGCGAGTGCCCCGCCAACTGGGTTTCCAGGGCGCGCTCGTCAATATCGGCGGGCTCGAGCACCGGTTCCACGCCGGCCGCGCGCAGGATGGCGGCGCGCGAGGGGGACTGCGAGGCCAAAATGAGGCGCATTAGTAATACCGCACGGTGTGGAAGGCAGATGGATTAAAGACGCGCTGCGCGCCGTAGTGGTCGAAGCGCTCACCGGGCCTGCCCCAGTGGTTGCGATCCCCAAAGGCACCGGAGTGGTCCTTTTGCATCTGCTTGAGCACCGTCGAGAGCGCGGCGGCCTCTTCTTCCGTGGGGTTTCCCTTCAGGACTTTGATTTCGGGTTCAGACATCTTTTCCTAAACAGTTCCGTGCTTCTTGGGTACCTGGGCCACGACCTTGCGCTCTAGCAGGCGCAGGCCTTCAACCAGGTAGTGGCGGGTAGCGGAAGGCTCGATGACATTATCGGCCAGTCCGCGCTCGGCGGCAGCGTAGGGGTGCAAGAAAAGCTCGTCCATTTCTTCCTGCTTATCCTCATCTCCGTAGATGGTCAGCGCGGTCTGGGCTGCCTCGGCGACGGCGATTTCCGCGGTCGGCCAGGCATAGACCAGATCCGCGCCCAGATCCTTGGATCCCATAAACGCGTAGGCCGGGCCAATGGCCTTGCGGGTGACCACCGTAAGCTTGCCGACGCTCGCTTCCGCCTGCGCATACGCAAACCCCGCCGCCCGGCGCAGGAGACCGGCCTTTTCTTCTGCCGGGGTGGCAACGAAACCGGGCGAGTCCACGAACTCAATGATTGGGGTATTAAAGGCATCGCACAGACGCACAAAGCGTGCCGCCTTTTCCGCCGCGGCCGAATCCAGCGCGCCGTCCAGCGCTAGCGGCTGGTTGGCGACGATACCCACGGCGCGGCCATCCACGAAGGCAAAGCCCGTGATGATATTGGGCGCGGCCTCGGCCGAAAGCTCAAAGAAGGAGCCCTTATCGACGACCGCGTTGACCACCTCACGCATGTCATAGGCATCCGCTGCCGAATCCGGGATGACGGAATCCAGATCGAATTCGGTGACCTCGCGCGTATCGATGCGCGTTGCCTCGGCGCGGTTATTGGCCGGCAGGTAAGCCAGTACGTCGCGGACCAAGTCGAGAGCTGCCTGCTCGCTCGGGGCGCTGATCTGCGCGGTGCCCGACTTCGCGTGGACTGCGGCACCACCAAAGGTTTCCGGTTCCGCTTCGGCGACATCGCTGCCTGCTTGGTGCAGGCTGGTGCCGTGGGTGACAATGAGGACATCGGCAAGCGTGGGCGCAAATGCCGCAATGCCGCTGGTATCCCCGGCCACCACGGAGATCTGCGGGATAAGACCTGAGGCCTCGGTCGCGCGGGCGAGGATGCGGGCGTAGCCAGCAAGTGTGACGATGCCCTCTTGCGCGCGCGGGCCGGTGGAATCATAGATGCCGACGATGGGCACGCCGGTTTTCAGCGCAAGGTCATAGACCTTGGTGAGCTTTTCCGCATAAACCTCACCCATCGTGCCGTCAAAGACGGTGGCATCCTGGCTGAAAATGCACACGCGGCGCCCGTCGATGGTGCCGTAACCGGTGACGATGCCATCGGTGTACGGGCGATCGTGCTCGCGGCCAAAGTCGGTGGAGCGGTGGCGGGCCAGTGCATCGGTTTCTACAAAGGAACCCTCATCTAGCAGCTGATTCACGCGAGTGCGGGCGGCTGGCTCGCCTTCCCCCAACGGCGCGCGGGACTCGGCGAGCTTGTTGTCCAGGTCCTCAATTTTGCCAGCGGTGGTCTTCAGGTCAGTCATAGGCGCTGAGTGTACTAGTGGAAGGCCAAAGATGCGGAAATTGTGCAGTTTGGGCATCGTCACAGGGGTCGGTGTCGGAGCGCTATCGGTGCGGCATCAGCGCAACCGGAGTACCTGCCAGACATTAGGAAATATTAGCTCCCCTTTATAGGGGTAAGGGTGAAATGTGATGTGCAGCGTTCGTTACCGGTAAGGGGCGTTTTCCCACCGTATCGACGATAAATGTCATAAAGAGAGATAGCCGTAACTGTTGAGGAGCTATAACGAAGAGCTTAATATCGGCTGTGTCTTCATGAATTATTTCTCGTATCCTTAAACAACCACAAGGACGGTCTTCTGGTGATTTCAAAGGGACTGCGACTTGTCGCGCCGCTTGCCATCGCGACACTTCTCGCGCCCGCGGCACATGCGCGCGATATTCCCCCGATGCCACAGGCATATCCCATTACCAACCTCTATAAAAGCTGCAGCGCCGCCGGAGATAACACCGAACGCGAATGGCGGTTTGCTGAAACAGGCCGTCGCTACATGAGCGACGGAACCTTGCAATTCAAAAACACCACCGACCAGGAGGTGCCGTACACCGCCGAGGTAGAAACCGGCACCAACCACGAAATTGACGCCAACTCCAAGGCCAAGTTGCCCTCTGGTTGGGACACCACCGCCAAATCCGATATTGGCCTAAAAATGGCCAATGGCTGGCGAGATAAAGAAACCTTCGGGCCCGTCAAACTCAAGCCGGGCGAATCCTTCCGCGTGGAATACGGCGTGGTGGAAAAGGACTTTATTTCCATGTTCGTCGGCTGCAATGATGACCGCCTCGAAAACATTCCCGGCGCCAACGTCATCCGCGGTAAAGCCCCAGCAGAGCGCTATGCCTTTGCCTATATCATCAAGGCTGATGGATCCGTATCGGACTTGGCAATGGAAATTCCGTCTCGTTCCGGCAGCACTAACTCTAAGCCCATCGAAGGTAACTACACTGCGGTTTCCGGACCCAGCTTGGAAAAGATCGCTGATCCGAGCAAAGACGAGATCATGCAACCAGCCGCCGAACCCCAACGCGATCCTGCGTGGCCCAAGGAAGGCGAAAAGTGCGAGGCCAACGATAACTCCTGGTATCCGCTGGATATCACGGCGGTGAAACCCACCTTCCGCAAACCCGGTTATTCCACCGACTTCCTCAACTGGTCTCAGGGTGACTATGAATTCGCGCCGGTAACGGACTTCGTAGTTGGTGCCCAGCACGATCCATATACCAATTGGCGAGGCAATAGGGGCGATATTCCCCAGGGCTGGCTCGAGTCGGTCGGCGCCATCAAGCGTGCCTATATGCCGGTTGGTACTGAGCTCAAACACGTAAACCTTGCGCCCGGAGAGCGCGTTCGCGTGGAATACGGCACCACCATGACCCGTATCAACTATCGCGAGGTGCACTGCGGAAAATCCGGCAAGTACGACCTTACTTCGAACTATAAACAGACCACCGCCCCGAGCGGTTTCTGGGCCGAAGCCACAATCACTTCCAAAGACGGTAGTACCCGCACCGTAGACGTCACCCCTGACGAATACCGCGATCTGCCCGTACCCACCCAAACCATCTACTAACTACCTGCTAGGAGTACATCTCATGCGCATTTCCAAGATTGCGTCCACCACCGCGGCTTTAGCCGTTGCCACCGGCGTATTCGCTGCCCCAGCCGCCAATGCATTGCCGCAGCGCGACCTGGGCCCAGCAAACCCCACCACGATTGGCGAGCGCTGCGCCAATCCTGGCGATACCGGCCAGACCATTGATATTAAGCGCACCTATTTCGACGGTTCCGCCGGCACCTGGACCGTTTCCAACTACAACGATGAGCCACTTCCAGTCACCCGTTCCATCAAGGAAACCAAGACCAAGTCTTGGGACGTTTCTGCTGGTGTGGACTTTAAGTTGTTGGATCTGATTCACTTCACCTTCTCCTCCAGCTACACCTCTAGCCAGACCTACGAGGTAGGCGAGCAGGTCGGCCCATACGATATTGCTCCGGGTAAGACTGCCGTGCTGAAGGCTGGCTGGGTAGTCTCTGACTTCGAGGGTCAAAAGACCGTGTGCGGTTCCGACCACACCTGGCAGGCCAATGGCGGTAAGTTTACCGCAACTCTGCCCAAGGAACGCCACGTCGCGGTCTCCACCCGTGATAACAACGATTGGGGTTAAACCTTGAAGGCTAAGACCATCGCTAGTGCAATCGCAGCGCTGAGCTTGGTGGCCGTTCCAGTAGCCCACGCCTCTGACTTCGGCGGAGACTTTGAACTGCCCCAGCGCTGGAACGATGACTATAAGCCCGGCACGCATTGCGCAACGCCGGGGGAGAACTCCACCTATGTCACCGCGAAGCGCCGCTGGTTCAAGCAAACTGATGCCGCCAGCGTGGCCAACCACAATGCTGAGCCGGTGCCGGTCAAACACACCGTATCCAAAGCGCGGACAGAAACCGTTGAGGTTTCCGGCTCCGTGCAGGGAGAGGGAGATTTGGCCAAGATCCTGACCAAGACCTACGGCTTCAACTACGTCAGCGAACAGCACTGGAAGATTAACCAGGTAGTTGGGCCATATACTTTGCCTGCAAATTCCCAAGGCAAGTTGGTGTGGGGCTTTACCATGCTGGATACCGATGGCCAGGATGTGCGCTGCAACCGAGACCAAGTATGGGAAACGGTAGGAAAACCATATTCGGCCACTGTCCCTGAAGCTCGCTATTCCGAGCTGCGCTTAGAAGACGCTCCGGACTGGAGTTAATTCATCAGGAAATGAGCCCACCCGCACCCTATGAATCGGGGTGTGGAGCTGGGCTCTTTTTGGCAGCTACGGTGCCTTATTAGAAGTGCATCCTCTGAAGTGCATCCTCCAAAGTGCAGGTTCCTCTGCAACATTTGAGGAAGATTTGCGATATCTGAGGGCCGGGTTTGCTCAGTTATCGCAGTGGAGGATGCACAAATGGCAAAGCCGGGCCCATCCACCGGCATGGCTGGCTGTGCAGTGGCTATGCAGGGCCGAAGGCGGCCGCTTTAAGCCGGCAACCACGCATACCCGTAAGGCCCAAGCTCAACGGGGCCTAGGTCAACGGAGCGGTCGCTGAAATTGTGCAGGCACAGCAGGTCGCCGCGCTGGTAACCGAGCACGCTTTCCTTACCGGTTTCCACCGGCTCGCAGGGTGCTGTACCCAGCTCGGGGTGCGCGTGGCGCTCCGTGATCATGGTGCGCACGCTGTGCAGCAGGGAAGTGGCATCATTGAGCTGCGATTCCACGGACGTGCCGCCGACAATAGGCAGCCGCGCCGGGGTGCGGGCACTAAAGCCCGCGGTTTCGCTATCGTCCCACTGCATAGGGGTGCGAACGGCATAGCGATCCGGCAAAGAGGTGTCATCGAGCATGCCAATTTCATCGCCGTAATAAATAAAGGGCGCACCCGGCAGGGTCATCAGTAGCGAAAACATCAGCTCCACCTTGCGGCGGTCCCCGCCCATGAGCGGCATGAGCCGCCTGGCGATGCCCACATGCGCCCGCATGCCTTCTTCTGGCAGGTAGGTCTGATACATCAGCTCGCGGACGTCATCGTCGACCATTTCCAAGGTCAACTCGTCATGGTTGCGCAGGAAGGTACCCCACTGGCACCCCTCGGGCAGCGGCGGTAGCTGGTTGAGGATGTCGTAGACGGGGGTGGCATCGCCAAGCGCGAGCGCCTGGTACAGCCGGGGCATGACCGGGAAGTTGAAGACCATGTGGAAGCGATTGCCGGAGCCGTAGTACTCCATGGTCTCCTTGGGAGGCTGGTTGGCCTCCGCAATGAGGACAGCCTCGGGATAGTGGGTATCCATAAAGGCGCGAATCTTTTCCACGAACTCCACCGTCTCCGGCAGGGACTCGCCGCCGAGCTCATCGCGCTCGAAGAGGTACGCGATGGCATCGAGGCGCAGGCCGTCGAGGCCCTTGTCCATCCAGAAGGACAAGATATTAAAGACCTCATCCTGCACGTCCGGGTTATCGTAATTGAGATCCGGCTGGTGGGAGTAGAAGCGGTGGAAATAGTACTGCTGGCGCTTATCATCCCAGGTCCAGTTGGAGGTTTCAACGTCGGTGAAAATGACGCGAATTTCGGGGTAGCGCTCGGGGTCATCGCCCCAGACGTAGAAATCCCCAAACGGGCCATCCGGGTCGGAGCGCGAGGCTTGGAACCACGGGTGATCGGAGCTGGTGTGGTTGAGCGCCAGGTCCGTCATGATGCGCATATCGCGACGGTGCAATTCCTCAACCAGTTCCTCGAAATCCGCCATCGTGCCGTAATCGGGGTGGATAGAGTAATAATCGGCGATATCGTAGCCGTCATCGCGCAGCGGCGAGGCATAAAACGGCGAGAGCCAGAGGCAGTCCACGCCCAACCACTGGAGGTAATCCAGCTTGTCGATGACCCCGCGCAGTGTACCGATCCCCTTATTCTCGGCCTCGTTATTGCCGGAGTCCTTAAACGAGCCCACCAGGGCTTGGTAGAAGACGGCGTTGTGGTGCCAGCTCATTGCAGATCCTTTCTTTTTGCCCGCCACGCAAAGTACGTCAGTGCGCACAGCACGCCGGCCACCAGGCTGGGCCATACGGCGGGAGAGTCTTCAAATAAGTTCACTACGGCTTGGATGACCGCAAGGCACGCGAAGAAGCCGAGGAATCCGAGGAGCGAATCCCACAGCAGGGACCGGCGCATTAGGCCTTGACACCTCCTGCGGTAAGCCCGGCGACGATGCGGTGCTGGAAAATGAGCACCATGATGATAAGCGGAATGGTCACCAATGCACCAGCCGCCATGGTTGCGGCATAAGGGTACTCGAAGGCCGAGGGGCCAGAGAAACGGGCGATGGCCACCGTGACCGGCTCGGTGCCCGTCGTGGACAGCTGCTTGGCCAGCATGAATTCATTCCACGTGGTGATAAAGGCAATGATCGCGGTGGTAAAGAGCGCCGGGGCGGCCAGCGGCAGGAGGATGAGCCGAAAGGCCTGGGCGCGGGACGCGCCATCCACGCGGGCGGCCTCCTCAAGCTCCCAGGGCAGCTGCCGGAAGAAGCTGAGCAGGGTATAGACCGTCAGCGGCAGGGCGAAGGAGATATTCGGGATGATCATCGCGCGGTAGGTGCCGATCCATTCCAGGCGCCCAAAGAGCTGGAAGAGCGGGGTAACCAGCGCGATGGCGGGAAACATGGAGGCTGCCAGGATGATGCCGGTGACGATACCCTTGCCGGGGAAGTCATAGCGGGAGAGCGCATACGCGGTAAATACGCCGACTAAAACGGCTACCGCGGTGGTCGCGAGAGAGATGAACAGCGAATTGCCCAGCGCGCCGAGGAAGTCATTGCCCTTGTCCGTCGCGAGGGCATCGCGGAAATTATCGAGCGTGATATGCGTTGGCCAGGGCGTGGTATCGAAGGTGAATTCCTGGCTGCGCAGGGCGGTGACCACCATCCAATAAAAGGGCGCAAGGCCCCAGAACATGATGAAGATAATGCCCGCGTAGTGTCCGAATTTACGCATTACTTTGCACCCTTTCTGCCGGAGACATCCGCGCCGAGGAAGCGGATGAGGATGAAGGCGACGAAGAAGATGAGCAAGAAGATAAGGGTGGATAGCGCCGAGGCGGAATTGAAGTTACCTTGGCGCATATCTTCCACCACCAGCTGGGAAATGGTGGCGGTAGGGGAGTTAGACGAGCTCGAAATCATGATGACGGGAAGGTCATACATGCGCAGCGCATCCAGGGTGCGGAAGAGCACGGCCACCATCAGGGCTGGGCGCACCAGCGGCAGGGTGATGCGGAAGAAGGTTTGGATGCGGTTGGCGCCATCGACGCGGGCGGCATCGTAGACGTCCTTGGGGATCATCTGCAGGCCGGCCAGGATGAGCAGCGCCATAAATGGCGCGGTCTTCCACACGTCTGCGATGATAACGGCAAAGCGCGCATAAAACGGGTCCGTGGTCCAGGCGATATTCGTACCAAGCAAGGAATTGACGATGCCCTCTGGGGCGAACATGAACTGCCACAGCTTGGCCGTCACGGCGGTAGGAATGGCCCAGGGGATGAGCACGGCGGCGCGCACCAAGCCGCGGCCGCGGTACTCGCCGTTCATGATGATGGCCATGAACATGCCGAGGATGGTCTCCAAAGCGACGGTGACCACGGTGAAAAACAGCGTGATTTTTACGGCGGGCCAGAAGTCGGTGGCGATAACACCGGGCGGGCACGTCGTGATTTCCCCCGCACCGGAAACACAGCGGTTATTGATCCAGTACAGGTAATTGTCTAGGCCGGCAAAACCGCCTTCTTCAAAGATGCCCGTTTTGGGGTTCAGCTGCCGGTTTCCCTGGAAAGACAGGATGACCGCGCGCACGATGGGATAGCCGATGATGATGCCCAGCACGATGAGCGCTGGGGCGATCAGCGCGGCGGGCCGCCCGAAATTGGCTAACCTGCTGGAGCTAGGGGTGCGCTTGGGTTTCTTCGATGATGAGTGCGTCTGTTGCGTCGGCGAAGTGGTGACCACGGTTATTCGCCTTTCTGGTTCAGATAATTTCTGGTGCGCTAGATTCTATCCCCAACTAGGGTGGGAAAACCACAAAGGGTGAGGCTATGGCGTATGCGCCTTCCTCACCCATTTGTGCACTAGCGGTTCGCTATGTATTTCTCAGTTTTATGCATGCTCCCTGCTCGTGGGATACGAGGGGCAGGGAGCGTATCTTTAACCCTGCGAAGCAGAGTCGATGGCCGCCTTCATATCGGAGGTGGCATCTTCGACGGACTTGCCATCGGTCAGCGCGGCATAAGCGTTGTCCTGGATGGCCTTAGAGATGGCGGAGTAGAACGGCGATACTGGGCGCGGTGCGGCGTTTTCCAGGGATTCCTTCAGCGCTGGCAGGTAGGGGAATTCCTCCTGCAGCTGCGGGTCATCGTAGATGGAGGAAAGAACCGGCGGGAAGGACTGCTCAGCAAAGGACTTCTGGTTTTCCTCATTGATGATGAAGTTCATGAAGTCCAGGGCGGTGCCCTTGTTCTTGGAATTGATGTTGATGCCGTTGTTGTAGCCGCCCAAAGTGGATACGCCAACGCCGTCCTTGCCCAGCGGTGCCTGGACCTCGACGTCGATGCCGGCATCGACCGCGTTGGTGTACATGTAGGGCCAGTTCACTGCGAAGGCGGTCTTGCCCTCGGTGAAGGCCATGTTGGTCTCTTCCTCGGTGGCGGCGGTGGAGTCCTTGGAGATGATTTCGTCTTCATAAGCATCCACCATGGCCTGCAGGCCTTCCTGGGCTTCCTTTGAGTCGACGGTGGCATTGCCGTCATCGTCAAGCACCGAGCCGCCCCAGCCCTCTATGAAGCCGGCGGTATTAAGAGCCAAGCCCTCGTACTGCTTGAGCTGCGTGGTCAGGCACTTTTTGCCGTCTTCCAGTGCCTTGCAGGCGGATTCGAGGTCGGCGAATTTCTCCGGGGTAGCGTCCGCGAGTTCAGTATTGCGGAACAGGAGCTGGCCATTGGTGTTTTGCGGGAGCGCATACAGCACGTCATTGTAGGTTGCGGATTCCACGGTGGCCGGCAAGAGCTCCGAGGTATCGGTCTCGAAGTCACCGTTGAGCGGCTGGAGCCACTGGTTGGCGGCGAATTCCGCGGTCCAGACCACGTCGAGGGCCATGACATCGTAGTCATCATTGCCGGCCTGGAGGGACTGCACGAGGGTCTCGCGCTGGGCATCTGCCTCGCCCGCGAGCTCCTTGAGCGTGACCTTTTCATCCGGATTTTCTTCATTCCACTTATCGATGATGGGAGTGATCTTATCCGTGTCGTTCTTGCCCATGGCAAAGGTGATGGGGCCGTGGGAGTCAGCGCCGGAACCGGAACCGGATGCGGAGCCATCTGCGTTATCTGCACCGTCGTCAGACGTGGAGCAGCCGGCTAGTGCCAGTACTGCCGTGGTGGCGACTGTGGTGCGAATGAAGTACTTCTTCATGGGGAATTCACCTTTCAGAAAGCTTGGGTGTTCCTTAAAAATAATTTACAAACACCGCGCTCAGAATAGATTTTGATTATTCACCTCTAAACGGGGGTGCTTTAAGAGGTAGCGATGCGCTGCCCGGTCTCTGGATCGAAGCGGTGTGCGGCGCTTTCATCAAAGGTCAATACAACCTCCTCGCCGCGCTGTGGCGGGGTGCCTTCGCAGCGCGCAACGAAACGCTCGCCACCCACCGTGGCGTAAACGAAGGATTCGGAACCCAATTCTTCAACTAGGTCGACCACGCCGCGCAGGCCCTCAGCGCCCTCATTGAGGTGCATGTTTTCCGGGCGCACGCCCAGGCGCTCGCCGTTGTGGTCAAAGATATTCATTGCAGGCGATCCGATAAAGCCAGCGACGAATTCGTTGGCTGGCTCCGCATAAAGCTCACGCGGTGGGGCAACCTGCTGCAATACGCCATCTTTTAACACCGCTACCCGGTGCCCCAGCGTCATCGCCTCGACCTGGTCGTGGGTGACATAGACCGTGGTGGTCCCAAGCCGCTGCTGCAGGCTCGCAAGCTCGGTACGAGTCTGCACGCGCAGCTTCGCATCCAGGTTAGAAAGCGGTTCATCCATGAGGAAGGCCTTAGGATTGCGCACGATGGCACGGCCCATGGCCACGCGCTGGCGCTGACCACCCGATAGGTCCTTGGGCTTGCGCTTGAGGAACTCGCTTAGGCCCAGCATGTCTGCTGCATCCTGGACCTTTTGCTTGATTTCAGCCTTCGAGAGCTTGGCCAGTTTGAGCGAAAAGCCCATGTTTTCTTCCACCGAAAGGTGCGGGTAGAGCGCATAATTTTGAAAAACCATCGCAATATCGCGATCGCCCGGTTCAAGGCCCGTGACATCCGCATCATCGATGAGAATCCGGCCACTAGAAATTGGTTCAAGGCCGGCCAGCGCGCGCAGCGTCGTGGACTTGCCGCAGCCAGACGGTCCCACCAAGACGAGGAACTCGCCGTCCGCGATTTCTAGGTCCAATTCCTTCACTGTGGGCGCCGCCGCGCCGGGGTAGGTGATATTTACCTTTTCAAAAGTGACCTTTGCCATGCGCAACACACTAGCACCACCGGCGGGCGGTATCTTGGAATCTATGACTGCACTTGATAAGCACCGCATCCGCACCGCCCTGGCAGAGGACTTCAGCACCATCGATTTTGTGGATCAGACCGGTTCCACCAATACCGACCTGATGCAGGCCACCAACGTTGCCGATGGCACCGTGCTGCTTGCCGATGAGCAGCTATCCGGCAAGGGCCGCCTCGGCCGGGCGTGGACGGCGCCCGCCGGATCCCAGGTGATCTTTTCCGTGCTGCTCTTGCCCGATTCCCTCGATTACTTGGGCACGCTTCCGCTGGCTGCGGGCCTGGCCGTGACCGATTCCATCGAGGGTTCCGTGCTCAAGTGGCCGAATGACGTGCATATAGATGGCAATAAACTCTGCGGCATCCTTGCCGAGGCCGGTCCGGTGGGCCAAGCCTTCAAGTCCGCTCCGAAGACCGAGCTCAACAAGACAGAACTCAATAAGACTGAGTTGAACAAGGCTGAGGTCAACAAAGCAGAAGTCAATAAAGCCGAGGTAAATAAGACCGTCGGCGGGCAGGCACCCTCCGCGCGCGTGGTCGTGGGTATGGGCATTAATGTCACACTCACCCGCGAGGAATTACCCATCGAAAGGGCCACCTCGCTGGCGCTTGAAGGCCGCGATACCGACCGCACCGAGCTGGCTATTACCGTGCTGAAAAACCTGCGCCGCCGCATTACGCAGTGGGAAAACCAGGATCCGCAGCTTATGCAGGATTACCGCGCGGTGTGCTCATCCATTGACCAGGAGGTGCGGTTGGAGACCCCGACTGGCGATGTCATCGGCCGCGTCGAGGGCATCGGCGATGACGGCCGCATTAACGTCGCGGGCGAGTACTACTCCGCCGGCGACGTGACGCATCTGCGCCCGGCACGATAGGTACTGCGCGGCGGGTGCTGCGGAGTCCGCGTGGTCTGAGCAGCACGGCCTCGCACTGGTACTATCCATGGCTATGGGATTGATGAAGATGGGCCAAGGCGAGGTAAAGCGCGCGGATGTATCCGCGCCGTTTCGCGCGCTCGTTTTCCCATTCTTGGAGCTCATCCTCATCACCGGCGTGCTGTGGATTGCCATCGGCTGGTGCGATGCCCAGGGAGTAGATCCGATGTTGCGCAATGGGCTCGTCGTCTTGTGGGCTGGGCTGAGCACGTGGCGCTTCCTTATTCCTTTATATAGGGCCCGCCGCAAGCGGTTCATCGTGACCAACCGCCGCGTCATCGTGCGAGAGGGCCGCCACATCGATTCGATTCCGCTGGAAGATATTCGCGGCGCCCGCAAGCGCCGCGGCGGCATTTCCATTGCACTCAACGGTTGGGACAGGGCCATGTATTTTCCCACCGTGGCCAAGTCAAAGCAGGTGGCGGAGATTATTAATGATCGCCCCTGGTTTTAACCTCGGTCGAGTGCAATTGCTTATCTAGGTCCTCCGGTGCGAGATTAGCGCTGCTGAATTCTTGGGTCAACGGAAGACGCAGTTCTAAATCGGAACCGGGGCAGAGCTCGATTTTCGCTTCATCCACGGTGTAATCCAGCACATGTCCGCCGGACTTACGCGCGGCGTCGATAAAGTGCACGTGGCAGCCGGGCACCGAAATCCCGCGCTCGTATACGGGAGTGCGGAAGCCACCGATGACGCCTTCGACATCGCTAAAGTGCAGCTCTTTATCGCCGCCGACCGCCTTGGTCATTGGGGGATAGGGCTTGGTTTGTTTGACCACGGTGCGCGTTGAGACCTCAGAAAACCTGCCCGTGATGCGGACGGCATACATGTAGTTGGCGGAAGGCCCTATCTCGTCGATGAAGGCGGAAAGCTCGTCGCGGCGCAGGCCCCGTGGGGCATCGACAAGAATGCGCGGCACAAAGTTGGTGGCCACGGAATAAGGAGTCTGCTGGTCCAAGTCCGCAACCCGCGCGGAGCCATCGCCGCGCAGCTGGTAGCAGGTCCCGTCCAAGATGATCATTTCACCATCGAGGCCGTTAAAGGTACCGATGCCAAAATTGCCCTTTCCTAGCAGCTCAGAGATGGTCATCTCGCCGTCATAAATGCCATCAAGGAGGGCGCTCATGAGGGAGTTCTGGAAGATCGAATGACGGGTAAACATGGTATCCAAGCTAATATTGTGGGCGTGAGTGTCTCAAAACCTATTGTAACTGTCTGTGGCGATGGTCAGCTGGCGCGCATGATGCAGCCTGCCGCCGCTGAACTCGATATTCATCTGCGGATTCTTGCTGGTAGCCCGGATTCTTCTACCGCGCAGGTTACCCCGGATATCGTGGTGGGCGATTACCACAAGTACGAGGACCTGCTCGCGGCAGCCCGCGGCGCGGATGCGGTTACCTTCGAGCATGAGCATGTGCCCAATGAGCATTCCGCCGCGCTTATCGATGCCTCCTTCAACGTCCAGCCCCAGCCCAGCGCCCTGCGCTATGCCCAGGACAAGCTGGACATGCGCGAAAAGCTTTCCGCTCTGGGGGCGCCCGTCCCGCGGTTTAGCGCCATCGAATCCGTCGCCGATGCCCGCGCTTTTTTCGATGCCGTAGACGGGCGCGTGTGCCTCAAGGCCCGCCGCGGTGGCTATGACGGCAAGGGCGTGTGGTTTCCCTCGGATGCCGATCTTGATGAGCTCGTCGCCGAGCTATTAGATGCCGGCACGCCGCTCATGGCCGAAGAGAAGGTGGATCTGACCCGCGAGCTGTCCATCTTGGTAGCGCGTCGCCCATCCGGTGAAGCCAAGGTCTGGCCCATTACCCAGTCCCGCCAGGCCAACGGCATCTGTGCCGAGGCCATCGCGCCCGCGCCCGATCTCTCGCCTGAGCTGGCAGAACGCGCCTCTGCGCTGGGGCTGAGCATTGCCGAATCCCTCGGCGTGACCGGCGTGCTGGCCGTGGAACTTTTCGCCTTCAACGGTGAGAATGGCGAGGACATCTCCGTTAATGAATTGGCCATGCGCCCGCACAATACCGGCCACTGGACCCAGGATGGCTGCGTGACCTCGCAGTTCGAACAGCACCTGCGCGCCGTACTCGACCTGCCTTTGGGCGCGGTGGATGCCCTCGCTCCGGTGACCGTGATGGCCAACGTGCTCGGTGCGGACGAAGACCCCAAGATGCCCATGCCGCAGCGCGTGCGCGAGGTCATGGAGCGCTTCCCACACGCCAAGATTCACCTGTACGGCAAGGACCACCGCGCTGGCCGCAAGATCGGCCACGTCAATGTCGCTGGTACATCGCTCGATGAGACCCACGATGCCGCCCGCCAGGCCGCGCACTTTCTGATGCACGCAACCTGGGCATAACTCTTAAAACCTAGAAAGGACATTATGGAACCGCAGGTAGGAATCATTATGGGCTCGGATTCGGATTGGCCCACCGTCGAACCCGCAGCGGAAGTCCTCGCGGACTTCGGCATCCCCTTTGAGGTTGGCGTGGTCAGCGCCCACCGTACCCCGGAAAAGATGTTGGCCTACGCCAAGGGCGCACACTCCCGCGGCCTTAAAGCCATCATCGCCTGTGCCGGTGGCGCCGCCCACCTGCCAGGCATGGTTGCTGCGGCCACGCCGTTGCCCGTTATCGGCATTCCGCGCGCACTCAAGGATCTCGATGGCCTAGACTCCCTGCTTTCTATCGTGCAGATGCCTAGCGGCGTTCCCGTGGCCACCGTCTCCATCGGCGGCGCAAAGAACGCCGGTCTGCTGGCCGTCCGCATCCTGGGCGCCGGAGACCCAGCGCTGCAAGACAAGATGGTTGCCTACCAAGAAAAGATGGCAGAAGAAGTCGAACAGAAGGATAAGAACCTGCGCTCGAAGTTGCTAGGGGAGTAGCCCCTAGTACTCTGCGTCCAAAACAACCGCGTTTCTCCAATTTGGGGTCTGATTTTTAGAGGAATGCGGTTGTTTTAGGCGTTTTTGTATGGCGTGCGTAGGTTTTCTGGCATCCAGGGCGTTGATCGGGCGGCGCTGCGTCCAAAACAACCGCGATTGTTCATTTTTTTGGCCAGATATTTAGAGGAACGCGGTTATTATGGACGCCTCAAGGCTGGGGTCGGTGGCACGTGGCCCTGCGAATCCGCGCTGCCTCACTTACAATTCCACTCGGGGCGTAACTGTTTCGAGGGGGGAGTAGATGAAGGAACTTTTAGTATCGGGGTTGAATCAAAGGCAACTGCGGTCCGGTCTGGCCAGCGGCAAGATAATTAAAATTCGCCGTGGGTTGTATACGTGGCGGAAACCTACGCCATTCGAGCTCGCTCGCATCGTGCATGAAAAATGGCCTGGAATAATGCTCGCGGGGAAATCTGCGGTTGAGCTCTATTCCAAGAAGGAACTGACCTTTCCGCTGCATTGTGCCTACGAGCACCCGCTGGCGAACTCTACTTGGTTAAAGGTGCAGCGTACGCGGCAGACAACGACCTTTAGCCAGGATGGCGTTCCTGTTCAGAATCCACTATTGGCTGCGGGAGAGGTAGGTGAAGCGGAAGCGCTGGCGATGCTAGAAGCGCGCTATCAGACGCGACGCGGGAAACAAGCCCTAGAGAAGGAATGGGGCGCTATCTCTCGGGTACCGGCAAGGGTCAAAGAACTGGTGAAAAAGGCCGCCATCGGTGCCGATAGTGAAGTGGAGAGGAAGGTGGCCCGCGCATTGCAGAAGCGCGGTAAAAAGGTGCAGGTTAACCATCAAATCGGTCCGTACCTGTGGGACATTGTGGTGGGTAAGGTGGCGGTAGAGATTGATGGTTACGACTACCACAAGGCTGAAGACCTAGGTACCTTCATTAAGGACCGGTGGAAGGGAAATAACGCTGCGTTGAAAGGCTATACGGTGTTGCGGTACTCGGGGAGCTGCGTGAAGCACCACTTAGTTGATGTAGTGCAGCAAATAATCGAAGCAGACGAGGGCCACACCAACTTCACGTCGCACGTTCACAAGCCCGTGTGGCAGTGGCATTGGATTCTCGCCGGATTTGAGTCCGAACCAATCTACGGCTAGATACCACCGAACGCAGTTCTATTCTTGCGTTACCTCTGGCAACCTCGAAGAGGTCGTGGGATAGGACGGCTGGGCGCCGGCGCTAGTGGCGGCAAAGGCACCGACGCGGTCGGCGAAGGTGGCGGCATCGACAAGCGTGGCGCCTGCAAGGAGCTTGGTACAAAATGCACCGGCAAAGGCATCGCCGGCGCCGGTGGTATCGACCGCGGTGATCTGTGGGGTGGGGATATCCGTGTTGGATTCGGGCGTTGCCACGTAGGCGCCTTCGGCCCCGAGGGTCAGCACCACCGATTTAAAGCCGGCGGAAACCAGGCGGTGGGCGAGCTCGCGCGGGGTGCCGGTGGAAGAAAGGCCCAGTTGCTCAAGGATGAGGCCAGCCTCGTGCTCGTTGGCCATGAGGGGATCGGCCTGCAGGAGCGCGTCGCGGTCCACCTCGATGACTGGGGCGAGGTTGACGACTACGCGTCCTTGGGCGGCATCGACTGCGGCTTTGAAACCGGAGGCGGGGATTTCGCCCTGGAGCAGGACCACGTCCGCATCGGCGATGGTGGATTGGCGGGCGGTGACGAAGGGGGCATCGACAAGAGCGTTCGCGCCGGGGGAGATGACGATGGTGTTTTCGCCATCGGCGGAGACCGTGATGACCGCCAAGCCGGTAGTGGTATCGGCCTGTTCCACCGCGTTGAGGTCGATGCCGGAGCTGTGCATGTAGTGCATGGCGGGCTCGGCGTAGGGATCGGAGCCGACCGCGCCGACGAAAGCTACATTGGCGCCCAATTGCGCAGCGGCGACCGCTTGGTTTGCGCCCTTGCCGCCAGCGAGGATCTCGCCGCCGGAGCCCAGCAGGGTTTCGCCGGGGTGCGGGTGGCGTTCGGCGTGGACAATAAGGTCAGCATTAATCGAGCCGACGACGGTGAGCTTGCTCATTGGAAATCCTCCTATGAATCGGATTCTACGGTGAATGCGGTGGACATGCGGGGGATATATCGCGTATCGATTATTGATCCTTGAGGCAGGCGCCTATTTTTGATGGCCGCGATGAGTTCTGCGGTGGCTATCTTGCCCATGTGATCGACGTTTTGGTCCACTACGGATATGGGTGCCGGCTGGAAGCGCAGGTAAATGAAGTCATCGAAACCGACGAGTGCGACTTCCTCTCCAATGGCCTTGCCGGAATTATGACAGGCTTCTAATGCGCCTGCAGTCATCATCGAATCAGCGGCGACGATGGCCGTAACCCCTGCATTAAGTAGTTCGATTGCACCCTTGTATCCCTCTCGGTGCCGGAAGCTGCCGTGGTGAATGTGGATATTAAGGTCGCGAGCCGCTTCTGTGAATACAGCGAGGCGCTGCCTGCCGGTAGAGGTTTCTTGGGGGCCGGAAAGATAGCCAATCGAGGTATGGCCTTTGTCCTTGAGCTGCGCAATTGCCCTGTGCATTCCCGGACTGGGATCAGAAATCACGGCGGGAAATTCTCCGAGTGTTCGGTCAATCAATAGCAACGGCCGATGGGAGTGGGCTTGGTCAATCGCCTCTTCTGCGCCATCGAGGGGAACAGTAATTATTCCATCGACCTGCCGCTGCGTGAGGGCATCGAGGGCGCGTTCCAAACGCGCAGGATCCTCGCCGCAACTAGTAATCATGGTGGCAAAACCGTGTGCATTAGCCTCTTGCTCAATTGCGGCGGCCATGGCGGCGAAATACGAGTTGTCCAGGCTTGGTATGACGAGGCCGATGGCATTGGACCGTGCGTTGCGCAGCGCGCGTGCCTGGGCATTTGGGCGGTAATTGAGCTGTTCAGCTGCCTGTTTTACGCGCGTGCGGGTGGCTACGGAAATAGCTGGGTTTCCTGCCAGTGCGCGCGAGGCGGTGGAAATGGACACCCCAGCAGCAGCGGCTACGTGCTTGAGGGTGGTTGCGGCCATTTCGGTTCCTAGGGGTAGAGCAGCTTCGACGGGGTGTGCAATCGATTGCACACTTATGTTTCAATTTACGGTTCAGTACCTGTGCCTGTCAAGGGTTCGCGCCGGTCTAAGCTAATGAGCATGGAAAATTCCCCACGAGATCCGCTCCTTGTTTTGGGCTCCCGGGTTACCCACGGTCATCCAGGCGCCATGCTGCGATCGCGTTTGGATAAGACGCTCGAACTCTATTCTGGGCAGACGGTCATCGTCTCTGGCCGCGGGGAAGCGGGCGCGATGGCCGAATACCTAATCCAGCGGGGTGTTGATCCTCGGGATGTGCTCGTGGAACCGGTTGCTACCAGTACAAATGAGAACCTAGAAAACGCGCACAGCCTCGCACCAGATGCCGTATTGCAGGTGGTCACCAACGATTTCCATGCCCTGCGCACCGCATTGTGGGCCTGGCATTTGGGCATTGCAATAACCGTTCACTCCGCGCGCACGCCGTGGCTGTCGATGCCGCGCAATTACCTGCGCGAGCTTGCGGCGACCCCGCATTCCGCGGCGCGAATCCTGTGGCGGCGACTGCGGAGGTAACCGAGGCTATACCACTTTGAGTGCCTTACTGATCCCGCTTTGCAAGGTAGGCCGAGATTGCTTCATGGGGTGGGCAATGGCGCGCAGCCCCATATACGCAATCTGATCGGCGGCGCGATTGAGCGGATCTCCGGCATGCCCGAGTACCCTGCGGATGTCCACTTCGCAGGTGCCTTCAAGGTCGCCCCAGGCCTGTTGGAAACGGGAACGCGCGCCAGACGAGACACCGCGCCACCTGCGTCCAGACCGTGCCGCCTTGGAGCCCTTCTTGTGCAGGATATGGTTGACCGCGTCCAGTGCCGCGACGGAATCGGATTCGATCACGGCCTTCGTTGCACCTACCTTGAGCAGGTACTTTAACGCGAGCGTGAGCGCTTCAAGCTCCAGTTCGTCCGTGCTAGCTTTCGTCTCGCGGGTGCGCAGGCGGTAGTCACCGTTTCCCGCCACGAAACACATTGAGCCCTTGAACACGGTATCGGAGGAGGCATCGGTGGCGATGCGCACCACCGCGCCCGCCGGCCACGACGTCGTGTGCGAGAAGTTGGGCCACCATTTCGCCTCTGGTGTTTCGACCTGGTTGGTTTCCTTCTTCTTCGGGGCCTCGCCCAGCTTGCGGGCCTTCCGTGCGGTCAAACCAGCTTGTTTGCGGCGTGCGGAGCTCGCGCTTGCCGATGCCCGATTCTCCCCCGCAAAGCTCCCCGTCACCGTATAGCCGCGCTTCTCGAGTGTCGCTCGCAGCGCATTTTGCCTACGCCCGGTGACAATCCAGGTGCGTCCATCTATTCCGTGCAAGGCCCGCTGTAGCTCGTTTACTGCAACTTTGACGATATCGCCTTTTTTGATCTGGCCTTTGCGCACGAAGCGTGCCTGCGGGGTGTTGACCGCGATGACCCACCCCTCGATAGTTCCGTCCTCCGCTGAGTCCCAGCGTTCATCCCACAACGCGATCGCCACATGCACCGGCGCAGACACCATGTTCTTGGTAATTTTGCGGGTGCCGTAGGTGCGCGATTGCGTGCCGGTGAGTGCTGAGAGCTCGAGGGGTTCCATTGGTACTAGTAAATCACGCCCCATTCCAGCTGTGAGCTGCACGCGCCTGATGTGGGCTCGATTCGTGAAGGTTCTCGATAGTTCTAGTACTCGTTGCCGCCAGTCTCGCAACAGTGCCACAAAAGAGCTGTGCAACGGATTGTTCAGGAAGCTGCGCAAAGGCCCCTTCAGGAAGCTCCGAAATGGGCTGTGCAAAGGCCCCTTCAGGTTGCTCCGCAACCGGTTGCTCAAAGGCCTCTTTAGGTTGCTCCGCAAAAGTGCAGGGTCCCATGCAACATTTGAAGAAGATTTGCGATATTTGAGGCGCTAGTTTGCTCAGTTATTGCAGTGGAGGATGACCATAGGAGGCTGACCATAGGAGGCTGACCCTCCAACCCCTGACTGAAAGCGGCCGACTACCTAGCCTTCCGCAACAGATGCTGGCCGTCCGCTCCGTGGACCGTCACCCGTTCGGTGCAGATTGCCGGCGGAGAGCTCAGAATGTGACCATTTGGAGCATCACGCCCGGCAGTTTCTCTAGGAAGCCGCGAAGATAAAGAGCATGTTAAATCATGAGTTAATTAATCTTCGTTACGCAGGTTCAACTAGTCCTTACTATCCCGCGCTGTACACGGGCGAATTAAAGCGAGTCGCTCCATGGATTGCAGTGAAAACAACGACGTGGGAAAGCTGGCCATGGCATAAGCAACAGCTTGCCCTTACTTTAGCGGCCGGCCTAAGTGCGCACCGAGCGTCATTGGTGGCTAAGTCGGCTGCGCGTATTTGGGGAATTTGGGTAATTCCGCGGAGAAATGAGGTCGTCGAACTCGCTTCACCTTCAGGAAGTATCCCACCGAAAACGCACTGGCCGCGAAAGTACTACCGAATGTCACGTATAGGGGAGACATCGGTGGAAAGGTCTGGGGTTCGGGTGACGAATCCGGCGCGGACGTGCTTGGATATCGCCAGGCTACATGGGTTTGCGGAGGGGCTTGTTGCGGTCGATTCCGCATTGCGTGCGGGCCTAGTTTCGGTAGAAGAACTAAAGGAAACCCGGGCAGTAATGGCTCGGATGAAGGGGCCTCTCCCCATGAAAATGGTGGTGGAGCATGCGTATGCCGGTTCTGAATCACCGTACGAGTCGCTGTTGCGGGCGTTAATTATTGAAAAGATTCCCTCGGCCACTGTGTACCCACAATTTCGCGTATTGGGAAAGTACCGGGCTGACTTATGCATCGATGGGTGGCTCATTATTGAGGTCGACGGGGATACCAAGTACGACGGTACTTATGGGAAAGCGCCGGAAACAGTGGTCAAGGAACAGATGCGCCGGCAACGAGAAATCGAAAACCAGCGATTTACGGTATTGAGGTTTGGGCCAAAAGAGCTGGTTAATGACCCGAATAGGGTCGTAGAGACAATAGTTGAATACCTGGGGCGAAAGACGGGAAAAGTAGCGTAGATCACCCCCGTGGTACCCCTAGCTATAGATGTTGTTGAACAACCTCCGTAATAGCAATTATGATGATGCGAATCACAATTAAGAGAGACCGGCGTCACGAAAGGTGAGACTAGTGAGTGCTGAAAAACAGGCTTCCGCCCCGTCACCGGCGGGGGCGGAGGCGGATGCGAAAACCCCGCCCAAGGGCATTGGCGCCATGGCGGGAGCCATGTTCCTCATGGCTACCTCGGCCATTGGCCCGGGCTTTTTGACCCAGACTTCGGTCTTTACCGTCCAGATGGGCGCTTCTTTTGCCTTCGCTATCGCGCTGTCCATCTTGGTGGACATTGCCATCCAGCTCAATGTGTGGCGCGTGCTCTGCGTGACGGGAATGCGCGCCAATACCTTGGGCAATACCGTCCTGCCCGGTCTAGGTTGGGTGCTCGCCGGCTTCGTCTTTTTCGGCGGGGCGATTTTTAATATCGGTAATATCGCCGGCGCAGGCTTGGGCTTGAACGCGATGCTGGGCATCGATGCGCGCATCGGCGGCGTCATTGCGGCGGCGATTGCGGTGTTTATCTTCCTCTCCCGCCGCGCCGGAATGGCGCTGGACCGCCTCGTGGCCGCCCTGGGCGCGGTGATGATCCTGCTCATGTTGTACGTGGCCATCGTCAGCCAGCCGCCGGTAGGGGAGGCGCTGAAGAATACAGTCGCGCCGGGTGAAATCGATTTCTTCGTTATCACCACCATCATCGGCGGCACCGTCGGTGGCTATATCACTTTCGCCGGCGCGCACCGGTTGATCGATGCGGGCTTATCTGGCGTTGAAAACGTGAAGAACATTACGCGGACCTCCGTTAGCGGCATCATCGTCACCGGTATTATGCGCATGCTGCTCTTCTTGGCGGTATTGGGCGTGGTGACTACCGGCGTCACGCTAAAAGAAAATAATACTGCCGCCGATGCCTTCTACCACGCGGCCGGTGAATTCGGTCTCCGCGCATTCGGCATGGTGCTCTTTGCTGCGGGCCTATCTTCCGTCATCGGTGCCGCTTATACCTCGGTATCCTTCGTGACCACCCAGGAAACTTCGGCCCGGACTCGGAATATCTTCACCGTCATCTTCATTACGGTCTGTACGGTCATTTTTGTAATAATCAACTCCGCGCCGCAAAAGCTCTTGATCTTCGCCGGTGCGATTAACGGGCTCATCCTTCCCATCGGCTTCGCGCTGGTGATGTGGGTGGCTTGGCGCCGCAAGGATCTGCTGCAGGGCTATAAGTACCCAAAGTGGCTCCTAATCCTTGGCGGCCTGGCCTGGCTGCTTACCATCTTCATCGGCCTCCGAGCAGTCTCAGGAATCACAGCGATATGGGCATAATGCACACGCCAGAAGAGGTGCGCGAGTTCGCGCGCACCCACGAGATGACCACCACCGCCGCGCATGCGCGGGGATACATGCAGGCCAACCTGCTCTCGCTGCCCAGCGCATACGCCTTCGACTTCCTGCTTTTTGCCCAGCGCAATCCCAAGCCGTGCCCCATCGTCGGCGTGCTTGAGGCGGGACAGTACACCTCTGATCTCCTGCCTGGCGGCGATATCCGCACCGATATCCCGGCCTATCGCATCTTTGAGCATGGTGAGCACACGGCCACGCTTGCCGATGCCACCTCCTATTACACCCCCGACATGGTCAGCTTCCTTATCGGCTGCTCGTTTACCTTTGAAACGGCGCTGGTGGATGCGGGTATCGAGATCGCGCATATTAAGCAGCAGCGCAATGTGCCGATGTACCGGACGAATATCCCTACTACTCCTGCGGGCGTATTCTCCGGACCGATGGTGGTATCGATGCGCCCGATTCCGGCATCGCAGGTCTCCGATGCGGTGCGCATTACCTCTCGCTATCCGTCCGTGCATGGCGCTCCGGTGCACGTGGGGGATCCGGCGGCTATCGGTATTGCGGATTTAGCGCACCCGGACTTTGGTGATGCGGTGGACATTCCAGAAGGTTGCCTGCCCGTCTTTTGGGCGTGTGGGGTTACCCCGCAGGCCATCGTGATGGAATCAAAGCCAGATCTGGCTATTTCCCATGCCCCGGGCAAGATGCTGGTGACCAATGCCCGCGATGCGGAGTACCTCATCCCTTAGGTATTGACCCCGCCGCTTAATTAGTCCGTGAAGGATAAGATGGTATCGCAAGTTTCTAAGAGGCTATCGCGCAAGTGTGTGGTGGCCTCTTCGCGTTTTCCATCCGCGATGAGCGTGGCCACATCCACGTTGCCTTGAATGTGCTCGGCGTGCAGCTGTGGGTAGCGGGGGATGACCAATAAAAAGGTAAGCCGCATGCGCGCGAGCAGGTTGCTCATCTGCTCATCCAAGGTGGGGGAACCCAGCCCTGCCACCAGGGCTTGGTGGAAGCGCTGGTTAATGGAGGAGACTTCCTGGTGCTTATCGCGCCTCGCGCACTCGAAGGCGGAGGAGGCGAGGGAGATAAGCGAGGGGGCATCGGCAAACGCGCCCCAGCGCGCCGCGGCCGGCTCGATGGCGGCGCGGGCGGCGAATAAATCGCGGATATAGGCGGCATCCGGGGTGGCGATGAAGACGCCGCGGTGGGGGATGCGCTCGACCAGGCGCTCGGCGGCGAGCGTGGTGAAAGCCTCGCGGAGGGTATTGCGGGAGCAACCGAATTGCTCGGCCACCTTTACCTCGCTGAGCTGCTCGCCGGGCTGAAAATTGCCGGCCGACATCTCTTGGCGCAAAGCGGTGGCGACGGACTGGGAAAGCATGACCCTCACCTTACTGAATGGGTGAGGCGTCAACGGCCATTCCGTATGACTTAAAGATCTAAAAGTTCTAAAGAGGTGGCAAAGTTCTAAAGGATCTAAATGGAAGCTCTGGCATAGTGATTCTGGATAAGAATCCTTTTCGCCCCAGTTTCGGCGCGTCGCCGGTGCAGCTGGCCGGGCGCGAATTTGAAATTAGCTCGTTTAACTATGGGCTCGTGGGCGGCGTGGGCAGCATGCAGCGCGCCTTGCTGGTGTCCTGTTGACTGTCGATGAGGTGCAAGCGGCTTCCGTGGATGAGCTTGCACAGCTCGCAACCGCCATCCAGGATCTCATTCGCGACGAATACGATATCGCCTTCGCCGCCGCGGGATTGACGTTTGGGGTAGAAGAACTTTTGGAGCATGAGGGCACCACCTTTTTGCGCCGCGCTCAAAGGCTGGATTTGGGGCTGCTTGATGATGCCACCGTAGCCGATACCCTGCACAGCACCGCTACCGCGGCTGGGCGCGGTTTCAGCGAGCACGCTTTAAAAGAGGCGACCGCATTGGTGCAGGGCTATCCGTACCTATTGCAGCTGGTCGGCGCTTTGGCGTGGACCCGTGCGGTACTCGATGGGGCGGATGCCATCGAGGAGCGTCACGTGTCCTCCATTGCGCGCGAGATTCCAGCGCACATGGGCAACCAGGTGCACAGGATTGCGTTGAAGAATGTTCCTGACGCCCAGCGCGCTTTTCTCAACGCCATGGCGGAGCTGGAAACCGAACACGGCGCTGATATTCCCACCGGTGCCATCGCCGCGAGCCTGGGCAAGACTCCCAATGCCATTTTCATGGCCCGCAAGCTGCTTTTAGAACGCGATCTCATCGCTAGCCGCCGCTATGGAACCGTGCGTTTCCTCTTGCCCTACCTTGGCGAGTATTTGCACGGCCAGGCGCCCAGGTAGGTGCGCGGGCCCACCGGCAGGCAGCATGCGCTAGTCGATGGTCGCAATCACCGTCGCGGAATCCAGGCGGTCGCCCTCTTCAGCAAGGATCTTGATGGTGCCGCCGCGCGGGGCCTTGATGGCAGATTCCATCTTCATGGCCTCAACCGTGGCGATGGAATCTCCTTCGGAGACGCTATCGCCATCGGATACATTCCAGGCCACGAGGTTGGCCTCGAAGGGGGAGGTGACCGCGTTATCGTCGGTGGACTGCGCCCCGGCAGTGGAGGGGGCGGTGGCACCGGAATCACCCGCGGCGCCCGCGCCGGCGCCGGCACCGGCACCAGCGAGGAAGTCCATGGGCACGCCGATATTGACGAGCTTGCCATCGATTTCTACCGCGACCGTCCGGCGCTTGGTGTAGATTGCTTCGACCTTGTCTACCTGGTTGGCGGCAGAAGGCCGGTAGTTGTGATCCAGCCAGTCAGTAAAGACGCCGATTTCGCTGGCGCCGGCATCGGCCTCGGCGGAAGACGCGGTGCCAATAAGCGCTGGCTCGTCCATCATGTCGCGGTGGAAGGGCAGCACGGTGCGCACGCCGGAGACATCGAATTCGCGCAGCGCCTGGCGCGAGCGGACGAGGGCCACCTCGCGCGTGGGGCCCCAGACGATGAGCTTGGCGATGAGCGAGTCATAGTACGGCGGGATAATGGAACCCGAGCGGACAGCAGAATCGACGCGGATGCCGGGGCCGGTGGGCGGCTCGAAGGAGACGATGGTGCCGGGGCAGGGGGCAAAGCCGTTGAGGATGTCCTCGGCATTGATGCGGAACTCGAAGGCGTGGCCGGTGGAGGCTGGATCCTCAGCGATGGAAAGGGGCTCGCCCGCGGCGATGCGGAATTGCTCGGCGATGATATCTGTGCCGGTAACCACCTCGGTCACGGGGTGTTCGACCTGGACGCGGGTATTGACTTCCAAGAAGGAGATGGTGCCATCCTCGGAAACGATGTACTCCACGGTGCCGGCTCCGGTATAGCCCACGTGGGAGCAGATGGAGCGGGCGCCTTCGATGATGCCGGTGCGCTGGGCATCGGAAAGCGCGGGCGCCGGGGCCTCCTCGATGAGCTTTTGGAAGCGGCGCTGGGTGGAGCAATCGCGGGTGCCCAGCACGCGAACGTTGCCGTGGGTATCCGCCAAGACCTGCGCTTCTACGTGGCGCGGGTGGGTAAGGAACTTCTCCACGTAGCACTCGGCGCGGCCGAATGCCTCCATGGCCTCGCGCCCGGCGGAGTTGAAAGCGCCCTCGATTTCATCCATGGAGTCCACGACCTTGAGTCCGCGCCCGCCGCCGCCATAAGCGGCCTTGATGGCAATCGGCAGGCCGTGCTCCTCGGCGAAGGCGCGGGCCTCCTGCCAATCATCAATGGGATCGGAGGTGCCCGGAGCCAGGGGCGCGCCGACCTCTTCGGCCACGCGGCGGGCGGCAATCTTATCGCCCAAAAGCTCGATGGATTCCGGCGAGGGGCCGATCCAGATCATGCCGGCATCGGTGACGGTGCGGGCAAAGTCGGCGTTTTCGGAGAGGAAACCGTAGCCCGGGTGGATAGCATCCGCACCGGCGCGCACTGCAATATCCAGTAGCGCCGGGATATTCATATAGGTATCGGCGGCGGTATTGCCGGGCAGCGCATAGGCTTCATCGGCAACCTGGGTGTGCAGGGCGCCGGCGTCGGCCTCGGAATAAATGGCGATGGATTTAATGCCCAAGTCGCGGGCCACGCGGGCGATGCGCACGGCGATTTCGCCGCGGTTAGCAATGAAGACGGTTTTAATCTGCATTTTCTTCTCCAGTATTTAAAGCTTGGGGTGTCACGAGGCGGAAGGTCACGCGCGCGCCGGGCGGGAGCTGCGCGCCGATGTCGATATCTTCCTCCAGCACGGTGGCGATGACGGGGTAGCCGCCGGTGACCGCGTGGTCGCGCAGGAAGACCACCGGCTTGCCATTCGGCGGGATCTGGATGGAACCGGCCACCATTCCCTCAGAGGGGAGCTCGCCGTCTTTCACGCGCTGCACGGTGATATCGGAAGTCTCTGCGCTGCCTTTAGCCCCGGAAAGCCGCAGGCCAACGCGGTTGGAATCAGAGGAAACGACCCATTCGGTATCCAGGAAGGTGGAGATATTATCGCCAAACCAGTCATCGCGCGGGCCCAGCACGCAGCGCAGCGTCGCGCGCGTTTTTCCGGCGGAGTCAGCGGATACGCGCAGGGGGTTGACCAATTGTGCATCCGTCATGCCGGTGGAGCGCGGCAGCACACCGATGACATCGCCGGTGGTGACGGGATCGGGGCCGAGGCCGGAGAGGACGTCGGTGGCAGAGGAGCCGAGCTCGGACTCGGCAATGATGCCGCCGCGAATGGCCACGTAGTTGCGCATACCCACCGTTGCGGCACCGACCGTCACAGTCTGGCCGGCGGTTACGAGCACCGGGCGGGCGAGGTGCACGGGCATCTCACCCAGGCGAACGCGCGCGGTGGCGCCGGTAACGCAGATGACGGTATCGGTAAGCGCGCGCAGCTTAATGCCGCCGATATTTTCTAGCACCGTCGCGCCCCGCGGATTGCCCACGGCAACGTTCGCGGTTGCCGCGGCGGCGTGGTCGGCGGCACCGGACGGGGTCACGCCGAGGTCGCCCACACCGGGGCGGCCTAGGTCTTGATAAAGCGTGAGCAGGCCCGCATCGAGGACCTCCATGCGGGGCAGGCGGGCCGGCGAGCGCTTGGATTCCGCGCTGCGATCCACCAAGTCCGGCAGCTCGTCCACGGCGCGGTAGCGCACGCGGTCACCGGGCTGCACCAGCGCGGGCGGGTTCGCGTGCGAATCCCACATCGGGGTATTGGTGGTACCGAGCAGCTGCCAGCCGCCTGGCGAAACGCGCGGGTAGACCGCAGAGAATTCGCCCGCGATGCCCACGGCGCCAGCCGGAACGGCCGTGCGCGGATCGGAGCGGCGTGGCACGGCCTTGGCCTGGGCCGGATCGGAAGGCGCGCAGTAGGTAAAACCGGGGGCAAAACCACCAAAGGCGGCGGTCCATTCGGCAGAGGTATGCCAGTCAATCAAGGCCTCGCGCGACATGCCGAGGAGCTCGGCGGCGGCGTCGACGTCTTCGCCATCGTAAAGCACGTCGATGTCTACCGTGCGCGCTTCCTTCGCGGTAGCGGCGGCAGGGGAGAAGTCTGCCAGAAACTCTGCGGCCGCGCGCGCGGAATTAGGCGCCTCAAAGGTAATGAGCAACGTGGTGGCGGCGGCAATGCAATCCACCTGATTCTTCAGCGGTTTAGCGGACAGCGCCGCATGCCACGCCATGACCTGTTCAAGCCCGTCCAAATCAATGAGCAGGGCGCGGGTGCCAACGAAGTGAATATGCGGCATTAGATAAAGCTCCGAATGTCGATTCCTTCCGCGCTGAGGCGCTCGACCACACCGCGCAGCAGTTTCACGGAGCCCGGCGAGTCACCGTGGGTGCACACGGATTGGGCATCCACATCGAGCGTGGTGCCATCGATGGCGGTAATGGAGCCGGTTTGGGCGACTTCAAGCACGCGCTTGACGACATCCCCTTCATCCCCCATCACCGCATTGTCCTGCTTGCGTGAGACCAGCGTGCCATCCGGGTTGTAGTTGCGATCCGCGAAGGCCTCGCGGATGACGGTGAGGCCTTGCGATTCTGCGATATCGACCGCGAGGCCGCCCGGCAGCAGCATCACGGGGAGGTCACCGAAGGCCTTGATGCCTGCGATAACTCCCTTGGCTTGTGCTTCGTCTTTGACGATGGTGTTGTACATCGCGCCGTGCGGCTTCACATAAGACACCCGCGTGCCATTGGCGCGCGCCAGCGCATCGAGCGCACCAATTTGGTAGGTGACCTCGTCCGCGAGCTCCGCTGCATTGTAGTCGATGAAGCGGCGGCCAAAGCCGGCCGGATCGTTATAGCCCACGTGTGCTCCGACCGTGACTCCCGCACGCGCCGCAGCCTTCAGGGTCTGGGCAATGGAGTGCGGATCACCGGCGTGGAAGCCGGTGGCGACATTGGCGGAGGAGACCATCTCCAGCATCGCGGCATCATCGGCTACCGGGTTGCCGGCGGTGGTTTCACCCAAGTCCGCGTTGAGATCAATGTGGAGCGAAGCCATTCAACACCATCCTTAATTGTTGAACAATAAGTGTGGTTCCAAGTGTAACCCGTGCCACTGCCATTTGTGAAGGCGGTTACTCTTTGGGCGGAGTGGTGTCGATAGAACAGCTCCTCTCAGGAGCGGCCGTGGGCAAGGAAGAAAACTAAGACTCCACGGCGGCTTGGGGTTCGACCTGGAGGACAGAGGAGATGATCCCTTCTGCTTCTTCACAGGAGCTGGCCTCGTGCAGCTGGGCGCGGAAATCCTCCTTCATGATGGCGCGGGCGAGGGTGGACAGCAGCTTTAAGTGCTGTTTTCCGGCGTCATCGGGAACGGCGATAAGGAACGCTAAAGTCGTGGGCTCTTCGCCGCTTGCCCAGGTGATACCGCCCTCGGGAAGCCGGGCGAAGGCCAGAGTTGGTGCGGAAACTCCGGCGGAACGAGCGTGCGGGATGGCCACGCCGTGGCCCACGCCGGTGGAGTGTTGGGCCTCGCGGTTCAGGGCGGCATCGGCAACCGCGGCGGCGTCGTTAATGCGGCCATCGGCGGCGGCGAGGGAAACGAGCGACTTGATGACGTCCTTCGGATCGGAACCGAGCGGTTCATCGAGGCTGATAGTAGAGGTACCGAGAAGAGGGAGCACTGCGGGTGACTCCGTTTCCTTGTCTGTTTCCGGGGAGCGCTGTGTCAGGCGAATGAGCAGGAGCATGAGCGCGGCACACACGGCAACGCCGCAGAGCATGGACAGGAAGAACCACGCCACTTGATCCACCGCGCCGAGGACGGCGACGATGGGGCCACCGTGCATGACATGATCTTGGACCCCGAACGCGCCCGCCATCGCACCGGCGACGGCACCACCGGCGACGTTGGCCGGGATGACCTGCAGGGGACGCGCCGCCGCTAGGGGAATGGCGCCTTCGGTGATGCCGAAAAATCCCATGAATAGCGCGGCGATACCGGAATCCTTTTCCGCCTTATTGAACCAACCGCGGCGCAGGAGGGTGGACACGCCCACTGCGAGCGGCGGAACCGCAATCGCGGCGGCGGCCATACCCATCGGGGCTGCATTCCCCGCGGCGATCATGCCGCCGCCAAACAGGAAGGCTGTCTTATTGAAGGGCCCGCCCATATCGAAGGCGATCATCGCACCAATGATAAGACCCAGCACAATCGCAGACGAGCCCTGCAGCCCACCGAGGTATTCGGTCATGGCCTCGAAGGCGCTGGCAATCGGCGCGCCGATGAAATAGATGAAGGCCAAGCCCACTATCAGCGTGGTGAAAATCGGGATGACGATAATCGGCCAAATCGGCGCGATGAATTTGTGCACCGGAATCTTCTTGATTGCAAGGGCCACGTAGCCGGAGAGGATACCGGTGACGATACCTCCCAAGAATCCGGCTCCGGCCTCGGACCCGTACAGCGAACCGGTCGTGGCGATGAGCCCGGTGATAAGCCCTGGCGCTAACCCCGGCCTATCCGCGATGCCAACGGCAATGTAACCAGACAAGACCGGCACCATCAGCGAAAATGCCAGGCCACCAAGTTCATTGAGCGTATTCCAGAAGCTATCTTCAGGAATCGACAGCCCCTCCGGCGTGGGCGTGCCGCCCAAGGACAGCGCCACGGCGATGAGCAATCCGCCGGTAACCACGAAGGGAATCATGTGGGAAACGCCATTCATCAGCGCCTTGTACATGGTCTGCCCAATACCGCGCAGCCCAGCATCTCCCGCAGCGTCCTCCGCCTCGCTTTCCGATGCCCCGTTATCCTCACCCTTCCACGCTGCTGCCTCCAAGGACTTGGTTAACAGCCGCTCTGGGTGCTTGATGGCCTCGTCCACACCGGTTGCCACCAAGCGCTTGCCGTGGAATCGGTCCTTCGCGATGGTCGTATCGGCACCGATAACAATCGAATCGGCTTCCTCGATGTCTTGTGTACTGAAGTTGCCCTCCACTCCGATGGAACCGTGCGTTTCAATCTTGATGCGGTAGCCCAGCTTTTTGGCGGCGGCCTCCAAGTTCTCGGCGGCCATATAGGTATGGGCGATACCCGTTGGGCACGCCGTGATGGCGAGAATGAAAGGCGAAGAATCTGATGTGCTCATACTCTTATTAAAGGCACCCGTGTAAACGAGCACAAGGAAAAGGGGAGGTTCTTTGCGCAGAGTCCGCTGTATGGGGGCCTATGCGCGGGAGCCAATGCGCAGTGCCCGATGTACAACCTCTTCTGTGCAGGGTCTTATGCGCAACCTCCTATGCGCATCCTCCTCTGCGTCAATTGAAGGCGCGATGCGATTTTTGAGGGGCGACTTTGCTCAAAATGAGCATGGGACCTATAGCATCGCGGAGATCGAACGATTGTTGACCGGCGGTACCCTAGAAACAGAACCGAAACCGCCCGCATCTTGGGCACACGAATGAATCGTGCCCACTTGAACCGAAGAAAGCCGCATCGTGAGTACAGCATCGCCGGATAATATCCTGCTCTACCTGCCGAAAAAGCAGGAAGAGCAGATTCGGGAGATCTTTGCAGGTCTTGCCGAGCGCGGATTCCCCGTACAAAATCAGCGCCCGCATATTACGGTGACTTTCGCGCAGGAGATGGAGCCCCACGTTGTAGAGCTTGCCGCGGAGCTTTTACCGCCGGTCATTCCGGCGACGTTTCGGCGCGTGGGAAACGTCATCTTCGGCACGAAGAGGAAACGGACCGTGGCATGCTTATTAGAGACCAGCGATGAACTCGAAATGGCAGCGCGGAAGATTAGCGCCGCCAATCCTGAGGGCCGCGGTCCGCGCTGGACGCCGCACCTGACCATGGGCCTGCGCTTACCGCGCGAGGATGTGGGTGGCTATTTAACCGCGATGGATGAGCTGACGTCCTCGCATTTCAAGGAACTTAACGCAGTAGAAGCGGCGTATTGGCGCCCGCACACGCAAGAAAAGACGGTGCTAGCGGGAGGCTAGCCAGCGCGAAATCGATTTAACATATTGCGTATATACATCTAATACTCGCGGGATTGAATTGGAGACGATTCCCAAATCCACTTCAACGTATTGGTGAGTAATGACATTGCGCAAAGCCGCACTCTTATAGAAATCTTGCTCCAGGTCGGAGGGCAAAACGCCCGCGCGAATGAGATCTTCGAAACCGCGACGGCTATTAGAGTCCGCAACGTTTAAGGTCGTTGCCGCAATGTGTTGGTTAATATCCGTGGCAAGATCGATTACTTGCTGCAGCATGAAAAACACGGCATACATTTGTGAAAGGTCAGAGCGCAGTTCTTCCACGTCTGAATCCCGGTATTTTTCAAGTTCTCCAAGTATGCGCTGGAGGGAGACAAGCCTTTTGCGGATAGTGTCTGATTGAAAATCCCGTGGACTCATGACATTAAGCTCCTGAGCTCGAACTCGCGGCGGTACGCCGTATTGATGTACTCCCGTGCCGCCATCATTTGCAGCGTTCCATATTTGGTATTGGATGGATCGACCAAGAGGTCGCACTTTTGCAGAGCTTCATGCTGCGCCACCGTGTCCGCAGTATCCAGGCACATGAGATCGATGCCGTCGCCATAGCGGGAGTAAAACGCCGTGGCAACGTCGAGCACGTTCGGCCGGTCAGCTTTCGCACGCGAGAAATCGATCGAATAGGCAAGGTCAACATCATTCGCATTGGCGGCATTGACGTGCGCGCTGCCAAAAAGAACCAGCAGGTCAATGCCGGTATCCAAGCAGAATGACTCCAAGGACCCGTCATCGGCCTCGGCGCGCAACCGCGCGGCAAGCTGTGCTGGAGTGCTCATAACCATCACCTTACCAACGCCGTGAGCAGGCGGATGCACGAAGAATTGTACTGTGCCTAAAGCAGCGCCTGAATCTCGCGGGCGACGCGCAAAACGGTGAGGTCTTGGCCCGGCTTGCCGATGACCTGCACCGCATCACCCACCCCCGTGGTTTCCCTCGTGCGCAGCGGGATAGTGATCGCCGGCCAGCCCAAGACATTGAATGGCTCGGTCCAGCGGCGCAGGCTGCCAGCAGAATCCGCAGTATTTTCTGCAGTGATGTCGTCCCACCTGATGGGACCGGCGTCGAGGGTGGGGGCGAGGATGATGGGGGAGGCATCGACAAGCGTTAGTGCTTCCGTACGCAGTTGTTGTACCTGCTGCGCTGCAGCGTCGTATTCTGCCTGAGTAATATCCTGCCCGCCCAGGACGCGCTCCAAGATGACGCCCTGGTACTTATCCCGCTGATCGAGGTAGGGCTGGTGGACGGCGTAGGCCTCCTTGAGGCGCATCGGCGCGTAGAGCTTCGCGGTGGCAGCAATGGTGGATTCGAGCTGGGAGTAATCGAGGTCTTCTACGGCGGTGAACGTGGAATCCTGCAGCGCAGACAGCAGACCAGCAAAGCGCTCACCTTTGGTATTCAGCGCAGAGACATCGATGGTGGATACATTCTCGGCCGGCTCCGGTGTCTTATCCGCCGTTGCTAGCAGGGCCTGCTCGATGAGGTCGATGGAGCTGGCGAAGAATCCGATGCAATCGAAGCTTGGCGCGAAGGGGAAGACCCCATCGAGCGGGATCGTGCCGGTGGTTGGCTTAAATCCCAGCACGCCTTGGCTGGCGGCCGGGACACGCACAGAACCTGCGCTATCGGAACCCACCGTGAGATCGAGCGCTCCGCACGCAACCAGCGCCGCCGACCCAGAGCTGGATCCGCCGCCGCAGACCTGCGGATCACGCGGATTGATGACGCGGCCATACGCGGAGGCATCGCCCAAGATGCCATAGGAAAATTCCTGGAGGTTGGCCTTGGCCACGGGAATCGCGCCGGCATCCATTAGCCGCTGTGCCACCGTGGCATTCTGCGTTGGAGCCGGTCCCGTATCAACGTTGGTGCCACAGGTCGTTGGCACTCCGGCGATATCCACGATGTCTTTAAAGGCAACGGGTAATCCGTGCAGCGTAGGGGCAGTATCCACGGTGTCCTCATCAAAAGGGATGGTGGAAATTACCGCGTTAAACTCCTGCTGCGCGTGAGTCAGGCGGTCAGAAACTGTCGACATGGTGGGGCGAATTCCTTTCCACGACGGTTCATACCGTTTGCGGGGTGACTTGCTGCTTTCCAGGGTACAGCTGGTGAGCACGGAGGAAATGAAGCTGTGCCACACGATGAAACCGTGGCGGTCTTCACCGACCAAAAGTAGGCTCGAGACATGACGCGAAAAATTATTCTGGATTGCGACCCTGGCCACGATGATGCGGTAGCCCTGCTCTTGGCCATGGGAAACCCCAACATCGATCTGCTGGGCATTACCACTGTCGGCGGCAACCAGACCTTGGACAAGGTTGCCCGCAATGCCCTCGTGGTCAAGGAAATTGCCGGCCACCCAGAGATTCCTGTCTACGCCGGTTGCGATCGCCCGCTCGTGCGCCCCGTAGAAGTCGCTGAGGCGATCCACGGCTCCACCGGCATGGACGTCAACGGCGTCGATCTTCCGGAGCCCAGCACCGCGCTTGCCGATGCCCACGCCATCGACTTCATCATCGACACCGTCATGTCCCACGAACCCGGCACCATTACCTTGGTCCCAACGGGGCCGTTGACCAATATCGCTATGGCGGCGCGTAAAGAACCGCGCATCGTCGAGCGCGTCAAAGAGGTCGTGCTCATGGGCGGCGGCTACCACGAGGGCAATTGGTCCCCAGTCGCCGAATTCAATATCAAGATCGATCCTGAGGCAGCACATATCGTCTTCGAAGAGCCGTGGCTGGTCACCATGGTCGGGCTCGACCTTACCCACCAAGCACTAGCAACAGCCGAGGTCGAAGCTGCAATTAAGGCGTTGAATACACCCGTCTCGGACTTTGTTGTCGGACTCTTCGGTTTCTTCCGCGAGGCGTATCAGCAAAACCAAGGCTTTACGGATCCCCCGGTGCACGATCCGTGTACGGTGGCTTACCTCATCGATCCGAGCATCGTACAAACCCGCAAAGCGCCCGTCCATGTCGAGCTTGCCGGCGCACTTACCACCGGCATGACCGTGACTGACTTACGTGAACCCGCCGATGACAGCTGCCATACCCAAGTCGCTACCAAGTTGGATCACGCGGGGTTCTGGCGCTTGGTTACTGACGCGTTAAAGAACCTGGCCTAAAAGTGAGCCATTAGCCCTGTTACAGCCGCTGTATTGCTAATTGCAGGGCATATCACGGCTGTTTGGGGCTCTGTAAAAGTCCTCATGGGTTTTATGAAAACTCGCTCAATCGGTGAATTAGCTCAGCGATTGAGCCGTTAATTATTTCTTGGTGGAGATAACTTCCACCAAGCATTTGAGACACTTTGATGTGCTGAGTGAGTACAGCTAGGACTTGGTCGTCGCTCATTTCAGGGATCGCGGTGGACGAAATGAATTCCGCGAGCTCTTTACCGCCAAATAATGCTTGGGGGTCTGTGACACTAAAGTATTCAAAGTCCTTAATGAACTCACTGCGAAGTGACTCGGTACTCTGGGGCGTACCCTTTAGCTCTTGTGCTTCAACCAGTTGATCATAGAACTTAGTGAGCTCTGCATACTTGCCTGAAGTGTCGCTGCTATCTTGGTCTCCTGTGTCATCTGTCCGACCTGTTTTGGATACAGGGAAGGTGAATACAAGATCTTCTGGATCTAAGTCGAGATATTCGAAAAGGCTTCGAAGGAACCAGATTTTGGCAGAAGTGTTGTTGCCAACCTGAACATAAAGGCCTTCCTCAATCTTTCGGAAAGACCCAGTTTTTTCGGTGGTAGGCTTTTTAGACCGAAGGAATTTCGAAGATTCTGCGAAAGAAAGAATTTCAGTCCGGTGCTCGTGAAGTAAATACTTCAGTACTGCTTCGACCATGTCAGCCCACGATTTAGTGGTCTTTCTAAAGTCGCCGAATTCAAATCCGCTAATTTTTCGACCACTGAATTCTTCGCTTTCACCCATCGGCTCCTTTGGGAGTACTGCCTCTGGCGGTGCGAAGTTGGTTGACTTAGTTTCCCAGAAATCTAATGCTTTATCGGTAAGGACCTCGTTTCTCTTTTCAATCTGGGGTAAGGACCAGCGATCGGATTCCCGCAGGAGCTCATTGAGGCGATACGGCGAGCTGTCGAAGCCGTTCTCCATGGTTTTCTTGATGGTAAATGGAGAATTCGAGTAGGAAGAGTTGTAGCCGGTGACCGTGAGATTGCCAATTCGGTTTAACCATGACTCGTGAATTTCTTCGGCCCTGTCACCGAGCTCCTGGCGCCAAGCATCAGTAAGGGTCTGGGGCATGATGTGCTCGATGGAAATCCTATTTTCAGCAAGCGCCTTGGAGACATCGCGAATATCCTTTGAATCACCGTTTTCCAGGCAATTGAAAAGGTACTGCCGCCAGTATGCCCGAATGTTGTAGAAGTCTTTGGTGGCAAAGGCTTCCTTGAACTCAGCATCGGTGGGGAAACGACCGCTGCCTGAACGCCTGTTGATCTGATAGATGACGATTGGGGCGAATGGGGTGCCGTCTGAGTGAAGCTTACTGACCTCCGCGTACATAGTCGCGAAGATTTTATTGAGTGAGTTGGTAGCGATGCCGGTGACAAATCGGCGGACGATATAGGACTCGATGGTGAGCAACACTTCGAGGAAGTCCTCAGGCGTCGTCTTGGATTCGTGGACATCGCGAAGAAGCGGCATAAGGAATGGTAGAACCACAGCGCCCATAAATTCGTTCATGCGCTTTAGCTGCGTGTCTATTTCAGGATAACCGGTATCGGATTCGCGTATTTCACGGAAATACTTGGAATAGGCGTATAAATCATCCAAGAGCTCTGGCATATTCGTCTTGCGCTTGGAAGCGAAAGATTTGAATGCCTCATAAACGTCTTGTTCGCGTGGGGTCTTGGTGGTGTACGTAGTGAGATACCAGCGAATGAAAGAGTCGGTCTGAAAGTTGCAGTTGTCTTCAATCGGATTCCAGCGTTCGTTATATAACCTTTCCTGTTGCGTAGAGTCCAAGCCCATGAGGACAAAGTTGCGAATTTTGTCAGCTTCTTTAAGTTCCAAACCGGTGGAGTTTAAGCTTTCGAAGATGCGCTGGGGCTCGTCGTATTCCTCCAAATCCAAGTGCATTACTTCGAGGCGGCAGATCGCTTTCCAAACCTGGTCAGCGTCTAAAGGGGTAGAACGCAGCTTTTCTCGGAAGAAACGGTAGTTAGACGTTACATTCGATGAGTTGATGAATTCACTTTCAGGACCAAATAGTTTCTGATAAGCATTGTCATCGTCTTTTACAGGCTTAAGCTTGAAACGCGGGTTCTCCTTGTTGTGGCCGATTCGCAGGTAGTCAGAAATAATTTTCTCAGCAAGCGAGGGATCTTCACTCTGGATTTCGCCATCTCGGAGGGCATGAGCGAAAGCAAGCATGAGGATGCTGACGGTGGTAAGCCTCTGTTGGCCATCGATGACAATCCAATTCCAGGAATCTTGGTTCTTCCCGACTACCGCGCCGAAGAAGTGTTTCTTTCGGTCGCTAAGGATTATTTCCTCGAGATCGTCAAAAAGCCGGGCACATTGTTTGTGCTGCCAGTCGTAATTGCGCTGGTATACGGGGATGAGGAGACGGCGATTATTGCCATCATAAAGCGTATAGATTTCGCGGATGCTGCCGCGCATGGGAGACCTTTCGCGAGAAGGAAATTAGGAGGACAAGGCTATATTAGGTCAAGTCCGGTGGAGTGGTGTATCTGTCCTTTCTGAATCTGTGAATCGGGTGACAGTGTTGGGGTCCGGCTCAGGGTTGATGTCGGTTCATTAGGAGGCTGCTCCTCCTCGAGATTTGCATCCGCAAATTCACAGTTCGGGGCTGGTAACTCGATGCGGATAAAATGAATGGGAATAACCCCAACCCAAGGAGCCACCATGAACCAGAACAAATTCCGTCATGTCGTCGTCATGGGAGTCTCTGGCTCTGGCAAGACAACGGTGGGGGAGGCCCTGTCGCCGCTGGTTGGGCTAGAGTACCGCGACGGCGATGATATGCATCCGCAGGCGAATATCGACAAGATGGCCGCTGGGGCGCCGCTGAATGATGAGGACCGCGAGCCGTGGCTGAGGCAGATCGGTCAGTGGCTAGCGGAAAGACCAGAAGGCGCGATGGTGGGGTGTAGCGCGCTGAAGCGAAAATACCGGGACCTGATTCGGGAGTACTGCCCTGGCGTGGCGTTTGTGCATGTACACGGTGACTTTGATGTGTTGTATGAGCGGATGCAACACCGGCCGGGACACTTCATGCCAGCGTCGTTGTTGCAATCGCAATTCGATACCTTGGAGCCACTGGAAGAAGATGAAACTGGCCGCGTCTTCGATGTGACGCGGCCAGTAGAAGAGATTGCTAAAGACGCTACTGCCTGGATAAAGGCTGGCTCCTAAAAGACTGCAGCCGCACCGTAGAGGACGAGCACGAGTGCGAAGCCGATGACGGAGATGAGCATCTGATTAACGGTCCACGTCTTCAGAGTTGTCATCGTGTCCATGCCCATCAGGCGGCCTACGAGCCAGAAGCCGGAATCGTTGACGTGGGAGCCGAAGACCGAACCGGCGGCTGTGGCCACAACGATGAGTGCGAGTTGGAGCTCGTTGAAACCGCCAGCTTCCACGGCGGGGACCATGAGGGCAGCGGCCGTGGTGAGGGCTACGGTGGCTGAACCTTGTGCCAAACGGAGGGCTACGGCGATGAGATAGCAGGCCAGGATGACAGGGATGCCGAGGCCGGAGAGGGAATCGGCAAGCGCATCGCCAATGCCGGAAGTGCGGAGCACGCCGCCGAACATGCCGCCCGCGCCGGTGATGAGCACGACGGAACAGATAGGGCCAAGCGAGGAGTCAACGAGCTTTTCCAGCGCCGTCTTTTCCACGCCGCGGCGCAGACCGAGGACTACCAGTGCGATAAGCACCGTAATCAGCAATGCGATTGGAGTTTGGCCGAGCATGACGAAGAACCTGACCCACGTGGCATCGGCGTCGATGGTGCCGTAGGAAGCTAGGGCGTTGAGCCCGGTATTGAAGAAAATGAGCACCATCGGGATGAGCAAAATGGAAATTACTGTGGTGGCGGAGGCAGGTTTTAAGGGTTGTTCTTCTTCATTAACGATGGGCCCGGCGATGGCGTCAGTGACCTTGAAAGGGAACTTCTTTCCAGCAAAAAGGCCGAAGCGGTAGCCGGAGATATACCAGGTAGGCAGAGCCAGTAACAGGCCGACGAGCAGCACCAAGCCGAGGTCGGCGCCGTAGAATTCACTGGCGGCGACAGGACCGGGGTGCGGTGGCATGTAGACATGCATGACAGAGAATGCGCCGGCGGCCGGCAGGCCAAAGGCAAGGACCGGGCCATTCAAGCGGCGGGCGACGGCAAAGATAACCGGAAGCATCACGATAAGCCCAGCATCGAAGAAGATTGGAAAGCCCATAATCAGCGAGGCGATGCCGAGTGCAAGGGGTGCTTTATTTTCGCCGAAGCGGCGAACCATGGCGTCGGCAAGCGACTGGGCACCGCCGGAAGCCTCCACGAGCCGGCCGATCATGGCGCCGAGGCCCACCAGAAGCGCCACCGAGCCAAGGGTGGAGCTGAAACTTTCCGTCATCGTAGGGACGATGCCTTCCAGTGGTATGCCAGATGCAAGTGCTGTCAGCGCGGAGACCACCAGCAGAGTGAGAAAAGCGTGGAGTTTGAAATATATGACCAGTACCAAAATCACAGCGACCGCAGCGACCGCAATCCCCAGCAGCGGACCAGTGGACAATGTGGGTTCCCACGTCTCCATAGAAAAGGCTCCTTTTCTTGTGCAAACCTTTGAATATGGGCAACGTTAGCAGTAGCTCTGCTAGCCGATGCCCACATTCACCAACGCGGCTTATCTACCGCCCCGAAACTGGGCATATAAAAATCCCCTGATTCTCGTTGAGAACCAAGGGGGAGCAGAGGCGAGCTTAGTCGAACTGGCCTTGGATAATGGCGGCCGCATCAAGCGGCGTTACGTGATAGGAGATCGGGTTCTGGTTGGAACCTGCCATAAGTGCGCCGGCGCAGGAGTGTCCCGCGCCCATCATGTGGCCTAGCTCGTGAGCGATGGTGCCTTGGAGAGCCTCAGGGTAAGTAGCATTGGGCATCTTGATGGAGACTAATTTGTGATCCGGGTAAGCCGAGCCTTGGACGTAGCCGCGAGGATCTGGATTGTAGATGATGGAAATGGTGTCATCATCAGCTTCGGAAGGCTTTACTTCCTTAAGGGAAGCCTTCCCCTCGAGAGCCTCGTTCCACTCGGCAACGGCGGCGTCTAGCTGCTTGCGGTAGGGGAAGTTATCCGCCACTTTGTACTTCAGTACGCCATCGCTGAAATAAGGTTTTACAGAGTCCTCATCGTGGAGGATGGAAGGATCTGGGACCGGTTTCCCTTCGTTAGCCAGTTTGGTGATGGCCTTGCAGGTTCCAGGATCGATGATGGAACGTACTGGGTCGCTCTTTGCGTTCGCGGCCGGCGCGGCGATAGTACCGAGTATGGCGGTGGTGGCAAGGGCGGTGACAGATAGCTTCTTCAGAGAGCGCATCGGCAGTTAGTGACCTTTCGATTGGCTTATCGTTCGTGGAGTGCAGTTTGCCTTAGCAATATCCGCGGAAAAGAATTGCGTGGATGCCTCAGGCAAGCGAGTAATAATCAATTTTTACTACACCGGCCAAAGTAGAAATTTACATTGTTAACTTCGCTTTGTCGACTCTAATTTAGACGCTCACCAGTAGTAGAGCTAAATAGGTGGACACGGTCAGGATCGGGAGAGACGTGGAAAGTATCACCAATTGCGTAATCACAGCGAGCGCTTACCAACATGCCAGTTTGTCCGCCCATTCGGGTCGTCGACTGCAGATCTTCGCCGGAGTCCGCTAAGTCACCATAGAGGTAGGTTTGATTGCCTAGTTCTTCAACGTGTTTAACGGTGAATTCCGCACCTTCCTCTGTGTGCACCCAATCTTCGGGGCGAACGCCAACGGTAACGGATTTCCCACCATCGAAGTCGTAATTCGCCAAGTTGATGCGAGTCGACCCCAGGGTGAGCCGGCTAGAGGTGTGTGCGAGGTCGTAGATATTCATGGCAGGGGAGCCGATGAACCCAGCAACGAAGACGTTCTGGGGGCGGTCGTAGATTTCACGAGTGGTATCTACTTGTTGTAGGACACCTGCATTAAGCACCGCGACGCGGTCACCCATGGTCATTGCTTCGGTTTGGTCGTGGGTCACGTACACCGTGGTAGTGCCAAGGCGGCGTTGCAAATTCGAAATCTGCGCGCGGGTGGATACGCGCAGTTTTGCATCCAAGTTGGACAATGGTTCGTCCATGCAGAATACAGCTGGTTCGCGCACGATGGCGCGGCCCATCGCTACGCGCTGGCGCTGGCCGCCTGACAGATTCGCGGGCTTCCGGTCAAGCAAATCCTCCATCTGCAAAATTTTGGCGGCTTCTTGTACCCGTGTCTTAATCTGGTCCTTGGGTACTTTCCGGTTTTCCAAGGCGAAAGACATATTTTGTGCGACCGACATATTCGGGTACAGGGCGTAGTTTTGAAAGACCATGGCTACGTCACGATCTGATGGGCTGACTCCAGTGACGTCTTTTCCGCCGATCCGAATGGAACCTCGGTCTGTCGGCTCAAGGCCAGCGAGCATTCGTAGGCTGGTGGATTTTCCGCAGCCAGAAGGCCCGACGAGGACCAAAAACTCGCCATCGGAAATATCTAGATTAAGACGGTCAACTGCGGGGCGCTCCGCGTCTTTGGAATAGATGCGGCTTGCACCATCAAATGTGACAGTAGCCATGGTGTTACCTTTCAGATACTAAGGAAAATTGGCAAGATTAGCCGTTAATGACGGGCTTTACCTGGTTGTCATAAATGGATTGCAGAGTCTTTTCTAGATCCGTAAGCACCTTGGTGACATCGTCGCGGTTGGTGACGATCTTCTCAAAGGCACCACCAATCTCCTGATCTGCACCAGGGAGGAATACACGGGCGTTGTCCTGTGGGCGAGTTTCTGGAAGCTGCTTGATAGCAGTCTCGAAATTCGGGTTCTCTTCCATGAATTTCTTCTGATCCTCGTTGTCGGCAGCAGAAGAGCGGACTGGCATATAACCCACATTTTGGGACCAATACGAGGTGTTTTCCTCGTTCGTGATGAAATCAATCAGCTTGATGGCTGCCACCTGGCGGTTCTTGCTAATACCGGAAGGAATGGCGAGGCCTGCACCTCCGGTGGGGCAAGCGCCGTCTCCCTTTGGATTGGGAAGGAATGCGGTTCCTAACTCGAAGTCAGCGGTATCAGAGATACCTGCGAGATCGCCTGTGGATAGGACAGTGGCTGCAGCGCGTCCGGTGCCGAATTCCATAGCCATGTCATTGCCCATGTAGGAGTAGCCATTCTTGCTATCGGTAACATCCTTGAGCCATTCCACAGCTTCGATGGTTTTGTCATCAGTGAACTTCAAATCCCATTCATCGGAGTAGGCACCGCCCTTAGACCACAAGGGGCCTTGGAAAATCCATCCCAAGTAGCCGACTGCATCGCCCCAGCCAAAGGGCTTCATCTTAGAATCCGCGCTGGCGAGCTTTTTAGACCACTCATCCATTTCGTCCCAAGACTCCGGTCCACGGTCTGGCAAGCCAGCCTTCTTCCATGCGTCCTTGTTGTAGTAGAACAGGGGAGTTGACCGGACAAAGGGAAGCGCGAAGTGGCCGCCGTCGTAGTTATAGTCCTCATAGAGCGGCTGGACATAGGTCGAGAGGTCAATATCGGCTTCTTTGGCTAGATCATCAACATTGGCAATCTGCCCATTGATAGCGAAGTTGTACCACCACACATCAGACAGAACCACGATGTCTGGAAGATCAGAGCCGGTAAGTGCAGCATTAAACTTTTGCGCTGCCTCTTCGTAGTTCTTTCCAGCGTCAACAAGGGTGACCTTGATGTCAGGGTTTTCCTTCTCGAAGCGAGAGATGATTTCCTTTTCGATGTCCTTTGAGGAAGCCGGGTGGTTGGACCACCACGTCAATTCCGTGACCTCGCCACCATCGCCACCGTCGCTACTGCCCTGGGAACTGGTAGATGAGGTGCCAGCACAAGCGGCAAGAAATGAAGCGGTAGAAGCAGTGGAGGCTAGCGCGAGAAACTTACGGCGAAGCATGGGTATCTCCTTAAATTGAAGTCAGATTGAGAAGAATAGGGCGACAACGGCGAGCGTGATAAGGATAGAAGCCTTCTAACCTTTTACGGCGCCAGTGGTGAGACCTTGAATCATGTATTTCTGCAGGCCAAGGAAAATGACGACCATCGGGAGAATGGTTAGAACGGTTGCGGCCATTACTGGTCCCCAGTTAGTAACGCCATCGTTGTTTTGCAGCATGGTCAGACCCACCTGCAGGGGAGCAACCCGTTCTGTATCCGCCATCAGGAATGGCCACAAGTAGGTATTCCATTCGTTTACTAGGGTGATCACGGAAAAAGCTGTCAATGTTGGCCAAGAAACGGGAAGAAGCACCTTGGTGAGCAAGCGAATGGGGCCGGCGCCGTCCATGCGAGCAGCTTCCACAAGCTCATAAGGCAAGGACAGGAAGTGATTGCGCATGAGGAAGGTGCCGAATGCAACACCAGCCAGCGGGACGATGATGCCTACAAAGGTATTACGCCAGCCCAAGGAATTGACCAAGGCGTAGTTGGAAATCACCGTGATTTCTGCGGGGACCATCAGGGAAGAAATCACCACGATGAACACTAGATTGCGTCCTGGGAAGCGAAGGATAGATAACGCGTAGGCGGAGACGACACCAAGCACAATCTTTATAGCGGATAGCACCGCGGTAATGAAGACTGAGTTACGCAGGTAGGTCCAGAAAGGGACGCGCGTTGTGGCATCTGCGTAATTTTTGGTTTCCCACGTCGGCGGTAGCCAGTTAACTGGGTCGGTGTAAATATCACCTCTGGCCTTGAATGAGGTCATTAAGATCCAGAACAACGGCAGTCCCACGAGTAGGAGGACGAGGATAATTCCTACGTACCCACCGATGAGTTTGGCACGCCTTGCTACAGGGGAAGAGTCTGTGATCATGTGAAGATTTGAATCAGCCATAGGGTGGGTTAACCTCGCTTATCCATGATGCGGACCTGAATCAACGTAACGACGAGCAGGATGAGGAATAGGATTGTCGCAGCAGTGGCGCCGTAACCAGCACGGAAGTTGACAAAGGTTTCGTTATAAATCTGAAAAACCAGGGTCTGGGTGCCGTTTCCTTGAGGGCCGCCCCGGGTCATGACGTTGATGATGTCGAAGACCTGCACAGAGTTGAGCAGTACCGTAATGGAAAGGAAGAAGGTGGTATTGCGCAGTTGCGGCATTGTCACGCGCCAGAATTTGCGCCAACGGCCTGTTCCATCAATGGCGGCAGCTTCGTCTAATTCCTTATCTAGGCCCTGTAGGGCAGCCAAGTAGATGACAAACGTATAACCCAAGTTCTTCCACACGAATGTAAATGTCACCATGAACAACGCCCAGCCAGGCACGGCATAAAAGTTTGGAGAACTAATGCCAAACCATCCGAGGATTTCTTGAATCAACCCAAAGTTGGGGTCGAATACGAACTGGAAGGCGATACCGATTGCGGCACCGGAGATGGCGTAGGGCGCGAAGACCACCGAGCGTGCGAAGTTGCGGCCTCTGATCTTTTGATTGAGAAGTAGCGCAAGCGCGAGCCCAATAACCATGGAGCCGATGACCGTGAAAAAGGTGAAAATGACGGTATTAAAGACGATCGTCTTTGTATCGTCGCGCGTGAACCACTCCACGTAATTATCAAAACCAACAAAAGTGGAGCTTGAACTAGAAATATTCCAGTTAAAAAAGGAAAGCCGAATATTATCCAGTAGTGGCCGGTAGGTAAAAATGGCCAGCAAGATGAGGTTGGGCGCCAAAAGCGCGGCAGCCAGCAACCATTCCTTATGTCGGCTCTTTGTAGCCTTTCGCACGAGCTCCGATGAATTATCGTTGCTCGGGCCGGTGGCCGTGGCAGTCGCGATGCCGTTCTTAGCGTCGGCGTGGTCATCCCTGAGAGTCACCCAGCCAACGTAAACCGCGTAGATTACGGGGTGTTTCACATAATGGAAACTTTTGATGAATTTAAAACGTCGAGTCCGTAAAGGCTAGGGGGCTATTGCGAACTCTATTGAAAACAACTCCAGCGCCCGGGCCTCAGTGAAGGGCCGCAGGGCGCTGGAGCTGGTTCTCTCTATCTCTCTTGCGCTCTCTCGAACGCTAAGAAAAGTATGGCGCTAGACCCTGTTATGGGCATTGAAGAAAGCTGAAATTTTCCTGGAAGTTAGTGGAGGGTAAGAAGGCCGCGAGGGAGGCGCACGGTGCGCTAGTCTGGGAGGTAGAAGAAACAGCCAAAATGTGGGTGGAAGCTGGGGCAATGGCCGCCGAGAAGTGGCCTGGATCGCAGCTTTCCCGCGAGGTAGAGGTGGAAGATTTGTCGTCGCAGTATGATCCGAATTTTCACCGGCAGATGGGCGTGGAAGCTGACGTCGTCTTGCGCGTCGGAATGATGCTGATGGGGGCGGGCACATCGGGCTATCGCGTCCTGCGCGGTATGAAGCGCAGCGCCCGGGCACTGGGATTTGATTATTTGGACGCAAACGTGGGCCTGACGCAGATTACCTGTACTTTTCACCGGGGCGATTCCTTTCGCACGGTGATTGCGCGCACGCATTCGCCGGCCGTTGATGCTTCCCGCATTGAGGCATTGGAGGACCTCACCCATAACCACTTGTATTCCGGCATTACCGCGGAAGAGCTTGCGGGGATGCTCGATTCCATAGAAAGCGATGTGAAAAAGCGCTGGAGCGTGTGGGTCCTATCCACGGCGGCCGCGGTCGCGTGCGCGGCGTTCGCTTACCTGAATTTCTTCCCAGTGCAAGCGGTAGGGCTCGTGGCGCTGGCGGCATTCGTGGGGCAATTTGTACGCTATGAGGTGCTTCACCAGCACGTGCACCAAATTGGCGGGATCATCGCTGGTGGCGCGGCAGCCAGCATCACCTTCTTTATCCTCATTGAGCTCCTCGGATTTGCTGGGGTGGTGGAGCCGAGCGAGCTGTCCTCAGGCTATGTCGCAGCGGTACTCTTTTTGATCCCGGGGTTCCCGCTCTTTTCGGCGCTGATCGATATTGCGCGCTTTGATTTTGATGCGGGCATCGCCAGGCTGGGCTATGCGTTCACGGTCATCTTTACCGCTACGTTTACCGTCTCCATGGTCAGTTGGCTAACGGATCTCAGCCCAGATCCGCCGGTTCCCGCCCCGGATACGCGGTGGTACCTGCTGGCGTTTGTTGCCAGTTTCTTCGGCATCGCGGGCTTTGCCTTCCTCTTTAATTCCTCGCGCCGCATGGTGCTGGTGGCTGCAAGTGTGGGAACCGTGGCCAACGCGGTGCGCCTTGGCCTCCTTGAGCTGGGCACGACCATCTACTTTGCAGCGTTTATCGGCGGGCTCATTATCGGGCTCTTGGGCGCGGTGGCCTCGCAAAAGGCGCGGTTGCCGCGCATTACCACCACCGTGCCGGCCGCCGTCATCATGATCCCTGGGGTGACGATGTTCCGCGCGGTCTACTACCTCAATGATGGCCAGATGGATCAGGCGGTGGCGAATGTAGCCACGGGCTTGATGGTGGTAGGCGCCATCGGTGCTGGGATGGTATTTGCCCGGCTGCTGACGGACCGCGATTGGGCGCTGGGACGCCTTATTGATTTCGATAAGGAAATCCCGCGGAAAAAGCCCTCTTAGTTCGGGTGGTCTAGCAGTGGGGCGGCCAGAGGCAGCAGGCAGTAGCGGCACCCCACAACGCAGAACCAGTAAAACGCCAGCGGCACCCGGTTCCTTTCGGTTCCGAGTGCCGCTGGCGTCTCTCTCTACAAGGGTGTTTCCATGTATCGGTTTTCACCGCCCTCTGGAAACTGAGGGGTTCTCTCTATCTCTCTCGTATGCGCTCTCTCAAACGCATGATTTAAGTATGGGGCACGCGGCTGAGCTCACCATGGAATCTGCCTGAAAGGTTGCTGCTAAGTGCTGTGAGTTGGGTGGGGAAGGGAGGCATCGGCAAGCAAAGCTTGTAGGCGAGGCTATAAAGGCATATAAAAGTGACATAAACCATAGTAAATTCTGTAGGCTCGTTGCTATGGGTGCAGACTATGCTGCGCCATTTTTGCGAAAAGCTCAACAGAAACGAGGTGAGGAGCATGGCTCCTCTGATAGCCCCACCGCCAGCGAGTGACGAATCTGCCCCAACGGATGTGGACGTTCCTGGCACTTCACACGAACAGCGCGCTTCCGCTATCAAGGCCGCATTCATCGGCACGTTTATTGAGTGGTTCGATTATGCGGCCTATATCTATATGTCCGCGATTATCTCGCGTGTCTTCTTCCCAGAAATGGAAGGCCGCCGCGCGCTGATTTTGACCTTCGCGCTCTTCGCGCTGTCATTCCTGGTGCGCCCCATCGGTGGAATCGTCTGGGGCCATATTGGTGATAAGCACGGCCGCATCCACACGTTGACCTATTCCATCGTGCTGATGTCGCTGGCGACCGCCTGCATCGGCCTATTGCCTGGGTATGCCACCATCGGCTTTGCCGCCACGCTCTTGCTCCTTATGTGCCGCATGGTGCAAGGCTTTTCCGCCGCCGGTGAATATGCCGGCGCCGCCACCCACCTGGCTGAGATTGCCCCACCTGGAAAACGCGGGATTTATGCCGCGGTGGTGCCCTCGGCCACCGCATCCGGGCTGCTCTTGGGCTCGCTCATCGCGGCTTTTCTTACCGGCGTGCTTGATGATGGTGCCCTGCATTCCTGGGGCTGGCGCGTGCCCTTCCTGGTAGCGCTGCCGCTGGGCCTGTACGGCTTGTGGATCCGCCGCCACACGGAGGAATCCAACCGCTTTGAAAAGCACGCGGACACCGAGCTTTCGCCCCTGCGACAGGTGCTGAAATACCCCAAGGCCCTGGCTATTGCCTTTGCCGGCGCGGTGCTCAACGCGATTGGCTTCTACGTCATCTTGACCTACCTGCCCACCTATCTTTCAGAGGAGCTGGGCATGGCAGAAACCCCGGCGTTTATCGCGTCCTCGGTGGCCTCCGCGTTCTACGTGGGGTTTGCGCTACTTACCGGCCTGCTCTCTGATCGCCTGGGCCGGCGGACTACCATGCTGTGCGCCGCGCTCTTTATGGGCCTTGCCATCATTCCGGCATTCATGCTTCTCGATGGCGCAGGCATCCTGCTCGTCATCATCATTCAGGTGTGCCTGGGTGGGGTGCTGGCGCTTAACGATGGCGTCTTGCCCTCCTTCCTTTCCGAGCAGTTCCCCACGCACGTGCGCCTGTCTGGCTTCGCGCTGACGTTTAATACGGCCAATGCCATCTTCGGCGGTACCGCCCCGATGATCGCGACGTGGCTGATTGATACCACCGGAAATAGACTCGCCCCGGCCTTTTACCTGGTGGCCGCGGCGATCGTGACGGGCACCGCCGTGCTCTTCGCGCCGCGCAAGAACGACCTGGTGGCATAACCCGTGCGGGTTATGCCTGTGGAACTAGCAAAACGCCAGCGGCACTCGGTTCCTTTCGGTTCCGAGTGCCGCTGGCGTCTCTCTACAAGGGTGTTTCCATGTATCGGTTTTCACCGCCCTCTGGAAACTGAGGGGTTCTCTCTATCTCTCTCGTATGCGCTCTCTCAAACGCATGATTTAAGTATGGGGCACGCGGCTGGAACAGCAATGGAATCTATCTGATAGGTCGCTGAAAATTACTGAAAGTTTCCTGTACATCCATTTGTGCTGGTAAGCGGCCCCAAAGATTATCCTTCTATCAGCCCTTCATCGATGAGGAAATCTCGGGCCACGGCGGTGTAGTCCTCACCGTCCACGTCCACGCGGGCATTGAGCTCCTGCATCTTTTCATCCGTCAGGAGCTCCGCGAGGGGCGCGAAGAGATCCTTGATCTCTGGATGTTCTTCCAAGACCTCGGTGCGTACAACTGGGGCGAGGTTGTACTTAGGGAAGAAGAGCTCAGGATCCTCGAGCACGGTGAGGTTTAAGGACTTAATGCGGCCATCGGTGGCAAAGATCGAACCGAAGGTGCACTCGCCCTTATTCAAGGCGGCATAGACGGCGCCGGAATCCATAATCCGGATGCGGTCGCGCGGTGGTTGTTCAATGCCATAGCTATCCAGCATGGTAAGCAGGCCGTCGTTGCGGGCCAAGAACTCGCTATCGGTGCAATAGGTCTGTTCATTGGCGGGAATACCCTTGATATCGGCCAGCGACTCAAGGCCGTACTGTGCGCGGGACTGTTCGCTAATGGCCAGCGCGTACGTATTATTCATCGGCGCAGGGGGCAGCCAGGTAAGTCCATGGTCCTTATCGGCTTCTTTTACCGCCTCGTATTGCTCCTGCGAGCCGGGGACCGGATCGGCGTTGCCCAGGTAGGTAATCCAGGCGGTACCGGTGTATTCAAACATGGAGTCCATATCGCCGACCTCCAGCGCTTGGCGCGCCGAGGTGGAGCCGGGGATATTGGTCAAGTCCTTTACGTTGGCACCGGCGGATTCCAAGAGGATGGCGCCAATCTTGCCCAGGATCACCTGCTCGGTGAAGTTCTTGGAACCGATGGAAATATTGGCGCCATCCAAGTCGATATCGGCTAGGTCGCCCTTTAACTGTCCGCTCGGGATGAGGCCACCGGCGGTGCCGAGGCCGCACCCGGCGAGGAAGAAGGTGCCTGCGGCGGCGAGGGTTGCGAGGAGGCGTTTCATTTGATCATTCCCTTCGGGGCGAAGACAACCTCAAGAACGCGGCCCACCCATTCGACCGCTAAGGCTAAGGCGGCGATAAGGACCGCGCCAGAGATGAGAATAGGGTTGCGGTAGAGAGTAATACCGGTGGTAATCAGCCCGCCGAGGCCGCCGGCATCGATAAAGGTGGCAAACGCACCAGCGCCGACCAAAAGCACCAAGGAGGTGCGGATGCCGGTCATGATGACCGGCAGGGCCATGGGCAGCTCAACCTTGGTGAGCACCTGGATTGGTGACATGCTGAGGCCATAGGCGGCCTCGACAAGCTGCTTATCCACGCCCCGCAAGCCCGCAATCACGTTGGCGAGCACGGGCAAGAAGGCATAGAACCAGAGGCCGAGGATTGCCACCGGCTCGCCAAAGCCCAGCCAGATGGCCAATAAGACGATGACGCCGACGACGGGCGCGGCCTGGCCAATATTCGCGATGCTGGTGATGATCGGCGCCATGAACTTGGTGGACTTGCGCGTTAGCACGATGCCCAGCGGCACGGCCGTGGCGATGACCAGCAGCGCGGAGATGACCACGAGGACTAAGTGCTCGCGGGTCATGGTGAGCACGGAGCTAATCTGCAGGGTGCGCTCTTCAATATCATCGAGCTCGGCCGTGGCGTGCCAGATGAGCCAGCCGCCCACCGTAAGTACCACCAGGATGGGGATGCCGATGATAAGGAGGCGGTCTTCACCGGTCAGGCGCTTAAATTTCTCCACCGGAATCCACCTCCTGGTCATCTAAAGCCTCTTGGGCCGCGGCGTTCATCTGTTGGATATAATCCGTGACCGTTTCGTAGTACAAAACGCCCACAAATTCACCGCGGCGGGTGACAAGTGCGCCGCTGTGGGAGGAAGCAAGCATGGCAGACATGGCATCGCTAAGCGTAGAGCGCGCATCCACAACGGAGTTGAGCTCGAACTGCGGCTCCGGGATGGTCTCGTAGCGCTCGAGCTGGCGGGCGAAGATCCAGTCGCGGGGATGGCCCTTGTCATCGATGATGACCACCATTTCTTCGCCGGCTTCGCGCAGGCGTGCTAGGGCCTCACTTGTGGGTTCGCCGATGCGCGCGGTGGCCTGGTCCGCAAGGTCCAGCTCATCCGCGCGGCGCAGGTTGAGCTGCTTTAAGGCAGAGCCGGAACCAATGAAATCGGCGACGAAATCATTCGCGGGCGCGGCCAGGATGTTTTCGGGCGTATCGTACTGGCTGATCTTTCCGCCCGGTTCAAAGATGAGGATGCGGTGGCCCAGCTTGATGGCCTCATCGATATCGTGCGTGACGCAGATGATGGTCTTTTTCAACTCGGATTGGATATTGACCAATTCATCCTGCAGACGGGTGCGGGTGATGGGGTCGACCGCGCCGAAGGGCTCGTCCATCAAGACCACCGGCGGATCCGCAGCCAGGCCGCGGGCGACGCCGACGCGCTGTTGCTGGCCACCGGATAGCTCGCTGGGGAAGCGATCGCGGTAGGTGGCAGGATCGAGCCCGACCATATCCAAAAGCTCGTCGGTGCGCTTCGAAATCTTATCGGCCTTCCACTTCTTTAGCTTGGGCACAAGCGCGATATTATCCGCGACGGACATGTGCGGGATGAGGCCGCCGCCTTGGATGACGTAGCCAATATCGCGGCGCAGCTGCGTGGGGTTTTTCTTGGTGGCATCCTCGCCATCGATATAAATGGTGCCGCTGGTTGGCTCCACCAAGCGGTTAATCATCTTCAGCGAGGTGGTCTTACCGCAACCAGACGGGCCGACGAATGCGACCAGCTCGCCCGCCGGAATTTCGAAGGAAAGGTCCTCCACGGCGGGGGAGTCCTGGCCCGAATAGGCCTTGGTGACGTGATCGAAGACGATGCTGGCACCGCTATTGCTCGTGTCCTCGGCGTGCGTGGATGAAGCGTGCGTTGTATCGGACATTCTTAGATACCTTTCGGGGTGGTCAATTTTTGGATTCCGGCGAGAATCGCATCCACGATGAGCGCGATGATGACGACGCCGATGGTGCCCACCAGCGTGAAATTAAGTGCGTTGGTGCCGCCGATTTGGCTAAGCCCTGAGTAGATATATCCACCCAGCCCTGGGCCGAGCGCGTAGGCGGCGATGGCGGCAACACCCATAGACATTTGGGTGGAGACGCGGATACCGGTCATAATCACCGGCCAGGCCAGCGGCAGCCGGATGCGGAAGAGGATGGCCGTCGAGCTCATGCCCTGCCCGCGGGCGGATTCGATGACATCGTCGCTGACATTGTGCAAGCCGACGATGGCATTGCGCAGGATGGGAAGGACAGCATAAAAGACCACGAGGGCAACGGACGGTATGGTGCCGATGCCAAAAAGCGGGATGGCAAGACCAAGGAGCGCCAGCGAAGGCAAGGTCAACCCGATGGAGGTTAAGGCATTAGCAATAGCCGCACCGCGCGGGCGTTGGGCCACAAAGATGGCAATTACCAACGCGATGACCAGGGCCACAACGACTGATTGGATGACAAGGCTTGCGTACTGGTAACTGCGGAAAAGGATATCCTGCCAGCGCGCAGCGATAAATTCGTTCATTTCATCACCTAAAAGAAAGAGAATAGGGCGCAGGGAAAATTATTAGGAGCACAGACTCTCTGGTCCTTCCTCTGCGCTGATGATGTGCTTCTAGCGTACAAGCTTTTTTACGCGCGAAACAATAGCGTGACAGGCTGGGCACAAAACCGGGGGCAGTGAGCACGAGGTAATACCGGTCTTATTGGCGGCCTAGAAAAACAGCACTTGGCCGATAAGTGCCAGGGCAGCGGTAATAGCTACCACCGTGACGATGCGGTTCAGGCGCTTAGTATCGATGAAATGGTTGAGATAGTTGGCAATGAATAAACCGACGACCACCAACGGGCTATAGGCAGCGGCGGCGTAGACCTGCGGCTGGGTCACCTGGCCGTTAAAGCCCAGGATGATAAGGGACATGACGGTACCGATCACAAAGGTGCCGGCGAGGCTGCCGCGGGTGCGCTGTGGGTCGAAGCGCTTCATAATCAGCGCCATCGGCGGGCCACCGATGGAGGTAGAGGTTCCCAGGAATCCGGAGGTAAGCCCGGCTAAGACGGTATTGCGCCTGGTGGGCTCGGGGCTCCAGCCGAGGCTGGAGAGGGACATTGCCAAGAGCACGGCGCAGCCGATGAAGATGGACAGGCCGTCGTGTGAGAGGGATGCGATCGCCCACGCACCGGCGAACGAGCCCGGAATGCGGGCGATGACGGATATGCCGACCAAGCGCCATGAGGTTTCGCGGTAGGTTCGCGCCAGCGTATAGATGGAAATGCACAGCGCGAGGAGCAAGATGAGCGTGGGGACTAAATCTGGGCGCAAGAGCGCGACTATGGGGGTGGCGATGGTGCCGAGCCCAAAGCCGATCGAGCCCTGAGTGATAGTGCCGACCAAGATGAGCACACCAATAAAGATGTAGACCCACGCGTCTGAAGAGATTCCCAAGAACATGATGGAAGGCAAGTATAGGGCACTTAACCTACAGCCGGGCGGTTACTTTCTCATTCGCTGCAATTTCATCCAAGCGGGACGCGGCGCAGAGTCCAGCGACGATAACGGCGGAGCCGCCGGCTGCTAAGGGCTCGAGCACGGCGCGGGTGAAGGAAGATTTATCGCTCCATCCGGTAGATAGCAGCCGCTCGGCGCCGCCGGGCGGGGTCACCAATTCCGGCAGGGGCTGGGTTTCACCAAAGTACTGATCGCCATAAAAACGGACGGTGGGGCCGAAGTCGATGGCACCGGTGGGCAGATCCCCGCCGGATTCAACGATGCCGCGGCCAAAGGGGTCGTCGCTGATGAGCACGATATCGGCTTGCGGCTGGCGCTCTTGGGCGGCGAGGTAGCGGGAGGGGGAGGTAAAGACGACATCGGCAAGCGCGGCCGATTCACCAAAATCAAAGGTGGGCCCGGCGGCGAGGGCGCCTAAGGCAATGACGGCAGCCTGCCACGAGGTGGGCACGTCGATGGCGATGGTGGAATCAGGCTCCAAGTCGAGCTCTTCTTCCAACATATTGGCGATCTTGGCCGCCCAGTTATCGAGCGTCTGGGCGGAAAAATCCATGCGCGCGCCGGTGGATTCGTTATAAACAGTCAGCCGTGGGGTGGCGGCATCGGCGTTTAAAAGATGGGCGAGTAGTTCCATACCCGCCCATCGTAGGCCAGCCTGCTTAGTTCACGCAGCGCGGACCGTCGCCACCAGCGTCGATTTCAGGCGCAACCTTGTTGGCGCCGAAGTCGTTGCCCGGGGTTCCCACCAGGTCGGTATCTTCTTCGGCCGCGGATTCCTCGGCGCTGGCTTCCTCATCGGAGGGGCCCTGGTAGTCATCGGTGGCCACGACGAGCAAGGTATTGTCATCGAGCTGCGGGTTTTCTACCACTGGCAGGCCACCGAGCTTTTCCGCCAGCTTCTTGGCATCTTCGCTCTCGGGGTCCGCGGCCACGACCTGAGACTCAGAGTAGATGCCGGGCTGGGCATTGGCGGAGCGCTCGACGGTATAGCCGGTGTTTTCCAGCCAGGTGCCGATGCCGGCGGCCAAGCCATCGATATTGCCGGCATTGAGGACGTGGACCTCGTTATCGGAGTTGATATCGGAATCGTGCTCCGCTGCGTTTTCGGCGTTTTCCTCCTTGTGGGCCGCGTCTTCTTCGGCTTCCTCGTGCGACATGGCCAGATCCTCCATGAAGCGGTGGACCTCATTGGTATCGATGGTGACGATGGATTCGCCGTAATCGCCGCGGCCATCGATGGAGGTCACCGGGATGGTGGTGAAGGTGACATTGCCGCCGGCCAGGCCTGCTAGCTGGGTGACAAAGCCCATGATGTCCCAGCCGTCATCGATGACCACGGAGCGCTCCACGGCCTTCGCAATCTTGGAGAGCTTGGACGGGCTGGTCAGCGTGTCATTATCGAGCACCTTCTTCACCAGCGAGGCCATATACGCCTGCTGGCGCACGATGCGGTCAAGGTCACCGCGCGGCAGGTTATAGCGCTGGCGTACGAAGGTCAGCGCCTGCGCGCCATCGAGGGTCTGGATGCCCTTGTGGAAATTGGCGCCGGACATCTCGTCCTCAACATCCTCGTTGAGGCACACCTCGACGCCACCGACGGCATCAGTAAGCAGCGTAAAGCCGAGCAAGCCCACCTCGGCGTAGTGGTCAATGGACACTCCGGTCAGGGAGTGCACCATCTTGAGCAAGCCTTCGCGGCCGGCTTCCACGCCGCGCTTTTCGATGTCCTTATCCGAATACGGTTTCTTCTCGCCCTGCGCCTCCGCCTTGGCGTTTTCCTGCTGGAGCTCCTGGACCTTGTCGTTTTTGTGCGAGGCGTAGACGGCATTGATCTTCATATTGCCGTAGTCCGGATCGTTGACATAGGTATCGCGCGGAATGGAGACCGCGGTAGCGCGCGAGCCGTCTTCCGGAATGCGCACGAGCATGATGGTGTCGGTATTTTCCTCACCCTCGGCAACGCCGGCGTGGAGATCCGCCAGCTCCTTTTCGGAGAGGGGGTTGCCCTGGGCATCGGTGCGCGAGTCCTTGCCCACGAGCAAGATATCGGCGGCGCCGTCCAAGGAAGGATCGGATAAACCATCCTCGCCCAAAGATAAGTCCGAGGCGGAGGACATGCCCGTATCCAGGCGCCCCACCGTGGCGTAGCCCACGCCGGAGACAGCCAGGATGAGGGCAGAAATAACAGCCACGATGGTTTTGGTGGCCGTGGAACCCTTTTGCTTAACCGCGCTAGCGGCAGAGGGCGCGGGTTGGATATTGCGCGCCCGGCGAGTGTTCTCAGAAGTCACAAGTGAAGGCTTTCTACTTTCCGGGGATCTGGAGACAGTTTAGGGGAGATCTCGCCAAAATTAGGGATCCGTGACCAGTTTCGCGTGTTTGAAACAGTGTCTGTCTCCGGACACAGCCTCTGGCGTGACTAAACTTGGGGCCCATTGTGACTACTGAAACTACAGCTCCGCTCGCCATTATCACCGTGACCTATAACCCCGGTGAGTACTTGGCGCGATTTATAGGCTCCCTGCCGGACGCCAGCGCTCAAGGCGCCCAGGTGGTGCTGGCGGATAATGGCTCGACCGACGGCATCCCCGAAGCCGCTGCAGCGGAAAGGGAAGGCGTGGACTTCCTCGATACCGGCGGCAATATTGGCTACGGCGCTGGCATGAACGCCGGTGCTCGGTGGGTGCGCGAGAACCGGCGCGTAGACGAAGAGTTCTTCCTTATCTCTAACCCGGATGTCACCTTTAGTGAAGATGCCATTGACCAGATGATTGCGTGCGCGCGCCGCTGGCCGGATGCCGCGGCGGTTGGCCCGCGCATCGTGGAACCGGACGGCAGCAACTACCCATCCGCCCGGTCTGTGCCGAATATATCCACCGGCATCGGCCACGCGCTGTTTTCTAACCTGTGGCCTTCTAATCCTTGGACGCGCACCTACCGCAACGATGCCGATATGTCCGTCCAGCGCCCCGCCGGGTGGTTATCCGGATCCTGCCTCTTGGTGCGTTGGGACGCCTTTGATGCCATCGGCGGTTTTGATGAGCGCTACTTCATGTACTTGGAAGACGTGGACTTGGGCGATCGCTTCGCGCGCGCCGGGTATCAAAACATTTTCTGCCCAGAAGCCGTCATCAGCCATGCCAAGGGGCATTCCACCCAGGCGCACGCCGGGGCGATGCTGCGCGCGCACCACAGCTCTGCGTACCGCTTTCAGGCGGACCGCCACCCGGCGTGGTGGCAGGCCCCGCTGCGCGCAGCGTTGTGGCTGGGATTGCGGGTGCGGGGAGCGGTAACGGCCGCTCGCGCTAGTACCGCCAAAGATTCGGACGCCTGAAGCGCGTGCCGTTGACCTGGTTTCTGGCCGCGGCCGCATACACTGACCTTCGAAAAACCTCAGAATAAGATTGTCTGCATACAAAGGATGACTATGACTGAAGCAGCCACCACCCACGGTGCCACCACCGATGCAGTGATTTTGGTGGGCGGGCGCGGAACTCGCCTGCGCCCACTGACCATTGGTACGCCCAAGCCCATGCTGCCGACGGCGAACTACCCGTTCCTGCAGCACCTGCTCGCCCGCATCAAGGCCGCGGGCATTGAGCACGTGGTGATGTCCACCTCGTACAAGGCAGAGGTTTTCGAGGAATACTTTGGCGATGGCTCCGAGCTCGGCCTGGACATCGAATACGTGGTGGAAGAAACCGCGCTGGGCACCGGCGGCGGCATTCGCAACGTCTATGCCAAGCTGCGCAATGACACCGTCATGGTCTTCAACGGCGATGTTCTTTCCGGCATGGATCTTGAGGGCATTTTGACCACGCACCACAACAAGGGTGCGGATGTCACCATGCACCTGCTCAACGTGGCGGATCCGCGCGCCTTTGGCTGCGTGCCCACGGATTCTGAGGGCCGGGTCACGGCCTTTTTGGAAAAGACCGAGGATCCACCAACCAATCAGATCAACGCCGGTTGCTACGTCTTTGACCGCTCCGTCATCGAATCTATCCCGGCAGACCGCGTGGTCTCGGTCGAGCGTGAGACCTTCCCGGGCTTGCTTGCCGATGCCCGCCTGGTCGTCGGCCACGTCGATAACTCCTACTGGCGCGATATGGGCCGCCCCGATGACTTCACTCGCGGCTCCTCCGACTTGGTGCGCGGCATCGCGCCATCGCCGCTGCTGGAAGGCCGCACCGGTGAATCCCTCGTGGAATCCTCGGCCGGCATTGCCGGCGGCGTGCTGCTGCTGTCTGGCACCGCGGTGGGCCGCGGATCCGAGGTGGGCGCCGGCTCCCGCCTTGAAGGAACCGTGGTCTTTGATGGCGTGCGCATCGAACCAGGCGCCATCATCCACAACTCCATCATTGCCTCGGGCGCACACATCGGTGCCAACGCGGTCATCGAAAACTGCGTCATCGGCGAAGGTGCCCACGTTGGCGCCCGCTGCGAGCTCGTGGACGGCATGCGGGTCTTTCCTGGTGTGACCATCCCCGATGCCGGCATCCGCTTTAGCTCCGACGCCTAAAGCGCCCACCACCTACCCCTCCGCACCGCTTGCAGCTCGGCCGCGAGCGCGGTGCGGAGGGCTTTGTGCTCCCCGCCCGGCCGAGATTTTGGGAGACACGCCGATACTTCCTGAAAATTGTTGACAGAAAAACCGGGCACCACTATATCTAGTACCCCCTACCTATACCCCCGGATGGCACCGGATGTTACTAATGTGACGGATGGGGATCGTGTGCAGCGTTTTTGCGATAAAGCGCAGAAAAGGCACTAATTCAGGTTGACGATATTTAGTGATCCGGTGTGAAATTACATCAGTGCAAGAAACGGCGACCGACACACCCGTTTTACGGATTGGCTCGCGGATTGACGGCGATTCAGTCGTACTTCAGCCTCGTGTACAGTCGGTTGCACTGATTAGGATTACCCAACCTCGGAGAAAGGAAAAGGCGTGGACAAAATGGCTAATAACAACGCCATTCTCCGTGGCGGTGCTGCTGCAGAGGTATCGCTCGATGAACTCTTCGGTGCCGTCGAGCAGGAGTGGCAGGATCAAGCGTTGTGCGCGCAGACGGATCCAGAGGCATTCTTTCCCGAAAAGGGAGGTTCCACCCGTGAGGCAAAGCGTATCTGCCAAGCCTGCGCGGTGCGCGATGAGTGCCTGGAATACGCGCTGGAGCACGATGAACGCTTCGGAATTTGGGGCGGGCTTTCGGACCGCGAACGCCGCCGCCTCAAGCGCGAGATTGGTTAATTAAGTTGTGTGTGCTCTAGCCCTTGGCTGCGCCCCATGTGGTGCTGTCAAGGGCTAGAGTTTTCTTTAGCGCGACTATGCTTTCCTACCAGCTATAGCGTGGGTCTACCTCCTCTGGGGCGAGGTTTAAGTAATTGGCCACCAGGGCGGTAATGACCGTGCCGAGGAGCTCCGCGCGCTCGGCGGCGGTGACGGCACGCTGCTCAATGGGCATGCGGAAGATGACGAGGCGGGCGCGGGTAGGGCTGCCGGAAGAGTCGACTCCGGCGGGCACGATGCGGCCGAGCGGCACGGGACCATCGGCAATGATTTCATCCGGCAGCACCGTCATATCCGCCGAAAGGCGCATGCGCGGGATGGTATCTACTGCAAGGTCGAGCCCGCGCAATTGCGGGGCGAAGGCGTGCTGAATGGGGGCGTAGGCCTCGAGGACAGCGGCATCGAAAAGCTCGCGGGCGCTGCGGTAGCGCGGGGTTTGCTGCGGCAGCAGGGGCCCGTGCAGGCCGCGCCCGTGGCGGTCACGGGCGGGTCGGATATGCGGGCGGGGGCGAGCGGCGGTCATGGCGTTGATTCTAAAGCTCGGTGGCGGCGCAATAAGTGCAGCCACGCCGGGGAAGTACTATCTAAATCTCAACCAAGGGTTTAGACTAATGCGCGTGACTGAATCTCGCCATTGCTCCCGCCCAGGCTGCGGCCGACCCGCCGTGGCGACGTTGACCTACGCATATGCGGATCAGACCGCTGTGGTTGGCCCGCTGGCAGAAGAGGATAACCCGCACAGCTGGGATCTCTGCAGCACTCACCGCGACCGCATCTCCGCGCCGGTGGGGTGGGAGCTGGTGCGAGTAGACCGCATCGAGCTCGACGAGGATGACGACCTTATGGCCCTGGCCCAGGCGGTCAAGGAAGAAGGCAGGGTTACTACGGGGCTTGTCGATGACCGCAGCGCCGGCTCCGGGGCAGATCCCATCGATTACGCCGCCACCTTCGATGGCGCTGATCCCGCCAATTCCAACCACCCGGTATTTCGCACCCGCCGCGTGGCCTATGCCAAAAAGGCCCGCCGCGCTCACCTGTCCGTCGTCCCCGATGCGAACAGCGAGGACAGTTCCAGCTCCGCCGCGGAGCAAGACACGGCGACCGAGTCCGAGTCCGACTAAGCGCGGGTTGAGCACAGCGCCTGAAAAGCCCCGCGCTAGTTAGCTGCAGACACGGAAGGAGCACTGCGCTAGTTGCCCGCAGGCAGGGAGTATTATTGCGAGGTATGCGAACTCGTGAGCATCTTGATGCAGTGATTAAGGCCTATGACGTCCGTGGCGTGGTGGGCGAAGATATCGATGAAGACTTTGTGCGCGATACTGGCGCCGCCTTCGCCGCGATCCTGCGCGAAGAAGGCGAAAACACCGTGGCCGTCGGCCACGACATGCGCCCGTCTTCACCCGCGTTGGCGCAAGCCTTTGCTGAAGGCGTGGTGAGCCAAGGCCTCCACGTGACGCTTCTGGGGCTTACCTCCACCGATGAGCTCTACTATGCCGCGGGTTCTATGGAGTGCGCGGGTGCGATGTTTACCGCCTCCCACAACCCGGCGAAGTACAACGGCATCAAGCTCTGCCGCGCCGGTGCCGTCCCCGTGGGGCAGCAGACTGGGTTGGAAGAAATCAAGCAGATGCTTATCGATGGCACCCCAAACTACGACGGCCCCCATGGTGCCATCGCAGAGCAAGAAATCCTGACCGGCTACGCCGATTTCCTGCGCCACCTCGTGCCGCTGGAAGAGTCCAAGCCGCTGGTCGTCGCCGTCGACGCCGCCAATGGTATGGGTGGGCACACCGTCCCGGCCGTCTTCGATGGCCTGCCCTTTGATGTCCGCGATCTCTACTTTGAGCTTGATGGCACCTTCCCCAACCACGAGGCGAACCCGCTGGATCCCAAGAACTTGGAGGATCTGCAGACATTTACCGTAGAGCAAAACGCCGATATCGGCCTTGCCTTCGATGGCGACGCCGACCGTTGCTTCGTGGTGGATGAAAAGGGCCAGCCGGTATCGCCTTCTGCCATCTGCGCGCTGGTGGCCAGCCGCTACTTGGATAAGTTCCCAGGCGCGACCATTATCCACAACCTGATTACCTCCAAGACGGTGCCGGAGCTCATCGCGGAAAAGGGCGGTACCGCCGTGCGCACGCGCGTGGGCCACTCCTTCATTAAGGCCCAAATGGCCGAGCACAAGGCGGCCTTTGGCGGCGAGCACTCAGCGCACTACTACTTCCAAGAATTCTGGAACGCCGATTCCGGCATGTTGGCCGCCATGCACGTGCTGGCCGCGCTGGGGCAGACGGATAAGCCGCTCAGCGAGCTCATGGCGGAATACTCCCGCTACGAGGCATCCGGCGAGATCAACTCCACGGTAGCGGATCAAAAGGCCGCCACCCAGGCCGTGCTCGATGGGCTGGCGGATAAGATCGAATCTGTCGATGAGCTCGATGGCGTCACGGTCGAGCTCAAGGGCACGGACGCGTGGTTTAATGTGCGCGCTTCCAATACCGAGCCGCTGCTACGGCTCAATGTTGAGGCGAAGACCTCCGAAGAGGTCCAGCAGATTGTGGACGAGGTCCTCGCCATCATCAGGCGCTAATTGCTGGAATCACTGAACTACTGCGCGCGGGAGTGGGCCACCATGTCTTCCCACTCCACGTATTTCTTTCGCTCGCGGCCTTCGCGCTCGCCCAGTGCGCGCTCAGCGGCATCGAGGCGTTGCCAATCCTGCCAGGTGAGGTAGTCGACGCCCTTATCCGCGAAGGCCTCGGTGATATCGCCGGCGGTGGGGGAAGGTAGGCTGCCCGCGGCGGCATCATCAAGCAGCATGCCAATGGTTTCGCTGGCATCGGACTTGGTAATGCCAATCAGGCCGACGGGCCCGCGTTTTACCCAGCCGGTGGTATAGAGGCCGGGAACAATGGCACCCTCTTCGTCGATGACGTGGCCGCCGTCATTGTTAATGACGTTCTTCTCTCTATTAAACGGCACGCCGTCCACGGCGTCCGAGCGGTAGCCCGTGGCAAAATAGACCGCTTGCACCGGCCACGTGGTGAATTTACCGGTGCCGCGCACGTTGCCATCGCCGGTCAGCTCGGTGCGCTCCGTTTTAATCCCGCTGACCCGGCCGTTCTCACCGAGGATCTCCACCGGCTGTTCAAAGAGGTGAATCTGCAGCGTATGCGGGGCCTTTTTGGGATCGCGAATGGCATATTGCTCAAGAACCTGGCAGACCAAATCCGTGGACTTGCTGGAAGCGCGCGCCTCTAGCGAGGCCTCATCGTAATCAATATCTTCGGGGGAGACGACCACATTGATGTTGTCCGAGTGGTCGAGCTCTTTGAGCTCTTGCGGGGTGAACTTGGCTTGGGCGGGACCGCGCCGCCCGAAGACGCGCACGGTTTCTGCCTTATTGCGCGCCAGTGAATCGTAGACATTATCGGCGATTTCGGTCACCTTAAGTTCATCGCCCGTCTTGGCCAAGATGCGCGAGACGTCCAGGCCCACGTTGCCCACGCCGATGACGGCGACCTCGCTGGCGGAGAGATCCCACTCGCGCTCAAAACGCGGATTGCCGTCATAGAAGCCTACGAACTCACCGGCGCCGTGCACTCCCTGCAGTTGTGCACCAGGGATATCGCGGTGGCGATCGCCTACCGCACCGGTGGCAAAGATGACAGCATCGTAGTGCTGCTGCAGCTCGTCTACGGTGATATCGCGGCCGATGTGCACGTTGGTAAGCAGGCGAATCTGCTCCGTGTCCAATACGCGGTGCAGGGATTTAATAATGCCTTTAATGCGTGGGTGGTCAGGGGCCACGCCGTAGCGAATGAGGCCGAAGGGGGCGGGCATCTGCTCAATGAGATCGATGTGTACATTGCCACCGGTCTTTTTCACCAAGATATCGGAGGCGTAAATGCCGGCGGGACCGGAACCGATGACGGCTACGTTTAAGGGCTTTTCTGACACGGTAATTTTGCCTTTCTTGTCTGCGTATTCTCCCGCGGTGGGGTGAAGGGAACGACCCTCGATAAATATGCGTAAATAGACCACATAGTCTATTTATCGCGGTTGAGTGCGGGATTTCTCTTAAGAGAGTGAACCGTATGGTCTATTTGCAGACAAGTGGAAGAATTAGATTCTTTATTAAACCTTCTCAAAGTGCAGGTCACAGCTTTGGGAAAAGTGAAAATAAAACAGACCGCTTTGTCTGTAATCTATAGACGAGTAGGTTTCACCTCAACGCTTTGAAAGGGAGGTCTACACCACATTATGGCTACCGCAACAACGACCAAACGCAAGCCACGCGCCAATAAGCCCGAGGGCCAGTGGAAAATTGACGGTAAGGAACCGTTGAATAACGATGAGGCCATCAAGCAGGACGATGGTGGGCTTTCTGCCAAGCAGCGCGTGATAGACATCTACTCCAAGCAGGGATTTTCCTCCATCCCGCCGGAGGATTTAGCACCGCGCTTTAAATGGCTCGGACTATATACGCAGCGCAACCAGAACCTGGGCGGGGAGATGACCGCCAAGCTATCCAACGCGGAGCTGCAAGATGAATACTTCATGATGCGCGTGCGTTTCGATGGCGGCCGCGCCGATCCAGCCAAGCTGCGCGCGGTGGGAGAAATCTCGCGCGATTATGCTCGCTCCACCGCGGACTTTACAGACCGCCAAAATATTCAGCTGCACTGGATCCAGATCGAAGACGTGCCCACCATCTGGGACAAACTCGAATCCGTGGGCCTGGGCACCTTGATGGGCTGCGGCGATGTGCCGCGCGTCATCCTGGGCTCGCCGGTCGCCGGGGTAGCCGAGGATGAAATTATCGATGCCACCCCAGCCATCGAAGAGATTAAGAATAATTACTTACCGCGCGAGGAGTTCCACAACCTTCCCCGCAAGTTCAAAACCGCCATTTCCGGCAATGCGCGCCAGGACGTTACGCACGAAATCCAAGACGTTGCCTTTGTAGGCGTCAACCACCCCGAATATGGCCCCGGTTTCGATTGCTTCGTGGGCGGGGGACTATCCACCAACCCGATGCTCTCGCAGTCTCTAGGCGCGTGGGTGCCACTCGAGCGCGTGCCGGAAGTATGGGCCGGTGTGGTCAGCATCTTCCGCGACTATGGCTTCCGCCGCAACCGCAACCGCGCGCGCTTGAAGTTCTTGGTGGCTAAATGGGGCATCGAAAAGTTCCGCCAGGTCCTCGAGGAGGAATACTTGGACAAGCCGCTTGTCGATGGCATCCCGCTCGAGGTCAATCCCGGGAGCCGCGATCACCTGGGCGTGCACCGGCAAAAGGACGGCAAGTTCTACGTCGGCGTGAAACCCACCGTGGGCCACGCGACGGGCGAGCAGCTCATTGCCATTGCCGATGTCGCAGAAAAATTTGGCATTTCGCGCATCCGTACCACCCCGATGAAGGAATTGCTCTTCCTCGATGTGGAAGAAGACGATATTCCGGCTCTCTCCCGCGCACTGGATGAAACGGGCTTGTATTCCCAGCCCACGGAGTTCCGCCGTGGTGTCATCTCCTGCACCGGACTGGAATTTTGCAAGTTGGCGCACGTGACCACGAAGGCCCGCGCCATCGAATTGGTGGACATTCTTGAAGACACCCTGGGGGATTTGGATGTACCCATTTCCATCGCCTTGAATGGCTGCCCCAATGCGTGCGCGCGTTCCCAGGTATCCGATATCGGGCTTAAAGGCCAGATCGTCACCGATGCCGATGGTAACCGCGTCGAGGGATTCCAGGTCCACTTGGGCGGTGCCCTCGGCCTGTCCCCCGACTGGGGCCGCAAGCTCCGCGGGCACAAGGTCGTGGCCGATGAAGTACCGGACTACGTCATCCGGCTGGTCAATAAGTATAAGGAACAACGCGAAGAAGGCGAGCAGTTTCGCCACTGGGTACTGCGCGCCGAGGAGGAAGATCTGCAGTGAATTTTCGCCGTAAGCCTAATCCCAATCGCAACCACCCCACCTTTTGCCCGTACTGCGCCGGCACCGATCTTTTCCCCGATGAAGAAGACGACTTTGCCTGGAACTGCCAGGAGTGCCTGCGCGTATTTTCGGTCCGCTTCCACGGACAAGACGATGCCCCCGTGGCACCGGCCCCGGCCGTTTCGTCCACCGAAGCTCTGCAGCGCTCCCTAGCCCGCCGCGGACACTCCACGGCTCCAGTGGATTAAGGATGCACCATGACCGCACTCATCACCTTGTCCCACGGCTCGCGCCACCCGGGCGCCGCCGTCGGCATTGAACGGCTCACCCAAGCCGCGGCCGCCGCGATACCAGCTCACCCGGCCTATAGGGCGGCGCACTTGGAGTTCAATACCCCTGATCTCACTTCTGCTGCGCTCGACCTCGCGCGCTGCGGGAAAGATTCGGCCGTAGTGATTCCGCTGCTTTTTACGCAGGGCTACCACCAGCGCGTTGACGTTCCCCGCGTTATCGCTGCGGCTGAAGAAGCCTCAGGCCTGCGCTTGGTGCAAGGCGAGTGCTTAGGCGGAGGGCGCGCCGCACGAGATGCGGACAGGCGGGAAGCAGGGGAAGAGGAACTGGCGGCGGTACTCGCCGCGCGCGCCAGGCCTGGAGATACCCACCACGTCATCTACTCCGTTGGTTCCTCCGATGCTGCGGCCAATGACTCCATCCGCCGGCTCGCCGCTCGGGTATCCCAGCTTACCGGTGTACCCGCCACGGCCGCGTTCGCCACCCGGGGTGGCAGCAACGGCATTCATGCATTGGCAAGGAGCACTGCGCGAATGCGGGTTATCCCGCTCTTTGTAACCGCAGGACTGCTCCTTAAACCACTGTCATCTACTCCCAGCAATGTCACCGTCGATCCCGTTCTTGGTACCGATCTCGCTGGCATCGTTGCTGCCCACTATCACATCGCCCAGGAGGTCGGTGTCCCATGCTAACCCTTATTTTAATCGCCGTGGCCGGTGCGGCCGCCCAGCTTGTCGATGGCGGCATCGGCATGGGCTTCGGCGTCACCTCAACCACCATCCTTCTCCTCGCGGGCCTTGGGCCTGCCCAAGCCTCCGCCGTCGTCCACACAGCCGAGCTAGGAACCACCGCAATGTCTGGCCTGAGCCACGCCCGCTTTGGCAATGTGGATTGGAAAACCGTCTTCCGGCTGGGCGTGCCGGGGGCCATCGCGGCGTTTATCGGCGCCACCGTGCTCTCCAATATCTCCACCGATGCGGCAGCCCCGATTACCGCGCTCATCTTGGTGGCCATCGGCAGCAACCTCATCTGGCGCTTTTCCCGCCCGCGCCGGGCGAAGTTTGTGCAAAGGCGCAGCCATTCCACCCCATTTTTGATCGGGCTCGGTTCCGTTGGCGGCTTCGTTGACTCCACCGGTGGCGGCGGCTGGGGTCCGGTATCGACCTCGACGCTCATGGCGATTGGCCGCGAGCAGCCCCGCCGCATCGTCGGCACGGTAAATACCGCCGAATTCTTGGTCACACTGGGTGCCACCCTCGGCTTCGTCGTTGGATTGTGGCAGGATATCGTCGCCAACCTCTCCGCCGTGCTGGCCCTGCTCATCGGCGGGTCCATCGCCGCCCCGATTGCGGCATGGGTGATTTCCCGGATCGAGCCGGTCGTCCTCGGAGGCCTCGTGGGTACGGCCATCGTGGCTCTCAATATCGGCAAGGTCTTAGGCGGGCTAGAAACCTACTTCGGGCTGACGGTACCGGGCTTCGTCTCCCCGCTGCTCATGGTCCTAGTCCTCGTCGTGGGCATTTCCGCCACCATCCACGGTGCGCGCGCTACCCGGGCAGCCCGCGCGAGGGAGCTGGAGGCCGAAAACGCCGAAACCAAGGCGCACGCGGAATTTCATGCCGCAGGTTTTGCACACAGCGCGGCCGGTGCCTCCAAGGACGTGAGCGCCGTGGAGGAATCCGCACCGCGGGCGGATAAAGCCTAATCCTCGGCCGGGTCGAGGCCGGCAACCTCGCCGATGACATACACAGCGGGGGAGGAGACGTTATTGTCCTCCATCGTCTGCGCAAGGTGTTCTAGATCGCAGCGAAATTCCCGCTGCGTATCCAGGGTGCCCTCCTGAATAATCGCGCACGGCGTCGACCCAGCAAGCCCGCCTTTTTGCAATGCCCTGGCAATCGCCGGGGCATTTTTCACGCCCATGATTATGGACAAGGTCGCACCTGACTGGGCCAGGGCATGCCAATCCACCAGGGACTTCTCGTGGCCTGGAGGCAGATGCCCTGATACGACGGTAAAGCCGTGAACCATTCCGCGCTGGGTGACGGGGATGCCAATGCCCGCGGGCACGGAAACCGCGGAGGTCACCCCTGGGATGACGGTGGTGGGGATAGATGCCTGGGTTAAGGCCTGTACTTCTTCAAAGCCGCGGCCGAACACGAAAGGATCTCCGCCCTTCAGCCGCGCTACCTTCCGGCCGGCTTGAGCGTGCTCGATGAGCAGCTCGTTGATCTTGTCCTGGCTAATGGACTTCTTGTAGGGCAGCTTGGAGACATCGATAAGCTCCTTGGCGGAGATATTGCAGAGCTTATCCAACTGCGCGGCAGGGCCTAGGTGATCGGTCAGGATGACCTCGGCCTCCTGCAAGGCGCGCATGCCGCGAACCGTAATCAGGTCCCACGCGCCAGGGCCGCCACCGATAAGGGATACGGGGTGAATTTGTGCGGACGTCATGCCGCACCATCATAGTGGGAGCCAGACTATGCTTGAGCGATATGGATAACGGTTTCACTGATGGTTCCGCCTATGACACCGAAGCGGTGCGATTTTTTGATGTCGCCCACGAGGGCGCGCAGATTCGTCTGCTCGCCGGGCAAATGGGGCGCTGGGGTGAGATCCTCAACGGGCTCAACCCGCGCTCCCTGGTCATCCTGCCCACCGATGCCATCGCCCGCGAGGCAGCGCACCTCGGCGTCGGCTTGGCCGAACCGCTGCGCATCCCGCTGGTGGTGACGGAATCGCTGCCGCAATACGTGGGCGCGCTCGATATCGTCGTAGCGGTAGGCGAGCCCGCAGAATGCGATTGGGCCTCCCGCGCGCTCATCGCGGCGAGCCAGCGTGGCGCCACCACCATCTTGGTGGGCCCGGCAAGCGGCCCCTTGGTAGAGGATTGCCCGGAAGACACCCTGATTGCCCCCTCGCTTCCCACCGCAGAGGGCTGCTCGCCGGCGCGGTTTATCACGGCCCTGTACGCGCTGTGCAGCATCGTGCATACTTCCCCGCGCGCGGTGCGCGAGGAGCTAGAGGATCTAGCCGCCGCCGTGGACCGCGAGATTGAGCAGCTTTCGCCAGAGCGCGATGATGCCATCAATCCCGGCCGGCAGCTGCGCGAATACGCCGAGGGCGCGCGGATTATCCACTCCTGCGTCATCGATCCCTACGCGTATGCCGAGCGCCGCGAGCGCGTGCACATCGATACCCTGGTCGCCCGCATGGCAGCAACCATCTGGGCCGTGCACGGGTTGCCCGGCACCTTTGTCGAGCCCGCTGACCTGCGCGGCGCACTCGATCGGGGTGCCGAATCCAGTACGGCGCCCGCGCCTGCCGATGACCTTTTCTACGACCCCTTCATCGACGGTGCTGGCGCGGATGCACCTTTGATACCCTTGAAGGTGATTTTCTGGGGGCAGGAAGAGGCGAACCTGCCCAACTCGCTTGCAGTCCGCAGCACCGACCCGGAACCGGGCCTTGGGCATCTTGCCCGCTCACTGCAGCTTATTACGCGGAGTTTTGCCGCGACCGCCTACGAGATTTCTAAAGGATAGAAATAAATGCAATTACTGGAAGGCGCTACCCGCAACTACTCGTGGGGCTCGCGCACCCTCATCCCTGAGCTGCGGGGCGAAGAAGCCGCAGAAAAGCCGGTGGCTGAACTCTGGTTTGGCGCCCACCCGGGCGATCCCTCCACGGTGGATGGCCAGCTTCTCAATGAGGTTATTGCGGCGGATCCAGAAGGCCAGTTGGGCGCTCGAGTCTATAAAGAATACGGCGAGAACCTGCCGTTCCTGCTGAAGATCCTCGCCGCCGAAGATCCGCTGTCTTTGCAGGCCCACCCGTCCAAGGAGCAGGCCGAGGAGGGTTTCGCCCGCGAAAACGAGGCGGGCATTGCCCTGCAGGCTGCAAACCGCAATTACAAGGACGATAACCACAAGCCGGAACTTATCGTGGCTCTTTCAGATTTCTACGCCATGGCCGGTTTCCGTCCCTTGGCACAAACCCGCGAGCTCTTTGCCGCCTTGGAGTGCCCAGAGCTTGAGCGCTACCTAGCTATGCTTGACGATGACCCCGCGGAATCCTCCGAGTCCGCCAACCTCCGCGTGCTTTTCACCACGTGGATTACCATCCCCTCGGCCAAGCGCAAGGAGCTCATTAAGGCCATCGTCGCTGCCGGTGAGCGCCTAATTGCCGCCGATCCGACGGATTGGAAAGCGCGGGTCATGGCCACGGTGATAGACCTTAATGACCGCTATCCTGGCGATATCGGCGTGCTCGGTGCGCTCTTGCTCAACCACATCGAGCTTGCCCCAGGCGAAGCCGTCTACCTCGATGCCGGGCAGCTCCACGCGTATGTCTCCGGCCTGGGCGTAGAAATCATGGCCAATTCCGATAACGTTTTGCGCGGCGGGTTAACCCCGAAATTCGTGGATGTGCCGGAGCTGGTCAAGGTCTTGACCTACGCGGCCGCCACTGAGCCACGGGTGCAGCAAAAGGATAAGCAGTACCAGGACAATGTCCACGGCGCCGAGGCATGGTCCTATCCGGTGCCTATCGATGAGTTTCTGCTCGATCGCGCCGAGCTCGGGCCGGATTCTTCCGTCGATCTCGATTATGACGGCCCCACCATCGCCTTGTGCACCGCTGGTTCCCTCAACCTGCGCAATGCCGCGGGCGAGGAACTAATCCTTTCTCCGGGCCAAGCCGCATGGTTGCCAGCCTCCGAAGGGGTGGTTACCGCCCATGCTCACACTGTAAATGAGGCAAATCCTGAGGGCCCCACGGCGCAATTATTCGTGGCCCGAGTCTAAGGGGCCTTATAACTGTGCCCCCTTGCTGGAAAACCCAGCAAGGGGGCACTTTTAGGTGCTGGCCGCATTTTGGCCGAGGCTAACTCCCTAGTACCAGTTGCGCTAGCCGCATAGAGGACTTAGCGCGCAGCGGAAGATCCTGCGGCAGAGCTTCCCGTTGCCGGGATATCCGTGGGCTCTTGGTTTCCCGCCTGTTCCGTAGCGGCAGGCTTCCCGGTTGCTTCCGGCTCGGCGTGTGATTTATTTTTCGCCTGCGGTGCGCTAGAAGGCGCTCCCGCACCTGCACCGTGTCCCTCTGCGGTGGCGTCAGGAGCCGCTGGGGTGCGCTGCGCGCTCCCCTTGGTATATGACTTTTGTGGGGTCTGCGTCGATGGCGGCTCCGGGGTTTCTGATCCGGCGGGCTCTACCGGTTTTCCGGACTCTCTACCCTGATCACTTTGACCAGGCTTCTCCTCGCCCGGGGCAGGGGATGGAACAGGAGAGCTCGGTGCCGGGGACGACGGTGCTAGGTTATCCGGCTTGCTGGGGTTATCCGGGACCGCCTGCATGGTGCCGGTGCCATTTTGCGGCACCTGCCCGCCCTGGTTGGACGGGGCATTATTAACGGAAGTGCCTGGAGAGTACACATTGTCGGGGCGGTACACCTTGGTAGGGCGGGTGGCCGCGTGGGGATGCGTGACTGCATTGGGCGCCAAGTATGGGTCCGTTGATTCAGGGTGCTGGTGGTCTGATTCACCGGCGCCAGAATTGGCCTCTGCGGGGGCAGAGTTTTCCGTCGAGGGCTTCTTATGCGTCGACGATGAGGTCGATTCTTCAGCGGACGTATTTTTTGGTGCCACGGTAGAGGTAGGGGACTCATTCGCGGCATTGGAGTAACGGGCGCTCGGCGTGCTCATGCGCCACACGCCCACTCCCACGACGACGGCGGCGATAAGGCCGAGCACGATGAAGACGTACACGCGACGTGAATCTGGTTTCATCGTGCCCTCCTTTCTTGGTTGCATAGGGTGGGTAACAAGTTGATAACGAGAGTATCATGTATTGGAATTTCCGCGACAGGCTGCGGATTCCGTGATATGTAAACAACGCAGAGATGAGAAAAGGCAGTGCCTATGCAATCCTTTTCATGCCCGATTTTTCTCCGCCGGAAAAGCGTGTATAAATGGCGCTAAACCCGTCGAAGGAGTGAGAAATGAGCAGCTGGGACGAAGAGATTTTTAGCACCGATCTCAACGTGGATTTTCTAGATGAATTGGCAAACCTCGATGAAGAAGGGGTAATCCGCGCAGTACAGGATGCCTGCGAGGTGGCTCGCAGCAAGAACGATTTAACCGAGGAAGAACAGCTCAACGCCCACGCTGCGGCCACGATCGCCGCCATTTGGGCAGGCGCGCCGTTCAGCGCCAGCGAAACCGTTGAAGACTACCCCTATATTAGGGACTTGGTGGGAACCGTTGACGATACCCTGACCGAAAATGCCCTTGAGATCCTGGATACCGTCGAAGGAGACTACGACGTGGAACCGTTTATCGAGGCACTTTCTTAAAAACCACCTCCCTCGGTGCCGCTGGCGCCGCCTAGGAGCAGAAAGGATTCTGCATATCTCACCATGCTTATAAGCATTGAAGGCATTGACGGCGCCGGAAAAAATACACTTGCGACCGCAGTGCGGGACGCCCTCCAAGTCCCAGTAAAAACCGTTTCCTTTCCGCGTTATGAGACCTCCATCCACGCGCAGCTTGCGCGCGAGGCGCTCTACGGAAAGATGGGCGACCTTACGGATTCGGCCTACGGTATGGCCACGCTTTTCGCCCTCGACCGTTTTGGGATAAAAGAGGAATTGCTGGCGGCGAAGCAAACGCGCGAGGTAGTGATCTTAGACCGCTATGTAGCCTCCAACGCTGCCTATTCCGCAGCCCGGTTGCGCGACGATAGCCTCTTCCAATGGGTCTATGACCTAGAATTTGGCACCTTGGGCCTGCCACAAGCAGACCTGCAGGTGTATGTGGATACGGCGGTGGAGGTGGCATCGGCAAGAGCGCAGTCCCGAGCCGCCAGTGATTCCACCCGCGAGCGCGACCACTATGAACGCGATGGGGGATTGCAGGAGCGCACCGCCGCCGCTTACCGGCGCCTAGTCGAGTCCGGGTGGGGCGGGCGCTGGATCGCCACCGCCGATGCGGATACTATTACGGCAGCAATAAATGACCTTGTAGGAGATTAAAACGTGGCGCCAACGATTTTGGTCGTGGATGATGATCCAGCGATCTCGGAAATGCTGACCATTGTCCTTGAATCTGAGGGACTAAACCCCGTCCCCGTCATGGATGGCAATGATGCCGTTCCTGCCTTCCGCGAGCATGAACCGGATCTCATCCTTTTGGACCTCATGCTGCCGGGCATGAATGGTGTGGATATCTGCCGCACCATCCGGCGCGAGTCCGCGGTGCCCATCGTCATGCTTACCGCCAAGACCGATACCGTGGACGTGGTCTTGGGGCTTGAATCCGGCGCGGATGATTACATCACCAAGCCCTTTAAACCGAAGGAACTCATCGCCCGCATTCGGGCGCGCCTGCGCCGCACCGACTCCGCGGAACCGGAAACCCTTGAGGTCGCTGATCTCATCATCGACGTGCCGGAGCACACGGTGCGCCGTACTGATGGCACCGAATTAAACCTGACCCCGCTGGAGTTCGATCTCCTGCTGGAAATGGCGCGCCACCCAGGGCAGGTGCATACCCGCGAGTCGCTGCTGGAATCCGTCTGGGGCTACCGCAATGCCTCCGATACTCGTTTGGTTAACGTGCACGTGCAGCGCCTGCGCGCCAAGATCGAGCACGATCCGGAAGATCCGCAGATCGTGCTGACCGTGCGCGGCGTGGGGTATAAGACCGGCAAGGCCGGTGCCGGGGAGTAAGGAAAAATCAGAATTCTGGACCGCGTGCGGCGCATTCGTGACGCCATAGTAGATACGCTGCGCACCTCATTGCAGGCGCGCGTTATCGGTATGATTGTGGTCGCCTCCTCGGTGGTCATGATTATCTTGGCCTACGCCTTGGTCTCCGTGCTGACCCAGCGGTTGGTATCCCAAAAAGAAGACGTGGCGCTGCAGGAGCTCGAGCGCGCCCGCACGGCGGTGGAGCAGCAAATCGATGCCACCAGTTCCGCCAACTCGGTGCAGGTGCGCATCAATTCCGCCCGCGCTTCTTTGGAGCAGCTCTCTGCGCAACAAGGCGATGCGCAGGCCGTGTATGAACCCGTCATCGTGGTGGAAAACCAAGATGGATCCATCACCACCTCGCCGGAGGATTTCCCGGTGCCGGAACAAATGCGGCAGATGGTGGGCCAAGACCAGATTGCGCAGCAGTATTACCCCGTCCCGCGCGGCAATGGCGATTACTATAACGCGCTCATGGTGGGCACACCCACCGATGCCGAGATTCCGAATTTGCAGGTCTACCTGGCCCTTTCTATGGAATCGGAAGAATCAACAATGGCGCTTATGCGCGGCCTGCTCTCTGCCGCCGGCGTGGTGGTCGTGGTCTTGCTGGTGGGCATTGCCTGGTTGGCAACCCAGCAGGTCATTACCCCGATTAAGTCCGCGTCCCGCATCGCCCAGCGCCTGGCTGCCGGCCACCTCAAGGAGCGCATGGCCGTGGATCGGGACGATGAGATGGGCCGGCTTGCCGCCTCCTTTAATAATATGGCGGATAAATTGTCCTCCCAGATTGCGCAGCTGGAGGAATACGGCGATTTGCAGCGGCAGTTTACTTCCGATGTCTCCCATGAGCTGCGCACCCCCATTACCACCGTGCGCATGGCCGCAGACCTCATCGAATCTGAGGCCGATAGCCTGCCCGCGGGCGCGCAGCGCGCCTCGAAGCTCATGTCCAGGGAGCTGGACCGCTTCGAGGAGCTGCTCGCGGATCTGCTAGAGATTTCCCGCCACGATGCCGGCGTGGCGGACCTATCCACCACGGCCATTGACCTGCGCTCCTGCGTGGATGCCGCCTACCGCCAGGTTGAGCATTTGGCGCAGAAGCTCGACGTGGAGGTCGTTCGCAATATGCCGGATGAGCGGATTTCCATCCAGGCCGATTCGCGCCGCATCGAGCGCATTTTGCGCAACCTCTTGGCCAATGCCATCGACCATTCTGAGGGCAATCCTGTGGTGATCGATATTGCCACCACGGATAAGGCCGTGGGTGTAGCCGTTACGGACCACGGCGTGGGCCTGAAACCCGGACAAGAAGAACTAGTATTCAACCGTTTCTGGCGCGCGGATTCTTCCCGCAAGCGCCACTCTGGCGGCACCGGGCTGGGCCTTGCCATCGCCCGCGAGGACGCGGCCCTGCACGGCGGCACGCTCGATGCATTTGGCGTATTTGGCTACGGCTCCCGCTTCCGCCTCATCATCCCGCGAGAGCCGAATACCGAGATTGGTGAAGAGCCCATCTCCCGAGAGATTCCAGGCGCCCCGGGCACTGGTTCAGACGCCGCGCACGACGCGCTTGCCGATGCCCCAGCTACCGCCGACCCCAGCGGCGCAACCGGCGCCGCTGTTGGCGCCGCTGCCGACGCAGCTAGCGATGCCGACACCGGGCAAGCTGGTGCAGCGGAAGCTGGTGCAGCAGAAGACGAGGACGAGGGCGGCGCCGGTGGGGCATCGCCAAGCAGCAGCTCGGTGGTAGGCCGCGGAATTGGCATCGACGATGACTCGGCGGAGGCGACCGAGGCGGATGGTGACGGAATCCTGTGGCCTTCTGAACGCAACCGTGGGGCCGCCTCGCCCGAGGGGCGCTCCTATAAGGCGCCGGATTTTAAGGGGGATAAATAAATGAATTCGGTCATTATGAAGGGAATATGGCGGCGGCACACCGCCGTGGGCGCGGTGGTGGCGCTGTGCTTTGTTACCGGCTGCTCAACCTTGCCGCACGATACGAGCCCCCAGGTCGTGGGTACCTACCACAAACAGGCCGATGGCCCGGAAGAGGTCATTGCCCCTGAGGCGGGGGCGGACCCGGACCTTACCCTGCGCGATTTTTATCGCGCCGCGGCCGTTCCAACCAATGACCACGATGCCGCTCGCGGGTTCCTCACGAATAACGCCCGCGGGGCCTGGGATGCCTCAGGCGATGTCATGGTGGTCGATAGCCTGGATATCGTGACCGCGCCCGATAAGAAACAGAATACGGCGGCGGATGCGCGCTCCTTCAATGTGCGCGGCACCATCATTGGACGCCTCAAATCCGGCGGGGCCTATGTGCCAGAAAATGAGAGCTACGAAGCTACCATCGACATGAAAATGGTAGATGACCAGTGGCTCGTTGATAGTCTGCCGGCCGGGCTGGTTATCGAGCGTAATGAGCTGCGCAATCATTACACCCCGCAATCGCTCTACTTTTATAAACAAACCGATGACGTCCTCGCCCCGGACCGCCGGTGGCTGTATAAGGGCAGCGAGGAATCCGAGTCCACGCTGATCACCCTCTTGATGGAAGGCCCATCTAGCAGCATCGCCCCGGCCACCCGCCGGGCGGCGGATGAAAAGGTCACCTTCGCTGGCTACGACAACGAAAACGGCTACCAGTTCGAGGGCTTGTCAGACTTGGATGAAAATGACCGCACCCGCTTTGCGGCGCAATTGGTCTGGACGCTTTCTGATGCCGGGCATATCGGCCCCTTCAAGGTTAAGGCCGATGGCAGCAATCTGGTAGAAGGCATGGACACCGTCAGCGTGGATGATTTTGCTGACTATAACCCCAAGGTAAACAGTAATTCCCTGTCCACGCTGTACGCCTTGAATGAGGGCAACGTGCTGGAGGTCGATAGCGGGGTGGCCGAGCCGGTTAAGGGCTCTTTGGGCTCGAGCGGCAATGTGCAATCGGTCGATGTCACCGAATCCGGCATGATTGCGGCGGTCAGCCGGAAGCCTAGCGGTGACTTCAAGCTGCAGATGGGCGAAATCGGCGCCGCGTTGCAGGATTCGGTCGAAGGTAAGACGCTGGCGCGGCCCACCTTTGAATATAACGGGCAAGCCGTGTGGACGGTGGTCGATGGAGACCGCATCGTGCGCGTCGTGCGCTCCAAGACCACCGGACGGATTTCAGAATCCGAGGTCGATGCGCGCAGCATCGACGATATCGAGGGAGAAATCTCCGTTATCCGCCTCTCCCATAGCGGCGCACGCGCGGCGATGATCATCGATGGCCACGTCTACATCGCCGCGGTGGCCCAATCCAGCAGCGGCGATAAGCGCATCGTCAACGCCCGCGAGGTGGGCCCTGAGGTCTCTGGTTCAGCATTATCGCTGGATTGGAATAACGATGGTTCGCTCATCGTCGGTACGTCCTCTGGGCAGTCGCCGGTATGGCGCATCGAGCAGGATGGTTCCTCGGCCTCTACCATGCCGACGGGTAATATCACCGCCCCGGTAGTCGCGGTGGCTACCTCGCCATCGAAGCTTTATATTACGGATTCCCATGCCATGCTGGAGCTTCCCGCCACGGTGGTCGATGAGGTGAACTGGCGCGAGGTGCCTGGCCTGCAGGGTCGGCGCTCTTCGCCTATCGTGTCTAGCTAAGAGGCGGCCGCGCTGGGCGACGCTGCCGCAGAGGATGTTTCGGGGGATGGGGTGGTGTCGCGCCGTGAGCGTGCGAGAGCTGATTTTTCCGCGTGCGTGTGCCGGGTGCCGCGCGCCCGGCCACGTCTTATGCCCGCAGTGCCGGGAGCACCTGCGCCAGCCGCCTTACCTGGTAAGCCGGCCGCGGCTGCTCAGGGCACCGGTATTTGCCCTAGGGTCCTATTCCGATATTCGCCGCATCATCATCATCAGCATGAAGGAACAAGGCAATAGGGAAGTGCGCGATTATATAGGTGCGGTGGTTGCCGCGGGCGTGGCGCACTTGGCCGCCCGTGGCGAGATTCCCCGCGAGCTGTGCCTGGTGCCGGCCCCTACGCGGCGCCGCTCGGCGCGCATGCGCGGCGGTGATCCCGTGACGGCCATGTGTCAAGGTGCGGCGCGCCGACAGCAGGGGCTGCGGGTGCGCGAGGCGCTTGTCATGGGCGCGGATACGGCGGATCAATCTGAGCTCAATGCGCAGGATAGGTGGGCGAACCTGCAGGGGCGCGTGGGGGTTGGCGCCCCGGTGGGCGGTGAGCAGGCGCTGCTTGTCGATGACGTTATAACCACCGGCGCCACCCTCGCGGCCAGCATGGCGGCCCTGCGCGCCGCCGGCGCCACGGTCTATGGGGCGTTGGCTTTTGCCGATGCTTAAGGCACATCACATAGTGGGGTGTACGGTGTTACCCCCTAATGCCATCAGGTCATAACCACTGGTATTATTAGAGGTGTCACAGAGGAACAGTTACTGTGATTGTTTCTAGTCCCCACAACCAAAGGGAGGCATCTCAATGTCCCAGCCAAACAAAGCTCAGGTAACGATTACGGGCCGTAACGTTGATGTACCGGAACACTTCCAGGAGCGCGTCAACGACAAGCTGGCAAAGATTGAACGCCTTGATCCCACACTGACCTTCTTCCACGTGGAATTGCAGCACGAGCCAAACCCACGCCGCGAAGCAGAGTCCGACCGCATCCAGATCACCGCAACCGGCAAGGGCCACATCGCCCGCGCAGAGGCTAAGGAAGACTCCTTCTACGCAGCGCTGGAAACCGCGATGGGGAAGATGGAACGTTCCCTGCGGAAGGTGAAGGTGCGCCGTGAATACGTCAAGGGCGGTCACCGCGCACAGAAGGGCACCGGCGAAATCGCCGCAGAGATGGTTGCGGAGGCAGAAGCACAGCGCGCCAAGGAAGAGCGCTTGGTCGATCCTTATGCCGAGACCGTCGAGGACGTTCGCCCCGGCCAGATCGTGCGCACCAAGGAGCACCCGGCCACCCCGATGAGCGTGGACGATGCCTTGAGCGAGATGGAGCTGGTTGGCCACGATTTCTTCCTCTTCGTCAACGAGGAAAACAACAAGCCTTCCGTGGTTTACCGCCGCCACGCTTTCGACTACGGCATCATCTCCTTGTCTGAGGATGCAGAGGGCTAGAATCCCTCGTGCCCGGCTAGGGCGTTAAGTTTCTTCACCCCCTTCCTGCCCATCGCGCTATTGCTCGATGAGGCGGGGAGGGGGTGATTTGTCATGCTGTGAGTTATCCATTTTCTTAGTGTGTTTAGTGTGAAATCACTATCGTTTAAGGGCGGGTGGAAGGCGACAAGGGCAGTGGCGTGAGTACAATTGCGGGAAGTTAACTAATGTGTCGCGACAAGAAGGACTAACGAATAGTGTTTGGACTTTCCAAGCTGCTGCGCGCGGGCGAGGGCCGTACGGTCAAGCGCCTGGGCAAAATTGCAGACGATGTAATTGCACTCGAGGATCAGTACGCGGAGCTTTCGGACGATGAGCTAAAGGCCAAGACTGACGAGTTCAAAACTCGCCTGAAGGATGGCGAAGAAAAGAACGACATCTTGCTCGATGCTTTTGCTACCGTCCGCGAAGCCGCTTGGCGCGTCCTAGGACAAAAGCACTACCCCGTGCAGATCATGGGTGGCGCCGCCCTGCACTTTGGCAATGTTGCAGAGATGCGCACCGGTGAGGGCAAAACCCTGACCTCCTTGCTGCCCGCTTACCTCAACGCCCTGGAGGGCCAGGGCGTACACATCGTCACGGTCAATGACTACCTGGCCAAGCGCGACGCCGAGATGATGGGGCGTGTGCACCGCTGGTTGGGCCTGTCCGTGGGCGTTATCTTGGCAGAAATGCGCCCGCAAGAGCGCAAGAAAGCCTACGACTGCGATATCACCTACGGCACCAATAACGAGCTGGGCTTTGATTACCTGCGCGATAACATGGTGCGCACCCTCAATGATGTAGTTCAGCGCGGACACAACTTCTGCATCGTGGATGAGGTGGACTCGATCCTTATCGATGAAGCCCGTACCCCACTCATCATCTCCGGCCCGGTTGATGGGTCCTCCCAGTTCTATGGCGTCTTTGCGCAGCTGGCGCCGCGCATGCGCGAGGGAATCCACTACGAAGTGGACCACAAAAAGCGCACCATCGGTGTCTTGGAAGAGGGGGTGGAGTACGTTGAAGATCAGCTCGGTATTGATAACCTCTACGCGCCGGAGCATTCCCAGTTGGTTTCCTACCTCAATAACGCGTTGAAGGCCAAGGAGCTCTTTACCCGCGATAAGGACTACATCGTCCGCAATGGCGAAGTGATGATCGTGGATGGCTTTACCGGCCGAGTGTTGGCGGGACGCCGCTACAACGAGGGCATGCACCAGGCCATTGAGGCCAAGGAGCAGGTGGAGATCAAAAACGAGAACCAGACGCTGGCGACGGTTACCCTGCAGAACTTCTTCCGCCTCTATGAAAAGATTTCCGGCATGACCGGTACCGCGGAAACGGAAGCCGCGGAGCTGCATTCCATCTATGGGCTGGATGTGGTTCCTATTCCTACCAATAAGCCGAACCAGCGCACCGACCACTCGGACCGCATTTACAAGACCCAAGAGGCAAAGTTCGCTGCGGTGGTTGATGATATTGCGGAGCATGTCGAAAACGGCCAGCCGGTCCTAGTCGGTACCACCTCCGTGGAGCGTTCCGAATACCTGTCGCAGCTGCTGACCAAGCGCGGTGTGCAACACAACGTGCTTAACGCCAAGCACCACGAAGAAGAGGGCCAGATCATTGCCCGTGCGGGCCGCCCCGGCACCGTGACCGTGGCAACCAACATGGCCGGCCGTGGTACCGATATCGTGCTCGGCGGTAACCCGGAAGTTATCCTCGATGAGAAGCTGCGCGAACGCGGCCTTGACCCCTTTGAGGATGAGGAAAAATACCAGGAGGCCTGGGAGGCCGAGATCGACGGCGAGAAAGAGCGCTCGAAGCGCTTGGGCGATGAGGTGCGCGAATCGGGCGGGCTCTATGTCTTGGGCACCGAGCGCCACGAGTCGCGCCGCATCGATAACCAGCTGCGCGGCCGTACCGGCCGTCAGGGTGACCCGGGCGAGACCCGCTTCTACCTGTCCATGCGCGATGAATTGATGGTGCGCTTTGTGGGCCAGTCCATGGAGCACATGATGAACCGCCTCAACGTGCCTGATGATGTCCCCATTGAGGCCAAGATGGTCTCGAACTCCATCAAGGGGGCCCAGGCGCAGGTGGAGAACCAGAACTTCGAGATGCGCAAGAACGTGCTGAAGTACGATGAGGTGCTCAATGAGCAGCGCAAGGTGGTCTACTCCACGCGCTATTCTATCCTCGATGCAGATGACATCAAGGACGATATCCGCACCATGATCGATGACACGGTCTCTGCCTACGTCGAGGGCGCTACCGCCACCGGTTATGTCGAAGACTGGAACCTCGAGGAACTCTGGAATGCCCTCGAGGCGCTGTACGGCCCCACGATGTCCCCGGAGGAACTCGTGGAAGGCTCCGAGTACGGTTCCCCAGGCGAGCTCACTGCGGAGCAGCTGCGCGATGCCCTCGTTACCGACGCGAACCGGGAGTACGACAAGTTGGAGGAAGCCGTTTCTGCCATCGGCGGCGACAAGCAGATGCGCAATACCGAGCGCATGGTGATCCTGCCGATTATTGACCAGAAATGGCGCGAGCACCTTTACGAGATGGACTACCTCAAGGAGGGCATCGGCCTGCGCGCGATGGCGCAGCGCGACCCGCTGGTGGAATACCAGAAGGAGGGTGGCGATATGTTCAATGCCATGAATGAAGGCGTGAAGGAAGAAACCGTGCGCCAGCTATTCATGCTGCGCAAGCAGTTCAAGCAGCAGGAAGAAAACCAAGAATCCGGCGGTGACTCGGGCTCTGGTCCTGCAGGCCAAGAAACCGTAGAGGCATAACGCTTCAACGTCCTATCACGCCCCTTCCTCTTCCTCCCCGTCCTTGCGCGGTGGGGAAGCGGGAGGGGCGCTGTTAGTTTTAGAGCAGCCGAAACGAGCGTAGCCCTTGGTCAGTGGCGGAGCCGGTAAAGGCGTGGCGGTGAGTGCCGATGACCGCGGAACCGAAGTATTCGCCGTTGGGTCGCGCGTGCAGGCTGGTAAGGCGCAAGGCATCGGTGTCATAGGGGCTTTCCCGGCGGTGCACCCAGGAGCCAATGTGCAGGCGGATGGAATCCGAAAAGCGCGGGGAATTGAGGTGGGCAATGGGGCGGTAGCCGGCGGCGACCTCAAGGATGAAGACGACCCAGGCTTGGATATGGTGCTGGGCGGCAACCTCGGCCGTTGTGGGGAGGCGGCCGTAATGGATGCGGTGCGGGGCGATATACAGCTTGAGGTGAGAGTAGCCGGGAATGGGCTCATACATGGTGAAATGAGTGCTCCTGCGAAAAAGGCAGGAGGCGAACGCGTGATAATTATCTCATGGGGGCGCTGCGCGCGCTATTTCTGGCAGTTTCCTGTATGAGGCGGGCGAGAATATAAGCGCAGTTCGCTATACTTTCGGGAGTTACAAAGTATTCGTGTACTGAAGGATTAAAAATTATGCGTGGTCTCATCGTTGACTATGTCGGCGTCCTCGATGGCGCTGAAGAGGACAATCGCCGCTGGAAGGCTCTGCTATCTGCGGCGAAGGCAAATGGTGCCGCAACCGCTATCTTGTCTAATGACCCGGGCGGCTCTGGCGCTGAGCACATTCGCGAGTGGGAATACCGCGGCAACGTCGATGCCGTGGTGTTGTCTGGCGAAATCGGGGCGGAAAAGCCGGAGGTTGCGGCTTTCCAGGCGGCTGCCGATGCCCTCGAGCTGCCCTTGAGCGATTGTGTCATGGTCGACGATTCGATCCTCAACGTGCGCGCCGCTGTCGATGCCGGGATGATCGGTTTCTTATACACCAGCTTCGATCGCGTGTCTGTAGAAATTCAAGCCGTATTCGATATTGAAGGGGAATTTTAGTGGCTCAAGCCCGCGTCTATATTCCGGCGACCTATGCCATGCTGGCGGAGCTCGCTGAGACCGGAACGCTCGCGGCGCGCTCCGGGTGGGGATTCATGGTGACCCCAGCCCTGCGCGATTTTTATACCGCAGGCGATGAAGAAGAGATTGCCTACTCCGCCTTCCTCGAGGCCTCCATGGCTTCGCTGCGCCTGTTGACCATTGGAGACGAGGAGAAGTTCCCGCACCGGCGCGTGGTCATTTCCATCGACGTTGATGACACGGCGGTCACCCCGCGCCCGGATATGGGCGAGCCGGTGGTGGAACTTCAGCCAGCGCAGTTTGGCACGGATAGCCTCGCCGCCATTCACGTGGATATCGAAGAATCCGAAGAGGCAACCGCCAAGGCCATCGAGGCCATCGATTCCGCGGACCTCGGCGATGAGGACGCGGAGCTCGCGGTAGGTGATGCCCTGGATAACTTCATGGCCTTCTACCACCCCACGGAGCTGCCCTTCCTCGTGGAATTGCTCTAGGCCGCGCTAGTTTTCCCACTCCACGTTGGTGCGCAGGGCTTGCAGCAGCCCGCGTACCGCATCGCGCCGGCGGGCGGTAGCGGTGCCCTCGGGAATGATTTCTGGATCATCGAGCCCGCACTCGGGATCCGCCGGTGGCCCCGCGTGCGTACAGCCGCGCGGGCATTCCTCAATGGCCGCGGCGAGGTCCTCGAAAACGCCAAGGACGGTATCCGCGTCCACATGCGCCAGCCCGAAGGAGCGAATGCCCGGCGTATCGATGATCCAGCCGCCCTGAGATTCGGCGCCTGGAGCGTCGGTGGGCAAGGGGAGGGCCACCGATTGCGTCGAGGTATGCCGGCCCTTGCCGATGCCCGATACTTCCCCCGTTTCCCTTTCTGCATCTGGAACCAGGCGGTTGACCAGCGTGGACTTGCCTACCCCGGAATGCCCGATGAGCGCGGTAATATGGCCATCTACTTGCGCGCGCACGGCATCTAGGCCATCCTCGACTCCGGCTTCGACCACCGTGACATCTAGGTCGGCGAATTCTTCTGCAAACGGCGTTGGGTCTGCAAGATCCGTCTTGGTCAGGCACAGGATGGGGTGGAGGTTGCCCACGAATGCGGCAATCAAGGCGCGCTCGACAAAGCCTGATCGCGGGGGAGGGTCTGCCACGGCAGAAACGATCAGCAATTGATCGGCATTGGCCACCACGATGCGCTCATACGGATCCGTGTCATCGGCGGTGCGGCGCAGCACGGAGGTGCGATCCGCCAGCTTGACGATGCGCGCCAGCGTGTCCTTCGCACCAGAGGTATCACCAACCACGCCGACGCGGTCACCGACCTCGATGGCGGTGCGGCCCAGCTCGCGGGCGCGCATGGCGGTGACGTGGGGGCCATCGTCAAGCGCGACGCCCCACCGCCCGCGGTCCTTGGTGATTACCATGCCGTATTTGGCATTTTTGTGCTTGGGCCGATCCTTGGTGCGCGGGCGCGAGCCCTTGCCGGGGCGCACGCGCACATCAGATTCATCAAAGGAACCGAAACGTCTAGCCATGTAAATCCTGTTGGTCGGGGTGCAGCATCGTCTCCCACATGCGGGCCAAGCCGGGCAAGGTCTTGGAAGTGGTGGAAATATCCTCAATCTGGATACCAGGGACTTTCAAACCCAGAATGGCACCGGCGGTGGCCATGCGGTGATCGGCGTAGCAGGGCCAATCGCCGCCGTGGAGTTCGACGGGTTCGATCACCAGGCCATCGTCAAGCTCGGTGACCCTGCCGCCCAGCGCATTGATATTCGCCGCGAGCGCCTGCAAACGGTCGGTCTCGTGGCCGCGCAGGTGGGCAATGCCCGTGAGCCGGGACGGCGTTTCTGCGAGCGCGCACAGGGCCGCAACGGTGGGGGTAAGCTCCCCGATATCGCCCATGTTGCGCTCGATGCCCTGCAACCTTCCCGCCGGGTTGCCCTCTGCTGTGACGTTGTTGTGCTCCTGGGTTACCATCACGCCCATATCCAGCAGGATCTGGCGGATGGCATCGCCCGGCTGGGTGGTATTCGCCGGCCAATTCTTGATGGTCAGGCGCCCGCCGGTGACCGCCGCTGCGGCGAGGAACGGCGTGGCATTGGAGAGATCCGGCTCGATGAACCATTCGCGGCCGGCGATGGGGCCGGGGTGCACCGTCCACGTGGTGCCATCCGAATCCACGCGCACGCCCGCCTGGCGCAGCATGCCCACCGTCATTTCCACGTGCGGCATAGATGGCAGCTGGCCGCCCTCGTGGGTGAGCTGGATGCCCTGGGAAAAGCGCGCCCCGCTCAGCAGCAGGCCGGAGACGAACTGGGAAGAACCAGAAGCATCGATGGTGACTTTGCCGCCTTCTGGCACGCCGTTGGAGGACACCGTAAAGGGAAGGCTACCTCCTTCCACATCGACGCCGAGGCTGCGCAGCGCATCCAGCGTCGTGGACATGGGGCGGTTATAGGCCTGCTTATCGCCATCGACGCGCACCGGGCCATCCGCCAGCGCTGCGACCGGCGGCACAAAGCGCATCACGGTGCCGGCCAGCCCGCAATCCACCCTGGCACCGTGCAGCTTCCCAGGCTGGACGTGGATATTGGCGCCGTCATGGGTGAAGCGAACCCCCATGGCACTGAGTGCGTCCTCCATCAGTTGCGTATCGCGCGATACCAGCGGGGCGTGCAGGATGGACGGGGAATCAGCCAGCGCGGCCAGGATGAAGGCGCGATTGGTAATCGATTTCGATCCTGGCACCTGGTGTTCCCCCGTAACGGGGCTGGTAGCCAGCGGGGCGGTCCAAGGTTGAGACATAGTGTCCATAATAGAGGCCATGTGCGGAAGATTCGTTCTTTTTACCGAGTCCCTCCTCGATGAGGTGGGAAACCTCCCAGGTGTCCAGGAAGTCCACGCCCCACAGGGCACGCCCGGGCCGCGATATAACATTGCCCCTACTCAGCCCATTCCCATCGTGCGCGTGCGCGAAGAACTGGCGGAAGTCGAACCCGCGCGGTGGGCGCTGTTGCCGCAGTGGAAGAAAGACATGGATGGCCCGCCGCTTTTTAATGCCCGGGCAGAAACGGTGGCGAGCAAGCCGTCTTTTCGCACGGCCTTTAAATCCCAGCGCTGCCTTATCCCCATGAACGGCTATTACGAGTGGCACAAGGATGGCTCCACCAAGACGCCGTACTACGTCCATCCCGACCAGGGCCTGCTGTGGGCCGCGGGGCTCTGGGATACCGGGCTGGATCGGCTCTCTGCCACCATCGTGACCACCGCGGCTACCGAAGAGATGGAGTGGCTGCACCACCGCTTGCCGCGATTTTTGGCGCCGGAGGAGATGCGCACCTGGCTCGAGGGCAGCGCCGACGAAGCTAAGGAGCTGCTAGTGCCCACTGGCCTGCGGGGATTCGACTACCACGCGGTGGATAAGGCCGTGGGGACTGTCTCCAATGACTACCCGGAGCTACTCATCCGCCAGTAGATCGGCAAAGTCGGCCCCGCACAAGTGCGCGAGTTCTTCTGCGTTGAGCTCGATATCTAGGCCGCGGCGGCCGCCGGATATAAAGACAGTATCGAAAAGCACCGCGGATTCCTCGATCACCGTGGGCAGCGGGTTCTTTTGTCCGAGCGGGGAAATGCCGCCATGCACGTAGCCTGAGGATTTCTCGGCATCGTGCACCTGCGCCATGGCTGCCTTAGATACGCCAAGGGCAGCGGCTGCCTTCTTGAGGCTTAAATGGTGCGTCGTGGGAATCACGCATACCGCCAGCTCGCGGCGCGGACCTTTGCCCGCAGTGAGATCGATAATGAGCGTTTTCAGCACGCGCTCGGGTTCTACGTCTAAGGCCGCCGCGGCACGATCACCAAAGTGATCCTTGCCCGCTTCAAAGGTGGATACGGAGTGCTTGACTCCGGCATCTTCGATGACTTTCAGGGCCGGGGTAGCGGCATGCGGGGACTTTTTGGCCATATAGGAATTTTAGCGTGAGACGTTAGGATAGATTGTGTGGTTAAAGAAACAGTGAGCGAAAAGGAGCTGCAGCGCCGCTTTGAAAAGGAAGCGCTCCCGCTGCTTGATCAGCTCTATGGCGGCGCGCTGCGCATGACGCGAAACCCGCAAGACGCGGAAGACTTGGTGCAAGAGACCTATCTCAAGGCTTATAAGTCCTTTCATTCCTTTAAGCAGGGAACGAATTTGAAGGCATGGCTGTATCGCATCATGACCAATAACTACATCAACTCTTATCGCAAGGCGAAGCGGCGCCCTACCGAGTCTTCTGCCGATGATCTGAGTGATTTTCAGCTCTATACCACCGCGGGACACGATTCCACCGGCTTGGAATCCGCCGAGGTGGCAGCGCTTAAAGAGATGCCAGATAGGTCCATCTCGCAGGCCATTAATGACCTACCTGAGGACTACCGGATGGTGGTCTACTACTCCGATGTGGAGGGCTTAGCGTACAAAGAAATCGCCGAAATCATGGATACTCCATTGGGAACGGTGATGTCCCGGCTACATCGTGGAAGAAAAATGCTCCGCAAGGCGTTGAAGGACGTAGCACGTGAACAAGGAATTGGATTAGAACACCCGGACATGGAGGAGAAGTAATGGAAGGCGCAACCGGAAAGAACTGTGGTGCGTGTAGCTCCACTGAGGTACACAACCTATTTTGCGAGCTTCTCGATGAATCCACGACCTACGCCCGCGCTTTAGCCATCCGCGAGCACATCGCCCAATGTGATTTTTGCCAGCAACGACTAGAGCGCGAAGAGCTCGTCCGCTCCCTCGTGCGCAATTGCTGTGCCGGCCAAGCTAAGGCACCGCAATCGCTGCGCCGCCGCATCTCGATAGAAATTACGGAGATCGAATCCCGCTGGTAAGAAGCGCCCTTCAGAGCTGCGAACGTCTCGCAACAAGAGTCGGGACAGTTCGTACTGCCGTGTTTCCTCATCCAGTTCAGAAGCAAGCATACTTACCGTCAGGCGCCCTCTGCCGAAGCGGTGCTGTAGAAAAAATTTTCCATAGGATCGCACTCGCAGCGGTCAACCCGCGAGTCAAACCCTACCCACACGCCCTGGGGCGTAATGCGAGTGGATAGGCAAATAGTAGGGGCCTAGCCCTGACGTGTCCATTTTCTGGGGTCATGTCCGGCCCCGACTGGTAAATACGCATCCTGCGAATAGTTGAAGAACGGGTTCTGTTTTGGGGCTGGTACCTCTCTGGTGGTACCAGCGCTAGTTTTTCTGAATTCGCTGGCGGTAGTAATCACGATTGTCTTCTTGCATGTGAGCAAATTCCATGAGTACGCCCGGCCAGATGGGATACGTATCGATAAGGTTTTCTGCGATGTTTAGCAACGGTGAAAAAGCGATCTCGCCCCATCTGATGCCTATACCTACTCTTTCGGAGTAGGCCGTGCTACTTAAAGGGCCAAGTGCCCACTGACTCCCTGACATCGCATTCATCCATGTGCCGTTGATGGCGAGGATGCGGGATGCTTTCTCTTCATAGCTGTGTTTAGAGTTTAAGATTTCGAGTACGATCTCGAAGGGAAACTCTTTTGTGCCATCGGTGACCTGCTTGCGCTGAAGAGGCGTAAGGTCTGCAAGTGTCGTGGGGACTGTTGTTGAAAGGAAGTCTTCCAGCCTATTTCCGAATTGCTGATGGTATCCGTCAAGCCACATGAGATTCCTTTCGGGCTATGCAGGGCGTATAACCCAAGCCCCTGAATATTGATTTAAAGTCTTGTCGAAAACAGGTTGCGGATATAGCCCAGTACCCAGTTTTGCTGTCTTCTTAGACGATCGAGTGTATTCCAGCATTCACTTTTCTACAACGAAGATTTGGCTGTTGTGTCCTGAGGATTCAAGATTCGGCTCTGTGGGGTGCAGCAGAGATGTTGTCGAAGTGAAGAAGGCGAGAATCGCTGCCCCGAGGATAATTATGCGCCTAAATCGGTTTCTGGTGTCAGCAAGATTTAGTATGTCTCTACTCCATCAATTTGGGCGTAGTGAGGAGCGATGTTTGTGCGGGTTCCGGCTACTACCAGTTTGCACGGTGAGTCTCGGGCTAGTCCTGCATACTCGTCGTCGTCAAGTGTCTTTCGCCTTGAGGAGGTAGTTGAGGCGAACAGCTTACGGACGATGGGCACCCATATGTAACAGGGGCCACCATCGCCGATCGCTATACCTGCTAACGGAAGCCGGCAAAAGGAAACCACGAAATGAGTTCAATTAGTGCACTTCGGGGAAGCTATGACCGATGTCCCGATATGGACCAGTAGTACCAACCCAAATGAGCGCCCTGGTCGCTACTGCTCCGAGAGTCGGATTTCTAATAGAAAGATTAAAAACCCGGCCGTACGAGTTCTTAAGGTGAACTGGTACGAAACCGGGCTTTTAATATGTGCTGTACGTTATGCGCCAGGACGCTTGCCGTGATTAGCGGCCTTCTTGCGGCGATCCTTGCGCTTGCGACCACGCTTGCTCATTGCGCACTCCTTCGTTGAGGGTTTCTGAACTTTATTCAACTGTAGCGGCTAAGGGCGCCGAAACGAAAATTGGGGTAGGGGTTAGGCTCCCCGGGTCCGCGCTTTTAGGCGGACACGCGGGAACGGCCGCGGCCGCGGTTGCGGCGACGCTTGAGGGCGCGGCGCTCCTCTTCAGACAGGCCGCCCCAGACGCCGGCATCGAGGCCGGACTCGAGTGCCCAGTTGAGGCAGGAAGAGGCAACGGGGCAGCGGTTGCAGACCAGCTTGGCCTTAGCGATCTGGGTAAGAGCAGGGCCGGAGTTACCTACTGGGAAGAACAGCTCTGGGTCTTCGTCGCGGCAAACGGCTTCGTGGCGCCAATCCATGATTGATATCTCCTAACAAATTTTTGACAGCAGTAAATACGAGCGCAATCCATGAGGGGCAGGAAAGCACCTTGATTTTTAGGTGGTGTGTGAACTGGTCTGCTAGCAGTGGGGCCCGGCCTCGAGGTCGGGCCAGCGTCGCCGCCGCCTATGGTTCACGGTGTTGTTACCTGAAGTTTCCTCCAGGTTAAGAAGAGGTTTACGCCCTCTTTCTTTTTGCTACTAGAGAATCATGACATGTTTACCCGATCGCCGCTAGGGTTAAAGGCTAAATTGTGGTTAACATCACGCAAATAGGTGCAGTGTGGGGGCCATAAATGTCAAAATCGAATTTTAAAGAAACCTGTGAGAATCGCCGTGAGCTGCAGCTATAGGTGTTATATGGTGAGTGTGGTGAGGAAGAGACCGTCAAATTTCCCAGTTCAGCCCCCTGCCCCCGCGCTACTGCTGGCAACATCGAGGCCCACCGTGGGTGGCGCAGAAAAAATTCGCGCCGGATTAGTAGACTGTGGCTTTGTGTCTAAGCAGAACAAACGCCAGGTAAATAAACAGCAGCGAGATAAGTCGGCAGCGCCCGCGCCGGCACCGGAGAGTGCCCCGCAGTCGGTGCTGATAGGCGCTGGTATTGCCACGGTGCAATCCATCGCGGTTATTTGTTTTGGCATTTTCCTCATTGTGCGCGAAGCGGTGGGTGCGGAAAATGACTCGATGGTCTCTGATTCCGGATCAGGAAGCTTTGTAGGGCTTGGCACCGCCATCTTTATCTTCATTGTCTTTGGCTTTGTCATCGCGGGCGCCTGGGCCATGGTGAAGGGAAAGCGATGGGGAAGAGGTGCCGTGGTCCTCGTAGAGCTCATCCTGGGTGCGAGTGCGTTTCAAATGTATAGCGGTGGATCCCCGGTGCTGGGAACTATCACACTGCTAAGCGCGGTCGCGGTGCTTTATCTCTTGATGTTTAGGCGCGAGTCCTCAGAGTGGGCCGCCTCGAATTTCTAAGGGCCACTCGCGCGGGAACCGCGAGTGGCACTCGCTTAGTCGCTGCTGAGGCCAACGACGGTATCGCCGCGGGTTTCTACAATGGTCTCGCCCGCCAACGTGAGGTGGACAGGACCGCGGTAGCCTCCGCGGTCGACGGCTATCTCGCGCAGTACCTCGCCGGTAGACCAGTCCACCACGGCTATACCCTTTTCGGTGGGCATTAGCATGCGCCCAGCCACTGAAATCGGGGTGCCGATGGCACCGTCAATGACGTGATCGACGTGCAAATCACTGGGGGTTAGAAGGTAGAGGCGCTGCCCATCAAACCACGTCATGTGGTGCGGGAGATCCGCTACGGCTGGGGCAAAAGGACTTGTGCCGGAATCGATGGCGGCAGAAGGCTTTACGGGGGTAGAAGAAAGCTTGTCGCCCTGGTTGTTATAGGACTCAATGCGGGGTTCTGGGCCGGGGATATAGACCGCGGCGGCGTCTTGGCCCACCGCGATAAGCCGCGCCCCATCGCGTTCGAGGGAGACATCGGCGTCCATTTCTGGTTCCCGGGAGTCCTCCGGGGTGGTGTTTTGAAACCTTAACCACGTGGTGTGAGGTTCCTCCGGGCATGATTCCGTCAGCGCGAGGTTCTCGGTACGCGTGAGCGCCGAAGAAATGGCGCATTCCTCGTGCGGTTGCTTCTGCGCCTCCTGCTTGGCCTCCACGTCGCCGTATTCCACGGTGCGCACGAGATCTGAGCGCCATAGGTCGATTCGCCCGGCAGATACGGTACCTACCCGGTCATTGGATCGCACGGGGATAACGTCCGGGGAATTGATGGCACTGCGGGTGGAGTCATATTCACCCGTCGCGGCGTTGATGGCCACCGTATCCCCGCAGCCCACGCCCGTGCGATAGGTGGCAACCACCTTGCCCCAAGCAGTCGATAGCGAGCAGAGTTCGGCATCGCTGCGGGTATAGGTCCAGGCCGTGGAGCCGTCGGCATTGGTGGCAGTGAGCACATCGCCATCGTGGCTAATGCTCAACCCGTGGGCGGAAATGGCGCGGTATTGGCCGGGTACGGGCTGGTTGGGCAGGCTGTAGGCGGCGGTGAGGGAGGAGGGGACATCGGCAAGCACGGCGGCATCGCTTTCCCCAGGAACGGCCTCTTGGTGCAGGTCAGCCTGGTGGATATTGGCCGTGGCGACCGCGCCGCCCACCGCGATGGCGCAGATAGCGCCGATGACGCCGGTGGCCTTCCAATCCGCCGCGGTAGCCCGCAAGATGGGGGCCTTAGTCATCGGCGCCCTCCTCGGGGCGTGCCCTTGCTGCGCCGAGACCCGTCCCGGGACCGCGATTGGGCTTGTCCCGCAGACCGCTTATGCGCCGGAAGTTGGCCAATCACGCTGGTGGCCGGCCCCACCTTTTCCTGCACGCCAGCGGGGATGGACAGCGCCTGGGCAAGCTCCGGGGAGGTGGAAAACCACTGCGACGGCGTGGCCGTATCTAGGCCTAGTTCATCGTTGATGACCTGCCATTTGGCCAGCTCATCGTAGCCCACCAGGGTGACGGCGGTGCCGGTGTGCCCTGCGCGGCCGGTGCGCCCGATGCGGTGGATAAAGGTCATGGGATCATCGGGAACCTGGTAGTTGATGACGTGGGTGACATCGTCGACGTCGATGCCGCGCGCCGCGATATCGGTGGCGACGAGGATGTCCACCTCGCCCGAGCGGAAGGCCTGCAGGGACTTCTCCCGGGACTTTTGGCCCAAGTCACCGTGCACGGCGCCGACGCGGAAGCCGCGCTCAGCAAGGTCATCGGCCAATTGCGCGGCCGAGCGTTTGGTGCGGGTAAAGATGATGGTGCGACCCCGGCCCTGGGCCTGCAGGATATGCGCGATGACCGGCACCTTATCCATGCGGTGGGCCTGGAAGGTGACCTTGCGGGTGGTTTCGTGCGTGACCTCATCCGCATCCGATTCGGCCCGGATGTGTACGGGCTTATTCATGAACTGGCGCGATAGGTTCAAGATGGCGCCGGGCATGGTGGCAGAAAACAGCATTGTTTGGTGCGCGTTGCCATCGAGCGCTTCCAAAATGGCCTCTATGGAGGGTAAAAAGCCTAGGTCCAGCATCTCATCGGCCTCATCGAGCACCACGATGGCGACGTGGCGCAGGACCAGATCGCCGCGCTCGTGCAGATCGAGCAGGCGGCCTGGCGTGCCGATGACCACATCGACGCCGCGCTGGAGAAGCTTAATTTGCTCCTCATAGGGGCGCCCGCCGTAGATGGAGGCGAGGCGGACCGGCAGGTGCGCAGCCGCGTCCTGCAAATCCGCGGTGACCTGCTGCGCTAGCTCGCGGGTGGGAACGACGATGAGCGCCCGAGGTGTCCCATCCAGCGGGGCAATATCCGCGTCATCAAAAACGCGATCGAGCAGCGGCACGCCAAAGCCAAAGGTCTTGCCCATGCCGGTGCGCGCCTGGCCAATAAGGTCTTGGCCTTTAAGCGCAATGGGCAGGGTTAATTCCTGGATTGCAAAGGTTCGCGCGATGCCACGGTCAGCGAGCCCATCGCAGATTTCGGCGGCGACGCCGAGTTCCGCGAAGGTCGGTGGCTGGGTTTTTATGACAGACACACCTTGATAGTAGCCGGGATGGTTATAGTGGGGCCATTGGCATGTAAAACTCTCGTTAAAGGAGGATAATTTTATGGATATCAAGTTTGGTTTTGCAGATACCCCGCGCGAGCTGATCATTAGCACCAGTGGCGAGCAGGCGGAGCTGACGCAAAAGATTAATAGCGCCCTGGCGGAAAACTCCACGTTGGAGCTAGAAGATGACAAGGGCCGCAAGTACCTCGTGCGCACTGACCGCGTGGTGTACGTCGAAGTTGGTGCCGCGAAGAAGCAGTCCGTCGGTTTCGCCGGCGCCTAAGCTTGGGGCTTTTTAAAGGTTTGCTAATTCAGTTTTTGAATAGGCAACCGGGTACGCTCAATGCCTATGGAAAGTAGGCAGAATCGCAAGGCTCACCATAGCCATGGGCGAATCCCGGATCATCCGAACCCGGTGGTCCGGTTCGCCCGCCGCTACGGCTGGTGGCGTGTGGTGGCTATCCCCGTGATGGTGCTGCTTACCATCTGGGTGATTGTGGATATCGCGTCCGGCTCTTCGGCCGATGACAATGGCGATGCATCCAGCGCCGAGACCACCGCAGCCGCCACCCCTACCCACGAGGATCTCACGGGGCCTGACCCCGCAAACGCGGAGGCGGTAGAGCGCGAGATTAGTGAGATGCCCCCTGGAAGTGACTTCACCAAAAAGGGCAAGGGCACGTTCCACGGAATCGGCCGCCCCGGCGCTGTAGCGGGCGAGGGCGGCGAGAAGAAGGTGCGCTATTCCATCGAGGTAGAAGATGGGCTCAATACCGCTCCCTACGGCGGAGATGATGCCTTTGCCGCAATGGTGGAGGCAACCCTTGCGGATCCACGCGGGTGGACCGCTCGAGGTGACTTCGAATTCGAGCACGTTGCCTCCGCAGACGATCCCGATACCCGCATCCAGCTGACCTCTCTGACCACGGCCGCGGAGCGGTGTGGCGAGAAGATTGAGACGGAAACCTCCTGTCACACCATGTTTACCGGCGAATCCACCACCATCATTAATGAGGCGCGGTGGGTGCGCGGGGCCACGCCCTTTGAGGGCGATTTGGGCAATTACCGCCAGTACGTCATCAATCATGAATTGGGCCACGCCATCGGATATGCCTCCCACCAACAATGCGGCGGCGAGGGCAAATTGGCCCCGGTAATGATGCAGCAGACGCTGAGTTTGAACAACAAGGAATTGCATGACCGCAATCCCAAGGAGGTCTATCCTGATGAGGATGTGACCTGCGAGCCCAATCCGTGGCCATATCCTAATCCGGAGCAAAAGGATCCCCACCAACCCCAATAAGGAGTACTGGATGCCGCTTCCCCCAGAGCATGTTTTAAGCGCCTTCCACGCAGAAACCGGAGCGACAGGCTCGCGCCGGGCCCAAGGCGATCAGCTGGGCCCAGTATGGGATAACGGCATCAAGGTGGGCGACGTGGTCTACTCCCAGGCCGGCCCCTTCGCTGCGTGGTCTGCCAAGGTGCGCGAAAAACTCAGCGTGCCGGGCGCGCGGGTATCGCGGCCGGTACTAGCGAGCGACGGCCGCCACACCGCCGCCGGGTGGAAGGCGACGCAGTTCCTTCCCGGCGAGGTCACCGGGCGCATCGATGAAGCAGCGCAGACGGCTTTGCGCTTGGACGATGCCATGGCCAATGCACCTGCGCCGCCGGGTGCGCACCGCGATGATGCCTTTGCCCGCGCGGAGCGCACCGCCTGGGCGGAGACGGGGGAGGCCTACGATAAGGCCGCGCTTGCCGATGTCCCCTTGATCACCGCCCATACCGCCCTGCTGACCACCACGGTCTTTTATGGCGCGCACCCACCAGGAATCGTGGATCTCGTGCCGAGCCAATCCGCGCGCCCAGCCGGGTGGAGCGCAGCGCTTGTGATCGTGGATGGTCTGATCGCACAAGTGGTAGATGATGATATCTGCCAGCGGTTTGGCCATGTGCCAGGCATGCAGGAGCTTTTGCTGCGAGCGGTGTCCTATCGTCGGCACATTAATGATCTTAACCCGCGCTCGCGCTCGAATGTGCGTTCCAATATTGAGCGGGTGGAACAGTTTCTCGTGTCTAGGGCATCTGCAATACTGGGGCGGTGACTTACGATCCCCATTCCACCGCCCGCGCGGGAGTGGTCCTACCGCCGTCGCCCGAGGTACGACTCATCGCCCGCACCACGTCCGCACACGCCCGATCCTGGCCCGTTGAGCTGCCGGAAACCGGTACCTGGAAGGTAACCGGCACCGCCGGAACCGGCGTATCCAGTTTTCTTATCGATACCGTCATTCATGCTCTCGACCGCGCCCAGGAGACGGGGGCAGACCCTTCCGGCATCCTCGTGGTTGCCGCCTCTAAGGAGTCCGGTGCTCGATTGCGCCGCGAGCTTTCTGAGCGCCTCGAAGATTATGCGGCGCAGTCCTCCATGGTTCGCTCCATCCACTCCCTGGCTTTTGCCCTCCTGCGCAGCGCTAGCGATGAGGAATTGCGCCTTATCACCGGCGCGGAACAGGACGCCGTTATCCGTGAATTGCTCGAAGGCCACGCGGAGTCCGGCCACGGCGACTGGCCGGAGGAAGTCCGACCCGCCCTAGAGTACGTAGGCTTTGCCCGCCAATTGCGCGATTTTCTTTTGCGCTCCATCGAACGAGGACTAAGCCCCGCGGATTTGGAGAACCTCGGAGCCAAGTACGGCCGCAGTATGTGGGTTGCCGCCGGTACGTTCCTGCGCGAATACGAACGCGTCCAAGCCCTATCCGGGGCGCACTCCTATTCCGCGGCCGAGCTAGTCAACCAGGTCCTGCTGCGCCCAGAACTTACGAGTTCGCACCCGTGGCACACCATCGTGGTCGATGATGCCCAGCTATTGGATCCCACTGCGGGCGAGCTCATTTCTCGCTTGGCCCCCGATGCACAATTGCTGGTCATCGGCGGCGATGCGGACCAATCCGTCTTTGCCTTCCGCGGTGCGAATTCGCAGTTCCTTGAGGAATTTCCCGCGGAACACTCCGTGGAGCTTTCGCAGCCGCATCGCAGCGGATCCCCAGCCTGCGTTTCCATCGTGGATTCTGAGGGCCGCCTGCGCGATGTGGTGGCCGATACCGTGCGCCGCCGCCATTTGGACGATGGCGTGCAGTGGCGCGATATCGCCGTCATCGTGCGCTCAACGGCGGATATTGGCCAGATGCGCCGCACCTTGCTGGCGGCCGGGGTGCCGGTGCATATCAGCCCAACCGACGTCATTTTGGCTGAGCAGCGCCTAGTATCTGCCATGCTCCTTGCCTTGCGCGCCTTGGAAGAAGACCTCAGCAATGCGGAGCTTGAGGAATTGCTGACCGGGCCTGTGGGCGGGGCGGATCCCGTCACCCTGCGCCGCCTGATTCGCGGTCTGCGCCGGTGGGCGCCCGATACGCGCGGCATGGATAGCCTGCGCGAGCTCTTGCAGGGCGAGCTGCCGGACTTCAATGGCCAGCTCACAGAGCGCGAGTTTTCCATCCTGGAGCGCGTGCGCGCGGTACTCGCCGCGGGCCGGCAGGCCATACAAGCCCAAGCCTCTGTGGAAGAGATTCTGTGGGAGGTATGGAGTGCTACCGAGCTGGATATGCGCCTGCAGGCATCCGCCTTGCGCGGCGGCGCCACCGGCTCGCAGGCGGACCGCGATCTTGATGCCATGATGGCGCTCTTTGACGCCGCCGGTGATTACTCCGAGCGCCGCCCTGGATCCTCACTGCAGTCCTTTTTAACCCATATCACCGAACAAGAACTGCCCACCGGCGTGCGCGACCGCCGCACCGCCATCCCACGGGCCGTGGAGATCATCACCGCCCACGGCGCCGTCGGCCGCGAATGGGATACCGTCATCGTCGCCGGAGCCCAAGAAGGCGCGTGGCCCTCGCTGGGGGAGACCGGTTCCATTTTTGGCCAAGAAGATCTCATCGATCTCCTGGACCGCGATATTGAGCCTGATACCCCTGTTAGCCACATTGCCTCCCGTCTGGCCGAGGAGCGTCGGCTCTTCCACGTCGCCACCACGCGCCACCGGAACCGGTTGCTCATCGCCGCGGTGGAAAACCCCAACGAGGATGCCTTTGCAGAGCCCTCCCGTTTCATCGCGGAATTTACCGGGCGCGGGGTCGATGTGCCCGGCACAATGGCGCGCCGGGAGGCCAGCCGCGCCTTGCGCGCCACCCAATTTCCCCGCGAGCTGGGCTTAGATGTTCCTGAGCCGGCACCGGTGTCCCTGCGCGATGGGCTCGAGGTCGATCCCCTCGATATATCGGTGCTTTCCGTCCCTTCCTTTGTGGCGCAATTGCGCCGCGTGGTCACGAACCCAGATTCCGGCGAGGCGGATCGACGTCAGGCGGCCCGGCAGCTGGCGCGCTTAGCGCAGGCGGGAATCCCAGGCGCCCATCCAGACCAGTGGTTCTCCGCGCGCTCTGTGGCCTCGCATACGCAGCTGCGCGGTAGCAAGAGCCTATCGCCATCCCGGGTCGAAGCCCTGCTTAACTGCCCGCTCAAGGCGATCGTGGGAAACTTGGCCGAAGATCCCAGCGGCGCCGAGCACCTTTTGCGCGGCACCATGGCACACGCCTTCTTGGAGGCCATCGGCCGCGGCATGGATGCAGAAAAGGCGCGCCTGCTCGTCATGGAGGCCTATGAGCTCATCCTGGACGTTCCACAGTGGCAGCTACAGAGCAAGCTGGAAGAGTTTTCTCGCCTGCTGGAACGCACGCAGCAATGGGCACAGCAATCCGAGGTGAAAAACGAGCTCGCCGGGGTAGAAGTACCCGTCTACGTCGAGGTCACCCCGGATATCCGGGTGGGCGGCTTCATGGACCGCTTGATGCAGGATGGAGACGGAAACTACTTGGTCGTGGATCTCAAGACCGGTAAATCTGCAGCGACGCAGGCAGAGGCGGAAGAAAACCGCCAGCTAATGACCTACCAATTGGCCTTGTCCCGGGGAAGCTTTGACGGGCAGCGCGTGCGCGATGGCGAAGGGATGCCGCGCGCAGGCGGGGTGCTTGTCTATCCCGGAAAAGATTCCAGCAAAATCACCACGCGCACACAAAGCCAGCTCACCGCGGAGGCGCTGGAAGAATTTTCCGCACTTTTGCCACCACTGGCAGCGGAACTGCGTGGTCCGCAACTTACCGCGCGCACCAATAAAGATTGCGATAAGTGCCCCATTCGTATCATCTGCCCAGTGCAGGAGGAAGGAAAGATGACCATCCATGCCTAAGCAGAATTTTTCCCCGGAACAAATAGCGAAAGCACTGGGCAAGGACTACCCACCCACCGAGGAACAAGCCCACGTCATCGAGAGTCCTTTTGGCCCCAAGCTCGTGGTGGCCGGCGCGGGTGCCGGTAAGACGGAAACCATGGCCTCCCGCGTGGTCTATTTGGTGGCCAATGGCTACGTGCGCCCTGAAGAGGTATTGGGGCTAACCTTTACGCGCAAGGCGGCCCAGCAACTAGAACAGCGCATTCGCCGCCAGCTCATTCAGCTGCGCGATTCCGGCCTCATCGTCCCCGGTAGCCCCGCCGCCGAGGCGCTTAACAATATCGCGCCCACCGTGGCCACCTATGACTCTTATGCCGGCGAGCTCGTGCGCGAATACGGCCTCCTGGTCCCAGTAGAGCCCTCGGCGCGCATCATCACGGAGGCAGAGCGCTTCGCCATTGCCTATGACGTGGTGAAAAACTACGGTGGCAAATTATCGGATGAAAAGACCTTGGGCTCCATTACGGAAACCCTGCTCAAGATCACTTCCGATATGGACAATTCCTTGAAAGATCCGGATGATATCGCCGAGTTCGCACGGGATTTCCGCGCTGATATTGACAACCTGGAAAAGGCGCCGAGGACGAAGGGCGAGTATTCCAAGGACCTGCAGAAGTACATCAATGTCCAGGATCTGCGCGTGCAGTACGTGCCATTGATCGAGGAACTCAAGCGCGCCCAGGCAGAGCAGCAGGTCATCACCTTTGGTGAGCAGATGTCTGTGGCAGCGCGCCTCGCGCAAGAGCACCCGGCGGTGGGCAAGCAACAGGCGCAGCGTTACCGCGTGATCATGCTGGATGAATATCAAGATACGTCTTATGCTCAGCGTGTACTCCTGCGCAGCCTCTTTGGTGGGGAGCACAAGGACATTTCCGTGACCGCGGTCGGCGATCCCATGCAGGCTATCTATGGCTGGCGCGGGGCTACCTCAGAAAACCTCACCGCATTCGTGGAGGATTTCCCGCAGGCAGATGGCACCCCTGCTCCCAAGGATCAGCTGACTACCTCGTGGCGCAACCCGTCGGGTGCCTTAGAGCTGGCCAACTCGGTAGCAGCCGGGGTCTTTGGGGGCGGCCCGCGGCCCGTCGATGAGCTGCATGCGGCCCCGCACAAGGGCGAGGGCGAGATTGAGCTCGGCTATTTCGCCAGCGAAGATGAGGAACATGATTATATTGCGCAGAAATTAAGGCAGCAGTGGGATGCGCGCGAGGGCGATGGCTTTCGCGCAGCGGTGCTGGTGCGTACCAACCGGCAAACCGCGGCCATTGCAGCAGCCTTGGACGCCGTCGATGTCCCCAATGAAATCAATGGTCTGGGTGGACTGCTATGGCAACCGGAAATCCAGGACCTTGTAGCGCTGGCGACCATGCTGGTGCGGCCGGAAGACGCGCAAGCCGCCCTCCGCATTTTCGCCGGGCCCATTTGCGGGCTGGGCATGGGCGATATCCAAGCCCTTGCCGCGCGGCAAAAGAACTTGGCGGGAGCAAAACAAGAGCGCCTGCAGTGGGAAGAGGGCATGGATCCTGAGGAGTATCTGCGCGCCCAATTAGCGCAGCTTACGGCTGAGGGCCCTGATCAGACGGTGGGGCTTGCCGATGCCCTGGCGGACCTCGGCGAGCGCGATCGCTATACCCCGCAGGGCTTGGCGCGCATGGAAGAGGTATCTGCCAAGCTGCGCTACCTGCGCACTTATTCGCTGTCTAAGCCTTTAAGCGATCTCTTTGCGGATATTGAGGCCATCTTCAATATCCGCACCGAGGTCCTTGCCCGCGGCAGCGCCGGGGGAGCCACCCACCTGGATAAATTCGCCGATATCGTCGCGGGATTCCACGGAGACTCCTTGTATGCGCTCTTAGATTATTTGGAGCTCGCTCGCGAGCATGAAGATGGCCTCGGGCTTGGGGAGGTGCCCGCCTCCACGGATCGCGTACAGATTATGACCGTGCATAAGGCCAAGGGCTTGGAGTGGGAGCACGTCTATGTCGTGCACGCTGACTCTTCAAGCTATAAGGCCCAAGCAGAGACCTTTTTGTCCAAGATCGAGAAGGTACCCGGTGACAATGACTACATCGAGGTCTCACCCGATGCGGTCACCCGTTCCGAATTTGAAAAGGCCTGCAAGGCATTCTTGGATGATGACCGCGCGCATAATGCGGAGGAAGCAGCACGCCTGTTTTATGTGGCCTTGACCAGAACCGAGTCCACGTTGACCGTTACCGGCTCCGGCACGAATAACCGGACGGGCAAGGCCAAGAAGGGCCCGTATGAGTACCTCGAAAGGCTAAAAGAATCCTTCCCCCAGTACGTGGGGGAGTGGACGGTGCCCGAAGAGCCGGTGGATACCGCGGCTCATGGGGCAGAAAGCGGGCTCTTCCCAGCCCTCGAAGCGGATCCGGATTCCCTGGCCGGCGCGGATGCGGTCCTGGCCGCCATGGAGGACCTTCCTGAGCTGAGCCACGGCGAGACCTTCGAGTTGTGGGAACAGGATGCGGGCGCGCTCATTGAGGAATACAAGTCCCTGCAACAACCGGTTGTGGATGTGGAACTTCCCAGTGAACTTACCGCTTCTGACATGGTGGCCTTGGGCAGCGATCCGCTACAGTTTGCGCGCCGGCAACGCCGCCCGGTGCCGTTTAAGCCCAATTCCTATGCCAAGCGAGGCACCGCCTTCCACGCGTGGTTGGAAGAGCGCTTTGGCAGCCCCGCGCTGCTAGGGGAAGAGGAATTGCCGGGCATCGATGAGCCAGAGGATTTCGATCTGGAAGAGCTCAAGGAATCCTTCCTGAATTCCGAATGGGCGCAGCGCCAGCCGGACTTTGTGGAGGCGCCGTTTGAAATCACCATCGGCAGTGCGGTGGTGCGCGGGCGAATGGATGCCGTCTTCCGCTTGGCAGATGGCACCTGGATGGTGGTGGATTGGAAGACCGGGCGGCCGCCGAAGGGCGCGGCCATGGACGCGGCGAAGATTCAGTTGGCGGTTTATGCCGAAGCCTGGCGGCGCATCCACGGCGGCGATAAAATCCGCGCCGCTTTCCATTACGTTCACGATGGTTATACTTTTGAGCCAGATACTTTAGCCCAAGGTGAGGAGCTGCGTAGCCTGCTTGAATCGTCAGTAGCAGGCCACTAGGGCTAAGGTATGGGGACGGAATGCGGACGATGAATGGATAATTGCGTCCCCGTATAACCGGCGGAATCAAAAATCGATCCAGAAAAGAAGGCTGGGCCAGTGGCCAAAAAACATGCGAAGGTGTTCAAAGGGCGTATTAAACAGCGCTTTTTGCCGCAGGTCGAGTTGTCCTCGCAACCTGATCACGCGCTCCTTGATGTCATCACTGTGCCCAAGGATCAAAATGCCAGCCCGTGGCGCCAGTTGGCTAAACGCGCGCTGTGGGCATTCGGCATCCTCATCTTTGTCACCGTCGTGGTGTACTTAGACGGCGGGGGCTATAGCGAGGACATGTCGCTTTTGGATTCCTCCTACTATGCCGCCGTCACGCTGACCACCGTGGGGTATGGCGATATCGTTCCGGTCACGGAGCAATCGCGGTTTATCAACCTCGTACTTATTACCCCAGCCCGCCTCATCTTCCTTGTGCTGTTGGTTGGTGCGACGCTCTCCGTGCTCACGGACAAGGCCCGCCGCACCTTTGAAATCCAGAACTGGAGAAAGCAATTGCGTAACCACACCGTCGTTATCGGCTATGGAACGAAGGGTGCCGGGGCGGTCGCCGCGCTCTTGGCAGACGACGTGCCCACCTCCCAAATCGTGGTCATCGATAATAACCGCGCCTCGCTGGCGCATGCGGAACACCACGGGCTGGTCACCATCTTTGGCTCGGGCACCAAACAGGACGTGCTCAAGATCGCCGGGGTGGAGCACGCAACCTCCGTGGTGGTCACCCCATCCTCGGACGATACCGCGGTGCTGTGCTGCCTGTCCGTGCGCGAGCTCGCCCCTAAGGCCAAGATCGTGGCCTCGGTGCGCGAGTCCGAAAACCGCCACCTGCTGCGCCAATCCGGTGCCGATTCCGTGGTTACCTCTGCAGAGACCGCCGGCCGCCTGCTGGGGCTTGCCACCGTGACCCCCACCGTGGTGGAAATGATGGAAGACCTGCTTTCTCCCAACGAGGGCTTTTCGGTATCAGAGCGCGCCGTGCGCGAATTCGAGGTCGGGTCCAACCCACGCCACCTGGCGGATATCGTGCTCGCGGTGTTGCGCAATAACGAGCTCCACCGCGTCGATACTGCTGATGCCTCCGCACTGAAACCGGGCGACCGCCTGTTGTATATCAAGCATGACTTGGAACAACCCGTGGAAGTGCAAGATGAGGACGAGGAGGATTAATTGTATTTGCCCGTAACGCACACGGGTCTAGTGCCTGCCACCGCGAGCGGGGACGCCGCGTTGGTGGAGCAATTGCCGGAGGGCGTGGGGACACCGGAGATGGTGGACATCGGCACGCTGCACGTTTTTGCCTGCCCGGAAGCAATTGCGCGGGGCATGGGGCAGCTACAACCTGCGACCTTTTTCGCCGATGATTCCCTCGTCATGCAGGCCATTGCCTTGATTCGCAACCGGCTGGAGCAGCGCTTCGATCCGCGCACGGGCCACCCGTTGGATTATCCCACGCCGGGTATTATTGGCCGCGATCCGCAGGATTCGCGCCGCATGGTATTTCCGCGCCTAGACCCGGCGGTTATCGGGCTCATTGAGCTCAAGGGCGAGGAGAAGATTTTGCTGGCGCGCAATCGCGGGCGCAATGGCTTCTTTTCCTTTATCGCCGGATACGTGGAACCGGGCGAGACCATTGAGGCCGCCTTTGCCCGCGAAACCATGGAGGAAACCGGGCGCCGCATTGACAATCTTCGCTACTGGGGCTCCCAGCCGTGGCCGCCGAGTGGCTCGCTTATGCTGGGCTTTCACGCAGAGACATCGGATGTCCAGGCCACCTGCCATACTGATGGGGAACTGGAAGAAATTCGTTGGGTGACCCGCGCCGAGCTGCCTGAGCTCCCGTTGGCCACCGCGGGTTCTATCGCACACACGATGATTATGGAGTGGTATCACGGTGAATAAGCCGGATTTATCCCTGCTGGATGAGGATCAACGCCGCGCGGCCACCGCCCCACGCGGGCCGGTGTGCATTTTGGCGGGCGCGGGCACCGGTAAGACGCGCACCATTGCCTATCGCATCGCCAACATGGTGGATCAAGGGTTCGTAAACCCCCAGCGCGTTTTGGCCGTGACCTTTACCGCGCGTGCGGCAGGAGAAATGCGGGATCGCCTGCGCATGATGGGCGTGGCTGGCGTGCAGGCCCAGACCTTTCACGCGGCCGCGCGGCGCCAGCTGAAGTATTTCTGGCCGCAGGTCGCAGGCGATCTGCCGTGGACTCTATTGGATAATAAATTCCCGCTCGTAGCCCGCGCGGTGCGCTCGGTGGGGCTGGATAATTCCAAAGACATGATCCGCGACGTGCTGGCAGAAATCGAATGGGCAAAATCCGCGCTGGTCAGCGCGGAGGATTATGAGAGCGTCATCGCGGAAACGGATCGCACCGCTCCAGCCGATGCCGCTAAGGTAGCCGAGGCCTTCCGGCGCTACGAGAAGGCCAAGGCTACGCCGGATATGATGCATTTGGACTTCGATGATCTGCTCATGCACATCGCTGGAGCCATCGAAAATGTCCCGGCCATTGCAGAGACCTTTCGCGAGCAGTACCGCACCTTCGTCGTTGACGAGTACCAGGACGTCACGCCCCTGCAGCAGCGCGTGCTGAACGCCTGGCTGGGTGATCGCGATGATCTCACCGTGGTGGGCGATGCCAACCAGACCATCTATTCCTTCAACGGCGCCTCGCCGGAGTACCTGTTGAATTTTTCGCGCAGCTATCCGGACGGGACCATCGTCAAGCTGCAGCGCGACTATCGCTCTACGCCGCAGGTCACGGACCTGGCTAATCGGGTCATCGGCAAGGCTACGGGGCGCGCGGCGGGCACCCGCCTAGAGCTGCAGGGCATGCGCGAGCCTGGGCCGGAGCCGACGTTTAAGGCCTACGAGTCCGAGGAAAATGAGGCGCAGGAGGTGGCCGGGCAGGTGCTGACCCTGCTCAACCAGGGCGTGCCGGCCTCAGAAATTGCCATCTTGTACCGCATCAACGCCCAGTCGGAGCAATTTGAGCAGGCGCTTGCCGATGCCGGAGTGGTCTACCAAGTCCGCGGCGGTGAAGGTTTCTTCCGCCGCCCGGAGATTCTGGAGGCCATTCGCGTGCTCATTGCCGCCACGCGCCGCGATGATTTACCGGAGGACCCCGTGGCGATTGCGCGTGCCGCCTTTGTCGAGCTTGGGCTCAGCGCGACCGAACCGCAGGGCGCGCAGGCCCGCGAGCGCTGGCAATCACTGAACGCGCTGGTGGGGTTGATCGAAAAGATCGTGGAATCCACCCCGGGCATCGATCTCAATGGCGTGCTGGGCGAGCTGCGCCGCCGCTCCACTGATAAGCAAGCCCCCGCTATGGAGGGCGTTACCCTCGCTACGGTGCACGCGGCGAAGGGCTTGGAGTGGGACGCCGTCTTCCTCGTCGGGCTGAGCGAAAAGCTCATGCCCATCAACCACGCCATCAAAGCGGGCAACGAGCAGATCGAGGAAGAGCGCCGCCTGTTTTATGTAGGCATTACCCGCGCCCGCGAGCATCTAGCCCTGTCGTGGGCATTGGCGAAGACCGCCGGTTCCAGGGCCTCCCGGGAGCGCACCCGGTTTCTCGATGGCATCGCGCCAGGCGTGGAATCGGCTGCGGGAAGTGGCCGCTCCCGTCGCCCGAAACGCTGCCGCGTGTGCAGTGGGGTACTAGAGACACCGGCGGAAAAGGTCATTGGCCGGCATGAAGACTGCGAGGGCAATGGCGATGATGAGGTCTTTTCCGCCCTGCGCTCGTGGCGCGCGCAGGTCGCTCGGGAAGAAAAGGTTCCGGCATACGTTATCTTTACCGATGCCACGCTGCAGGCCATCTCGGAAGAGCTGCCGGTAGATGAAGCGGAGCTGCTGTCTATATCTGGAATTGGGCCCAATAAGTTGGAGCGCTACGGCGAGCAAATCCTAGAGGTCATTCGCTCGGTGCGGATGTAGCCAGGTTAACCTTGCCGCCGTAACACACCGGGCAGCGCGGATGGGCGATGGCCGTGCGCTGCTGGTGGCGGCCGTAGACGTCTACCTCCCATTGTTGGCCTGGGCGCGGAAATGAGGTTGGCGCGCCTGGCGGTAAGGGGCGCTTGCTTAAGCGGCGGACCACCACCTGTGCTTGGGCCGCTACAGCATCGATGACTAGTTTTTCTGGCTGCCTGCGCACGCTAGTGAGCTGGGAGGCGATGGTGGTCCACTGCGGATCCGCATCCACGCGGTATAAGTGAATGCACAGTGGGCAGGGGCCTTGCCCCTCCACGCGCAGGGGCCCGATGATGCCGCGGTTATCTAGGAGGGAGATGGGTAGCCACGTCGTTGGGGTTCCGGCAAGCGCATTGGCGCAATCGATGGGGCAATGGAGCTGGTCGATGGCAAGCACCGTAAAAAGCCCATCGAGGTCGTGGATATAGGAAAAGATATTGTCCTCATCAAGGGGGATGCGCACCGTATATCCATCTGCTGCCAAGCGGGCGCGCAACTCCAGAGCAAGCGGGGATTCGCCCAGCATGATGATGGTTTCAGGCTGCTCTGGATGTGGTGGCTGGGACCAGAGAATGCCATAGTCCAAGGCATCATCGATGAGGCTGCTGGCGGCGGCGCTATCCAAGCCGGCCGCTTCCAACCGCGCCGCCAATTCCCCGGAATCGACCGGCTGATGGGCCGTGGCAAAGGCACGGGCCACGCCCTGTGCATTGCCCGTATCCGCCACCGCCACCCGGGTGGCGTCCATTCCGAATTGCACCACGGAATTCTCGCGGCAAAATACGCCGCACCCTGGCGCCAATGTCACACGTTGAGCCGTGCCGTGTGAGCCAGTCACTGGTTCTCCCCCTCAAATCCCCTCTATCGCCCCGAATACGGCATATGTGCCGCATGTGCGTCCATTGCACCACAGGTACAATGGCCTGTCATGTCGAGCACGCAACCACCAGGACGTACCCACCCTGAGGTCAAGGTTATCCGCTCTGCGCGGCGGCGGAAGTCGGTGCAGGCGCGCATGGTGGCCGGGGTATTGGAAGTGCGCATTCCGGCTTGGATGTCCGCCCGGGAGGAAAACGAGGCGGTACAGGACATGCTCGCGCGCTTAGAGAAGAAAACCGGTGGTGGTACGAAGACCGATGCGGCGCTTCTCCAGCGCGCAGAACAGCTCAACGCGCAGTACCTGGAAGGCCGCGCGTGGATTGGGTCCATCCGGTGGGTGAGCAATCAAAATACGCGGTGGGGTAGTTGTACTACCTCCACCGCGGATATCCGGCTGAGCAACCGCCTACAGCAGGTGCCGGATTATGTATTGGATTCGGTCATCATCCATGAGCTGACCCATACCTTCATCCCGCGCCATGGGCGCGAATTCTGGCGGTGGGCCGATAGGGCGCCCCACGCCGAGCGGGCCAAGGGCTACCTTGAGGCCTACCAGCGCTGGGGCGGTTAGCGCGAGCTATTTATCCTCGCCGCCGTTGTCCTTTTCGGAGTTGTCGTCGCCGTCGTCCACGTCGTCCCCGTCGTCGCTGCTTTGCGAGTCCTTGTCTTGTGCAGAATCCTTGTCCTCTTCGGACTTGCTTTCGGAGTCCTCGCCGGAACCCTCGCCGTTTTTGAGCATCTCTTCGAGCTTGGCAAATTCTTCCTCGAAGCCCTCATCAGGCTCATCATCCAAGAGGGAATCGATGAAGGCAGCCGGGTTATCGAGGTGCTCTGCGGTGGGCAGGAAGTCTGGGTGGTCCCAGGCCTTATCGCGCTTTTCGGCACCCACGGCCACGGTGGCGCGGCGCCACAGCTCGGCGGCCTCGGTGACCTTGGGGGCGTTGAGCTCGATGCCCACAACCTTGCTAAAGGCCTGCTCAGCAGACCCGCCGGTGCTGCGGCGGTGCGCCCATGCCTCAGTGAGCTTGGAGGTGGAGGGGATGCGCTCGCCCAAGGCCTCGCTCACGACGTGCTCGGCCCAGCCCTCGACCAAGGCCAACAGGGTTTCCAGCCTGGAGGCGGCAGCGGTGTTCTTGGAGGTAATCCGCGGGGAGAGATCCATTCCCTGCAGCTTGCTCATGGCTTCCTGGATGGCCTGCGGATCGCCGGATTCCAGGTTCAGCTCGCGGGCGAGCTCTTCAATGTGGGAGGTATCAATGACCAAGCCGATGGCGTATTCCTCCACGGAGGAGACGATGCGCTCTACCAGCCACGGCACGTGCTTGAACAGGCGCTGGCGGGCGGCCTCGCGCGCGGCGATGTAGACCAATACCTCCTGGCCAGGAACGTTGAGCTCGCGCGCGACCTTCTGAATGGTATGCGGCAAAAGTGCCACCGTATTGGCCGGGGCGATGGGGAGGCCAAAGTCGGAGCCGGTCAGCGCTTGGCTGGCCAGATCGCCCAGGGCATGGCCTAGCTGCATGCCGAAATTCATGCTGGACATTTGGCCCATCATCTTGGTCATCGGGCCCATCATTTGGCGGGCCTCTTCCGGCATGGATTCCAGCTGGGCATCGTTCATGTGCTGGGCCACGGGAGTGACCATGCGCTCCCAGGCGGGCATGGTTTCTTCCAGCCACTGCTTGGAATCCCATGCCTGCGTGGTTCCGGAAGCGGTGGGGAGAATGGAGGCATCGTCAAGCCAGAGCTCCGCCAGGCGCACCGATTCTTCTACTGCCTTGGAATCTTCCGCGCTGATGTCTTTTGACTTGGGGATCTGCTGCAGGGCGATGCGCTTGGCCATGTCGTAATTGACCGGCCCGGAGTTCTGGGGCGAGTTCATGGACGAGCCCATTCCGGATAGCATCTGACCGAACTGGTTCAGCATGTCTCCGAGGCCGCCACCATTACCGCCGCCGAATGCGCCGAACGGGTTCTGGTCACGACGGCCGTCATTATCGTCGTCATCGTTATTTGGGAAAGAAAAACCGAATCCGTTGCTCATGCGCTCCAATCTACCGGCACCGTGCGGAAAGTTTCCATGATCACAGCAACGCTGACAGCGAACAGTACGCCAAAGGTTGTAGGCTATTGCTTCGTGAATTCTCCTGCTAGCCGTCGCGTCCGCACCATCGCCTGGGGTGCTATCCCCGTTGTGCTTACCGGTGCGTTGGTATCGCTTGACCATATCCCGGGCACCGATGTCTCGCTGACCGTTCCCTATGCCGCCGAAGGCCCCGGTCCTACGGTGGATACGCTGGGCGAGGTCGATGGCACCCAAGTCGTTGATGTGCAGGCGCCAAAGACCTATGAGCCCAGTGGGCACCTCAATATGACCACCGTATCCGTGCGCACCAATATGACCTTGGCGCAGGCGTTGGGGCGCTGGGCGCTTACCGATGACACCCTGGTGCCCATCGATACCGTCATTCCGCAAAACATGACCGATGAAGAGGTCCAAGAATCCAATAAGCAGGCCTTTACCCAATCGGAGTCCGCTGCCACCATCGCGGCGATGGACTATTTGCACCTGCCGGTCAAAATCACGGTGGCGGAGGTCATTGAGGATGGCGCCGCTTCGGAGCACCTTAAAAAAGACGATGTCATCACCGCCGTCGATGGCACCGAGGTTACCGAGCCGAGCGAGGTCCAAGACATCATCAAGGACAAAAGCCCTGGCGATAAGGTGAAAGTCAGCGTCACGCGCGGGGATAAAGAGCTCAGCGAAGAAATCGAATTGGGCGAAAACCCGCACGATAAGGGCAAGGCACTGCTGGGAATCGCCATGCTATCCCAGCCCAAGGACGATATCTCGGTGAACTACAACCTACAGGATATCGGCGGGCCATCAGCGGGAATGATGTTTACCCTGGCGGTTATCGACAAGCTCAGCGATGAAGACCTAACCGGCGGCACCTTCGTGGCCGGCACCGGCACCATTCAGGCCGATAGCAAGGTCGGGCCGATTGGTGGCATTGAGCATAAAATCGCCGCCGCGCACGAGGCAGGCGCCGAGCTTTTCTTGGCGCCCAAGGACAACTGCTCAGCGGCGGCCGGCAGCGACCACGGCGATATGACCATTGCACAGGTAGAAAACCTGGACGATGCCGTGGCGGCCATGAAGGACTTTGCGGCGGGCAAAGACGTCAAGGAATGCAGCTAAAAAGAGCTTGTGCGGCCGAGGCCTAGTCCTTTACTAGGCCCAATTCCTTAATCTTTTCTTCCGGGTCCACCTGGTCAGAAGAGATCATCTGCTGCATGACCAGGCCTTCCTTATTATCCACCACGGTGATAACCGCGGTGGTGCCCAACGTGGACCAGCCGACGACGCGATCGCCATCGTCCTCGATGGCATGGGAGCTGCGCAGCTCCGTAAGTACCTGGGTGGTTTGGGAGGCCTTGGAGTGGGACTTAAAGAACTGGAATTGCCCCACCTTAGGGCCGGAGCAATTGTACGAAGAGTCCCCGCCGGTGGAATCGCAGCGCTCAAACTGGGCGAATAGGTCCTTGGGTGCCAGCGACTTATATACGTCGTAGACTTTGGCGACTGACTTATCCAACTCGCCGCCAGCACTCGGCTCGCTGGTGGTGCTTTCCTCGGAAGCCTCGTCTTCATCCTTGTCCGCCGTTTCTGACTCCGAGGAGGACGCGGCGGAGGATTCGGTGCTGGATGCCGTGGATTCCTCGTCGTTTTCAGAGGTTGTGGTGGAGGCGGCAGGAGTGGTCTCTACGGGGGCATCGTCAGGCGCATCGGCATCGGAGGAACAACTTGCCGCAGCCACGCTGAGCCCCAGTAGCGCCGCCGCGGTAGCGGTACGGGCAGGAAAACGGCGGGAGAAGGAAAGGCGTCGCACTGTATAGAACTCCTTGGTCGCGGGCTTAATTGCCACTTAGTCTAGTTCATCCGGATCCTGGTTGAGGCCATAGCGCAAAGCGGCGATCACGCCGGGGGCTACCTGCGGGCCGCCGCGGAGCTGAATATCGTCCTCAGCAAAGGGGCCTGCGGCCTCAAGCTCTTCCTCTGTGGGACGCAGCTGCAGCAAAGTGGTCTCAATTCCTTCCTCGCGCAGGGCACCCGAATACAGGCGCGCCGGGCGAGGGGAGGGGTCCTCGCTAGAGGTATCCCGGAACTTAATCTCCTGGGCCAAGATGGCACCTGCGACCTCGCGCGGCCAGGCCAAGCGGGAGACGTAATCAGCCAATTCCTCGGAACCCGGCTCGATGTTTTCCGGGACATTGTCTTGCACGATAAGGGTTAGCGGGGACGCGGTTTCCTCATCCATGGCCGCTAGCTGGTCTGCCACCAGATGGGTGGGGACAAGCGCGAAGATGGTGGGGCGGGCGTCCCAACCTTCAGCATGGACGAACTCCACGGCCTCCGTCATGGCGCGGTTTAAAGCTGGCTGTGATAATTCGGGGGAACTCATAGGCATCCTTATTCGTTATCTGGGTATTGATTCCTTAAACTGGAAAAAGTCTACATGTTTAATATTCGCACTACTTGATTGGAGCTGGCGTTGTCCCTAGGGTCATCCACACCAGCCGCCCCATTGAAGCGGCCTCCTAAGGTCGCGGCAATTATTGCGGCCATCATTGCCGTCCTCTTATTCTTCGGCCCCATGCTCGTGGGCATGTACACGGATTGGAGGTGGTTTGGCTCCATTGATTACCGCAGTGTTTTCACCACCGCGATTATTGCGCGCATAGTCCTCTTTATCATCTTCGGGCTCGTTGCTGCCGCAGTAGTGTGGGCAGCCGGGTTCTTTGCTTGGCGCGGCCGCCCCGATTCCCTGGATATGGGGGATTTGAATTCGCCGGTCTATCAGTACCGCCAGTCCATTGAGAAGTCCATGGGCGTGCTGTTCAAGGTCATCCCGGCCATCGTGGGCATCATCGCCGGTTTCATCGGCCAGTCCCACTGGCGCGATGTGATGCTATTCCTCAACGGCCAGGACTTCGGCGTACAAGACCCCCAATTCCACCACGACTTGGGCTTTTATACCTTTAGTCTGCCCGTGTTGCAGATGGTGGTCAGCACCCTGTCCATCCTGCTTGTGCTCGCCTTCCTCATTGCCCTATTCGGCCACTACATCTTGGGCGGAATCCGCATTGGCAATAAGGCCGCGGGCGTGCGCGGTTCCATCTCCCGCTCGGCGCGCCTGCAGCTTGCCATTACGGCCGGGCTGTGGATGGTGGCCCAGGTCGCCGGCTACTGGCTGGAGCGCTACGGGCTGCTGTATTCCGAGCACGACCTGTTTACCGGTGGTTCCTACACGGATATCCACGCCTACCTGCCGGCCAAGATCATTTTGATGATCATCGGCGTCTTCGTCGCTATTGCGCTCTTTATGGCCATCGTCATCAAGGACCTGCGCATCCCTGGCCTCGCCGTGGTGCTGATGCTCGCGTCCTCGCTGATCATCGGCCAGGCATGGCCACTGCTGATGGAGCGCTTCTCGGTCCAGCCAAACCGCCAGGCCAAGGAAAATGAGTCCATCGCCCGCAATATTGAGGCCACGCGGTATGCCTATGGGCTTACCGATGACCACGTGACCTACAAGGAAAACTGGGGCGGCGATAACGTATCGGATGACAAGGTTGCCTCTGATAACGCCACCATCAATAACCTGCGCCTGCTGGATCCAGAGATTTTGTCGCCGACGTTTACCCAGATGCAGCAGCTGAAGAACTTCTATGGGTTCCCAGAAACGCTGTCCATGGACCGCTATGAAATCGATGGCAAGATGCGCGACTTCGTCGTTGCGGCCCGCGAGCTGGACCCGAACGAGCTGCGTGAAAACCAGTCCGATTGGATCAACCGCCACACCGTATATACCCACGGCAATGGCTTCGTAGCCGCGCAGGCCAATACCGTCGATGAGGTTGCCCGCGATGCCGGTTCCGCCCGCGGTGGTTACCCCATCTTCACCGTCTCTGACCTGCAGACCCAGGCCGGCGAGTCCGAGGGCGAGGGCGAGACCCAAGATGCCGAGAAGTCTTTGGGCATCAAGGTAGACCAGCCACGCATTTACTACGGCCCGGTCATCGCTAGTGCCGCAGATAACCTGGACTACGCCATTACCGGTACCACCGGCGAAAAACCGGTGGAGTACGACACCGATAGCACCAACTACACCTATGACGGTGAGGGCGGCGTTGAGATTGGCAATCTGTTTGACCGCACCATGTATGCCGCTAAGTACCGCGAGCTGAACTTCCTGCTTTCGGATCGCGTGGGCAGCGAATCCAAGCTGCTTTATGACCGCGATCCCCGCGAGCGTGTGGAGAAGGTTGCTCCATGGTTGACCACCGATTCCGCTACCTACCCGGCCGTTATTGACGGCCACCTGAAGTGGATCGTCGATGGCTACACCACCCTGGACTCCCTGCCGTATTCGCAGCGCGCTTCGCTTTCGGATGCCACCCAGGACGCCCTCAACCCCGATGGCACCACCCAGCGCTTGGTCAATGACCAGGTGGGCTATATCCGCAACTCCGTGAAGGCGACCGTGGATGCCTATGACGGCAGCGTGGACCTCTACGAGTTTGACAAGGAAGACCCCGTGCTCAAGGCATGGGAAGGCGTTTTCCCGGATGTGGTCAAGCCAGAATCGGAGATCTCCGATGAGCTGCGCGAGCACTTCCGCTACCCAGAGGACATGTTCAAGGTTCAGCGTGACCTCTTGGCCCGCTACCACGTTGATGACCCGAACGTCTTCTTTAATAACGATGCCTTCTGGTCTGTGCCGAATGACCCGACCGCGGAAGAATCACGCGACCTGAATCAGCCGCCGTACTACGTGATGGCTGCAGATCCGGAGACCGGTAAGCCGAGCTTCCAGCTGACTACCTCGTACCGTGGTCTGAACCGTGAGTTCCTGTCCGCACACATGGCGGTATCTTCCGATCCGGATACCTACGGCGATATCACCGTGCGCGTGCTGCCAACCAATACGCAGACGCAGGGTCCGAAGCAGGCGCAGGACGCCATGATGTCTTCTGACCAGGTAGCCCGCGACCGCACTCTGTGGGAGGGCACCAACGACCTGCATAACGGTAACCTGCTGGCCTTGCCGGTCGGTGGCGGCGAGATCCTCTACCTCGAGCCGATTTACTCGCAGCGCAAGGATCAGGCCTCCGCCTTCCCGAAGCTGCTGCGCGTGCTCGTGTCCTACAAGGGCCGCGTGGGCTATGCACCGACTATCGGTGATGCCCTTGAGCAGGTGGGAATCGACGCCAAGTCTGCCCAGGACATCGAAGAGATTGAGGGCGACTCCGGCGACGACGATGCCGATAAGGACAGCTCTTCTGCGGACAAGAAGGACGAGAAGAAGGAATCTACTGAGGAATCCGCTCCGGCTTCGGCCCCTCGTTCCTCCGATGAGGCAGGCGCTATCGAGGACATCAACAAGGCCCTGAAGGGCCTGGAGGATGCCCGCGGCGGTTCCTTCGAAGAGTACGGCCGCGCCTTGGACGAGTTGGACAAGGCAGTCGAGTCTTACCAGAAGTCCGAGGGCTAAAGCCTCTCACTTCTCGTAGTAGAAACTCAGGAAATAAGGCACCTACCCAGGGGATTTGGGTAGGTGCCTTCCTGTCTGTATAGTTACAGAAGTCGCCGGGACAGAGCGAATACATCAAGTATTAACGCACTGTTCAAGCGCAGATGATGGAAGTCATCTCGACGCGGGGTGGAGCAGCTCGGTAGCTCGCTGGGCTCATAACCCAGAGGTCGTAGGTTCGAATCCTGCCCCCGCTACCAACTTCCAAGCCCCTACCAGCGGAAACGTTGGTAGGGGCTTTAGTTATTTCTCTTAAGGCGCACGCCCTGGGACTCAAATTGGGACTTTAGCGATGGCATTTTGTCACTTAAGCCGGTTTGGAAGTGATGCTGCCCGACACGCCCCTAAGCGTTACCCTTCGCGCGGTTGTGGGACTTACACAACAGCTCACAGTTGCTTTCGGTGGCATCACCCTTCGACCACGCTGTGACATGGTCGGCATCCATCTCAGACTGCGGCCAAGGGTTGGCAGAATAACAATCACGGCAAGTCATATAGGTGCAAAAGAGCACTCATCTCTTTGTTAAACAGCACGATGGTGCTTATCGCCTAAAGAAGAAAGAGTGACAGCATAACCACTGTGGTTGCAAAGGCATAGAACGTAATCACCAGGCCTGCCTTATTCGCTTCCTGTAACGGTTTCATCGATCAGGAAGAAAGGCATATTCGTCCCCACTCTCAAACTTCGATCCCGAATATTAAGAATGCAACCTTGCCTATTTTACAGAAATAAAACCGGCCCTAGGTGCAGTGATTATATTTATCACATTATCTTACGAAATAGGTTTATTTGTGGGATAGTCAAATTGTTCCAAGAACATACTCACTCCCTCAGCAAGGATAAGAACATGCTTCACTACACCCCATTTTCAAAAAGGGGAATCTCCATCTTGGCCGCCTCCACGCTTAGTGTCAGCTTCTTAGCATTCGCTCCCTCGGCTACAGCTACAGAGATTGATGACGGACTAGTTGACTCAATCGTTGCCGCAAATACAAAGACTCCCTCTCCCTCTACTGGAGAGAAATGGGTACCAAACGATGGAAGCTTAAAAATAAACGAAGGATCCTTGCTTCCACAGCAGGACAGCATAACCACTCCGGCGCCATCGAAGAACGCAGGAACAAAGACAAAGTTAATAGAGCGCGAAGATGGCAACCAGCTAGTTAGCATTAGCGATGGAGACGCCCCTTTGGAACTTTCTTTTGAGTTCTCAGATTCCTTTCTTGAAAAGCTTCCAAGCGGACATATTTTAGTACGTCCAGCAGAAGGTGAGGAACCTAGCGCATACATTGAACCTGCCTGGGCCAAAGACGTAGATGGAAACCAGGTAAATACTCATTTTTCAGTTGATGGAGATAGGATAATCCAGCACATCTCGTCGAGCCCTGCCGGCAAGCCGGTTATTTCAGATCCTTATATCCGAGACGTTCATGGCTGGGGAAAGAAAATCGGACAAGAGCTAGTCTTTTCCAAAGACGAGACGAGCGGGATCGCCATAGGAACTGCTTACTGCGCCCGTAAATTAGCAGGAGTTGGCCTAGGCTCTTGGTTAGCCAAAGGTGCGTGCGCAGGCGCTTCCGCAGTAGCAGCTCACGCCACTAATACAGGTCGATGCCTTACCATCCGAGCCCTCGGAGGAAAGTACTCCCCAAACATCGTATTCCCGTATGCAACTCGATGCTAGAATCTAGAATCAAGAAATACAGTTGCGCATTTCATCGTAAGTAGACATGGAAAATAGCCGAGTTCTAGTTTTAATTGGAATCACCCTAATTATTTGGTGCGCGCTATACAGGTACAGAAAAACCACCGCTAAATGGGTTTTTATAGCAGCCTCTTTAAGTACCTGTCTAGCGTTTGTCCTAGGCCTATCAGGATTTTTAGGTCTAGGACATGATTCCATCGATTTGTTGTCTCTAGTAAACGTATTTTTAAACACGTTTATATTGTTGGCCATAGGCCAGTCCCGCAATCGAAGTAAATCGACCCGCATTAAGGATGTATAAATCGATGTCACCCGGTCGCGACATTAACCCGCGCCAATTTTACTAACACACACCTAGCACCTGTTGCCGCCAAGCCAAGGAGATTCTCCGAAAGTATAGGCTTGGATGCAAGTAATATGATCTTTTATAGCTTCTGATTGTGCCCACATAGATTCCGTTCCAAACCTACCGTGTATCGGGCATTGAAGGTGCTATAGGTATACAAATCGTCGTGCTGTTGTAAAGTTGGGCGGAGAGCAGCGAAGACTCAGTAGGGGTAGCGACGTAATTCGACCACAAGACATTCAGCGGCGTTTTCTTCCTGCCAACACGCTCAGCTGCAACCGCATCAAAGTCAATAGGAACAAAGTCACTAAACGCGATAGAACGCTTGTCACCGACCATTTTGGGAAGGTCTTCCGAATTCAAATCATTGACCTGAGCCTCATCAACGATGCCGTGCGCGTCCATGGACTTCTTGGCCTTTGAAATCGTTGCCGGGGCAGCCCCAGTCCGGGCTTGAATCAACCGATACGACTCGCCCCGAAGCAACAAGCGCATCACATGACAGTAGTCCACCATAAAGGCGTCCTTTCTCTTTCCGCGTACAGCCGAGTTGCCATACGCATAAGAGAAGATCTACCTAAAACACCGCTTCACGATCCCCACCATCGCACTTCACGATCCTCACCGAGCTACTTCAAACACCCCGTTCTGAGCATCTCGTGGAGACCCCTTTGAGATAACACGTGGCTATCACGGTAGTCAGGGCTCTTTCGGTCCGGGTGCGCCTTTCTAAGAGCCAGTCGGGAAAGAATGCGCCGTGACGTAGCTTCGGGATAGCAACGTCAATGCTTCCTACCCTGGTGTCTAAGGGACGGTGGCGGTAGCCATTGCGGGTATTAGTCCGTTGTGGAGATACCGTGGCGTAATCAGCGCCGCAGACAGTGTCAGCCTGGGCCGAAAGTATCTGGTTAATGAAGTCTGTCAGCATCTGGCGCATCAAGTCTGGTAAGGCTTGGGTGAGCAATTCTTCCAGATACGCAGTGGGATCGATATGATGGGGGTTAGCGGCCATCGCGGTTACATTCCTTTCGAGGATAAGTAGAAGTTGATTCGAAAGGTACCCGTGATGGTCGCCTTATTGTGCACCGGCACGAGGCTTACCACGGGTTACAGATACACCACACTAGCGGACGTAACCACCCCTTGAGTGATATCTGGGGGTCACATTATTCGGTGAGCGCATCCTTGAGGAGGTCGAGGGCGGGTCCGCGGATTCCTCAGAAGCTATCGGAGACTTCAGCCCTTCCGGCGGGGTACAGGTGCGTGGGGCCGATGCAAATGATTTGGATTCCGCGGCTGGATATTGGAACAAAAATGAGAATTTAAGTGGGATACCTTCCCCGTCAGAAAAATTCCAAGTTTTGATATCGCAAAACCTAGTAGTAATAGAGCTCGCTTATATTAAAATTAAATACTTCCTCTGGGGTTGCGTAAGAAATATAAGAAATGTGAGTAAAAATACTAATGTGTTGAGATTAAAGTATGAAAAGCTGCGCTCACTGGGAGAGTTCGCTATAGTCATAGCGGTAATCATGGTCGCCGATGGATACTATCTATAAATTGTGTATATCGATGTTAATGACGCCCTCAATGCGGGACGTTATCTATCGGAAGGCTAGAAAAGTAACTCAATATTGATTGAAAGGAAACGCAACTATGCGCCTTGTGAGCAAATACATTGCTGCAGCTTGCGGAGCAGTCATGCTCGCTACTGGTCTTTCCGGTGTCGCGTCAGCCGCACCGACCGGTAATCTCGTCACGCTCGGTGACTCCTACTCCGCTAACCCTGACCAAGTCCGGAATACCTTCCGTGGGGTTCCTGGCGCAACCGATAACTATCCCCAACGCGAGGGGTGCCTTCAGGCGCCTAATAACTGGCCGCGGAAGCTTGCTGCAAAGACGAATCGACCACTGGCCGATTGGTCCTGCACCGCTCAGACTTCCAACACCATGAATCAACGCTTGGACCGGGCTATTGCCAACGGTGACGTCCGCAACGACTCTACCGTCGTCATCGCTGTAGGAATGAATGACTACGGTCCATTTAACTTCGATGTGTTGAAGAGTTCTCCGGATATCCCGAAAAACGTCCACGACAACTATGTGAACCGTCTGCGGGAAGCTGGCGACAAGATTCACCGTGCAGCACCGGGAGCTAAGATCGTTGTATCGGGCGCGCTACCCACGGTGGATCGTGAACACGCAACCTTCTGCGCAGTCAATGTGATTCCGAACCGCCCAGGCGGTATCTACGTCCCAATCCTGCGGGATGTCGAAAATTGGAACCGCGCTAACCAAATCGAGGCGGCTAATTCCATTGGGGCGACCTACGTTGACATGATTGATGGCGCTCGCGGCCATGATACATGTGCTCCAGATGCCCAGCGTTGGGTTGCCGGTTTGATTGACACCACGACGCCGAACTACAACATGAACTTCCATCCGTCGGATGCAGGCTCCGAGTACATGGCCAACACTCTTTTGGCTCACGTATAAGTATTCGAAGCTCTTTTAATTGGAGACAGTGGTTTCCAATTCTGCCCCTGTCTCCAATTTTTAGACCTTCACCGGTGGAAAGCACGGGTGAAGGTCTTTTTATATTTTCGATCTAAGCCCGCCGGCAGTTGTAGGCGTGCATGGGGGTGTGGCGTAGCTAGATATTAGCGCCAGAGGGGACAACGAGTGGGCCTCCTGTAACCGGATCTTCAATAACCAAAGCGTTTAAGTTGAATGCGGCGTGAAGTAATTGAGGAGAAATGATCTCCTTGGGCGCCCCGGTTGCAATGATTTTCCCTTGGTTCATTGCAATCAAATGGTCGCTATATCGAATGGCTAAGTTGAGGTCATGTAAAACCATGACGATGCTGCGCCCCAGCTTTGTTCGCAGCGAACGAATGAGCTCGAGAATTTCGATGGACGTCGCCAAATCTAAGTATGTTGTGGGTTCGTCGAGGAACATAATCTCTGTGTCTTGAGCTAGAACCATGGAAATCCACACTCGTTGGCGTTGGCCACCGGAAAGTTCATTAATGGAGCGTTCGGCGAATTGAAGGGATCCGGTTTGTGTGAGCGCGGAATAAACCTCCTGCTCGTCGGTTGCTGACCACTGGCGCAGCCATGATTGATGTGGATGGCGCCCGCGAGCGACAAGATCGGATACTAGTAAACCCTCTGGCGCAACGGGGGCCTGCGGCAACACACTAATTTTTGTAGCCACATCCCTTCGGCGAAGTTCAGTGATATTGCGTTCACCTAACATGACAGTGCCACTTTCTAGGGGTAACAGTCTTGCGAGGCTGCGTAAGAGTGTTGATTTTCCGCACCCGTTGGGACCAACAATCGTAGTGACTTTGCCTTTCGGGAGTCTTACATCAATATTTTCAAGGATCGGAGTATTGCGCGCGTATCCTACGGTGAGGTTTGAGGCGGAAATTGCTGTGCGTGGGGAGTTTAATGGGGCAGACATTAAGCTGATTGGACCTTCCGATTTTGCTGAACAAGTAAATAGAGCAGAAACAGGCCCCCAATTATCGAAGTAACGATTCCAACAGGAAGCTCGACCCCCAACAGAGCTTGAATGACGACGTCTGCGCCGAGTAGAAGAATCGCTCCAGTAAAGGCGGAAGCTAGCAGCGGTGGTGTTGCGGTACGACAGACACGAAGTGCTATTTGAGGAGCAACAAAGGCTACAAAGCCAATGGGGCCTGCTGCGGAGACAGCAACGGCAGTCAACGCTACGGCGAGCATGAGTACAGAGAATTGCACCGCATTGAAACGAGAGCCAAGAGCTCTTGCCAAATCCTGGCCCAGTGCCGTGGGATGCAGTTGGTAACTAACCCATCCGAGGGTTGGTGCAGATATTATTAATGCAATAGCTACTGGAAAGGTAGTCGTCCAATTTGCTCGGTCTAATGAGCCAGTTAGCCAAAATTGAGCGACGGAGGCATCGTGCAATTGCGCACGAATCATGGCGAAGCTGATGTAACCAGACAACAGCGACGTAATGATTATGCCCGAGAGTAAGAGCCTGAACGGGTTTGCGTCTCCTTTCCAGGAAAGAACCCACACGACGATGCTTGTACTGACAGCTCCGATAAAAGCGGCCAGTGGGACTCCAATGCCGGCCAACCAGCCTATGATGCCGGTACCCGAGCCGAAGACGATAACCGTAACCGCCATTGCTGAGGCGCCGGCGGTTATGCCTAAAATGTCAGGACTGGCTAGCGGATTTCTGGTTACTGATTGTGTTAAAGCTCCAGCGAGACCAAGAGCACAGCCTACTGTAAGTGCAGTGAGAGCACGCGGCATTCGCCATTCGAAGACTACTAGTTTCTCCAGTCTGGTTCCTTGGCCGCTGGCAATAACTTCCAAGACTCTACCGGACCTGACCCCCAGATGGTGGACACCTTGAAACCAGCATCTCGCTGGGGAAGTGAGGTACCTTTCCACCATGCCACGCAAGACCTACACCGAGCAGTTCAAGCGCGACGCAGTCTCGTTGTACGAGTCGACCCCCGGAGCAACGCTCAACGCGATCGCCTC